>NZ_JBVPGR010000025.1:0-1664 GCF_055816895.1 Ochrobactrum sp. PL_is501 | reverse complement strand
CTCGGCTTATACCGCGCGGGACACGAGGCTGTTTGCTCAAGCACTCAATCTGACGCCCTGCTTCACGCCGGTGGCCAGCCCGCAGTCGAACGGAATGTCCGAGGCATTCGTTAAAACCCTGAAGCGGGATTACATCCGTATTGACGTTGCCCCGTTGAAATAATCCATTTTGAAGTAAGCTCTGGCCCATTGAGAGGACCAGAGAATGAAGCGCAACCGTTTTACAGACGAACAGATCATCGGCATTCTGAAGGAGCACGAGGCGGGCACGCCTGTCGCGGAGCTTTGTCGCAAGCACGGCGTCAGCGATGCCAGTATCTATAAATGGAAAGCCAAGTTCGGCGGCATGGACGTGTCCGAGGCCAAGCGGTTGAAGACGCTGGAAGATCGAAGCCGGACAAGCAATTGATTCAGTGAATCAATTGCCCGGCGGAGCAACACGAAGCTGAAACGGCTCCTGGCAGATGCGATGCTCGACAACGCCGCTTTGAAAGACCTTTTGGGAAAGAAGTGGTGACGCCCGCAGCAAGGCGGAAAGCTGTCGCTCATCTGATGGATCACCACCAGATGAGCGAACGGCGGGCGTGTAAAGCCATGGACTTTTGCCGTATGACGATCCGTTACGAAACCATGCGCAGCGATGGCTATGACCTTCGCGAGCGGATGAAGGAGCTGGCGCATGAACGTCGCCGCTTTGGATATAGACGTCTTCAAGTGCTGCTCAGGCGTGAGGGTTACCTTGTGAACCACAAGCGGCTCTTCCGGCTCTATCGGGAGGAGAAGCTGACGGTACGCAAGCGTGGCGGGCGTAAGCGGGCGATAGGCACCCGAGCGCCGATGTTGATCCCGACGGCTGCCAATGTTCGCTGGTCGCTGGACTTCGTGTCAGATCAGCTCACCGATGGCCGCAGGTTCCGGGTGCTTACGGTCGTCGATGATTGCACAAGAGAATGCCTGACTCTTGTCGCCGATACGTCCCTTTCCGGCTTGCGGGTTGCCCGTGAGTTGGACCGGATCATCGAAAGACGTGGCAAGCCGAAGATGATCGTCAGTGACAACGGCAGTGAGTTCACCAGTAACGCAATCCTGCATTGGGCGGATCGGACCAAAGTGGAATGGCACTATATAGCGCCTGGCAAACCGATCCAGAACGCCTTCATCGAAAGCTTCAATGGACGGCTACGAGACGAGCTCCTGAATGAAACGCTCTTCTCGTCACTGACCCATGCACGATCAGCGCTTTTAAACTGGCGCAGCGATTACAACGATCATCGACCACACTCTGGACTCGGCTGGATGACGCCTGCCGAGTTCGCTCAGACAATCAACCCGCGACGTGATGCGGTGCTGCGCAGCCGGAACGGCTCCGCACCGCAACCCGCCCCTACCGCCCCGATTACAGCAACCCAAAACCGCTGGAGCGAACTCAAAACTGGATAAAACTTGGGGGCAACGTCAACTTTTGGGCCGTGCACAAGAGGGACAGAACGCAAAAAAGCCCTTCGGAAAAAAGGCTTGAGCGGATCGCAGGGATCGTTGGTTGCGGGGGCAGGATTTGAACCTGCGGCCTTCAGGTTATGAGCCTGACGAGCTACCGGGCTGCTCCACCCCGCGCTATTAGTTGCGAACCTTATTGGCCCGGGAGCGAAGTCAGGCGTAGCCTG
>NZ_JBVPGR010000024.1:0-61870 GCF_055816895.1 Ochrobactrum sp. PL_is501 | reverse complement strand
CAGGCTACGCCTGACTTCGCTCCCGGGCCAATAAGGTTCGCAACTAATAGCGCGGGGTGGAGCAGCCCGGTAGCTCGTCAGGCTCATAACCTGAAGGCCGCAGGTTCAAATCCTGCCCCCGCAACCAACGATCCCTGCGATTGAACCAAGCCCTTGCCATGCAAGGGCTTTTTTGCGTTCTGCCCTTCGCCAACCCGGCCCAGGAGTTCTTCCAGAAGCGCCTTCTCCTCGAGGAAGTCCGGGTTCTTTTTGCCGGAGGCAAACGTCAGGATCGCCGCAAGGTCGCCGCGCAGCACGATAACCAGTTCTTCACCGTCGGGAACAAGTTCGATGCGGCTGACGAGCCCGCGGAGCCGTTCAGCTGCCTTCGCCCGCGTGGCCTCGTTGTGGAGCTGGTCGTGGAGCGCCGCGATCTGTTCGTGATAAATCTTGGCCATGTTGGGGTGGAGAAGGGCAGGGGGCTGTTCCGCCGTCTCGAGCATGGCCGCAATATCTTTCTTGCGCTGTTCCAGCGCCACCATCTTGGCATTGATGCGGTCGGCCGCTCCACCCTTGAGGATCAAGTCCAGAAGCGTGTCGAGTTCACGGTCGATCTTCCTGATCTCGGCCTCAGCCGCCTCGATTGAGGTGCGTGCCGCCATTCGGGCCTTGTTCACCTCCCGCGTAAATTCCTCGCAGAAGTCCTTGAACAGTTCCGGCTCCATCAGATGCTTGTCGAGGCCGTTCAGCACAGAGGCTTCGAGCGTGTCGCGCCGGATATTGATCCAGTTATCGCAGGTCCCCTTGCTGCGTGCATTGGTGCAGCCAAGCAGGTTTTTCGAGATCATCGAATAGCCGCCACCGCAGCAGCCGCACTTGATAAGGCCGGTAAACAGATGCTTTGGCCGGCGTTTGTCGCACAGGAAGTTCGCAGACGTGCCTGATGCGGGATCATTCGCGAGTTTTTGTTGGCGCTCCCTTACAGCGTCCCAGATGTACTGATCGACAATACGCAGTTCGGGAACGTCCTGGATGACCCAATCGCTTTCCGGGTTCGGGCGCGAGACGCGCTTTCCCGTATCCGGGTCTTTGATGTAGCGCAGTCGGTTCCAGACGAGCTTGCCGATATAAAGCTCGTTGTTGAGGATACCGGTTCCGCGCTTCGGATTGCCATGAATGGTGGACGGTCCCCATTCGCTGCCTTGCGGCCCTGGCACACCTTCGCTGTTCAGCGCCATGGCGATGGCGCGAGACGACTTCCCTTCCAGATAGTCCATGAAGATGCGGCGCACTATGTTGGCTTCGGCCTCGTTGATGGTGCGCTCGCCGCGGCTGGCTTCTCCGGCCTGATCGAACTGGCGCACGACGTCGTAGCCGTAGCAAAGTCCGCCGCCTGATTTGCCATCCTCGATCCGGCCGCGCAGGCCGCGCCGTGTCTTGTCTGCAAGGTCTTTGATGTAGAGCGCGCCCATCGTGCCCTTGAGGCCGATATGCAGCTCGCTCACTTCGCCTTCGGAAAGCGTGACGATGCGGACGCCGGCGAAGCGCATCCGCTTGTAGAGACCGGCAATGTCTTCCTGATCGCGGGAAAGCCGGTCGAGCGATTCCGTCAGGATCACGTCGAAGCGGCGCTTGAGGCCATCGGCAATCAGTTCCTGCACACCGGGCCGTAGCAGCGACGAACCGGAGATTGCCCGGTCGGTATAGCTGTCAACGACGGTCCAGCCTTCCTTCTCGGCGCGGGAGCGGCAAATGCGAAGCTGGTCCTCAATGGATGCGTCGCGCTGATTGTCGGAAGAATAGCGGGCGTAAAGCGCAACCTTCATTGGATGCTCTCCCTATCTGGGGAGGCCTTCACTATCGGCGCGCTCCCATTCGGCTTTGACGAAATCACGGGCAGCTTGCCGCGCAAGCAGACGGACAAGATCGAGAAGGCGGGGATCAGGCTTCGACGGATCATAGGACGGTGTGCGTTCAGATGGCAGCAGAACCACCCGCACATTGCTTGCCGTTGTCCCTTTCCGTTTTGCCACGATGTGATCCTTGTTCCTGGGCGGACTATTCCGCTCAAGACAAAGACTGGGCTGGAAACCGGCAGATGTGAATGCGAAATCGCGGGCATTTAAGCGACCTCCATCATAGAGCGCCGTCCCTTATCGTACCGTGTCGTAGATGACCGCAGTTCACGTGGCGGAAAAAAGACTGGCATCAGCAGAAGACTACATGAAATTTGACGCGAGCGAATGCCTCATAATTGGAATAATATTGCGTTTAGCAGGCAAGCAATCGTTGATAGGAAGCTTTAACTTCGCGCCGCAACTCGACACAGCGTGGCCGGATGAGTGCCTAAGCGGATATTCTGGGCCCACCACGCAATTCAGATTATTGCCTTCTTACCGCAATGGCTGGTTTACACCCTCATTCCTGCCGCTAAATCGGCCTCAGAAACTTCCGTGAGTTTCCAAGCGTCAACGGGAGCGTGGCATCAGCCGGTCGAGTGTCCGCGCAAAAATCAAAGCGCTGGAAGAATACCTCTGCATTCTCGTGTTCGAAGCAATACAAGAGTTGTTCGGCTCTCTTCTGATCGGCTCACGAATTTACAGCGCCGACCGCGGACAAATTGTGCGCGGTCGGCGGCATGGCTACAGATCAACGCATAACAAACCTGACGTCGCTCTTGTTCGCGTAGCCTCCGCCAATCGCAACATTCAGGGATACGTAGCTTAATGCTGTCTGCTGGATGGCTTTAGCGAGATTGGCTTGTGCGTCGGCGACAGATCGCTGAGCATCCAGAACGTCGAGAAGGGTTGAGACGCCGTTCCGGTAATTGGTCGTCGCAATAAAAAGAGCGTCCTTGTAGGATTCTACCGCTTTTCTCAGCGTGGCCTCCTGCCGCTTGCTGCGATTTAAGGCTGCCAGTGCGTTCTCAACCTCTTCAACAGCGACCAGAACAGTCTTTTTCCATTCAAGATATCGCTCCTTGGCTGCGGAGTCGGCATCGGCCACATTGGCGCGCAAGCGACCTCCGTCGAAGATCGGCAAAACCAGCGTTGGTCCGAAGGACCAGACGTTCAAAGAGCCATTGGATCCGCCACTGAGAGAGGTGTAGCTGGGAGAAATCGATCCGCTCAGCTGAATACTCGGATAGAGTTGCGATTCCGCGACACCTATTTTCGCGACAGAGGCAGCCAACCGCCTTTCTGCCGCGCGGATATCGGGGCGATTGCGCAGCAGATCCGCGGGAATGCCACTGCGCGCAATCGCGCGTGCGGTGGGCTGCCTGGCCCCTTTTTGAAGCTCGCTAATTAATGATGAAGCAGGCAATCCCAAGAGGGTCGCGATACGGTGAGCGGACCGACGGAAATTGATCTCCAGTTCAGGAATTTCGGCCAGTGTCACCTGGACGAGTCCTTCGGCCTGCGTAACGTCCAGTCGCGACGTCGCACCTGCTGCCAACTGCTGTCTCGTTAGCGCAAGTGTTTCTCGACGCGACTTGAGATTCTGGCGTGCGATCTCGATGCGCTCCTGATAATATCGAAGATCGATATAGGCTGAAGTCAATTGCGAAATGAGCGCCAGGCGTTGAACATCGACGCTGGCATAAGCTGCATCAAGCGAAGCGGAAGCACTTTCTTTTGCGCGACGATATTGTCCGAAGAAGTCAATAAGCCAACTGACGCCAAGTCCCCCGGCGGAGACGTTCTTGATGGGTTGATCGGCATTGAACAGACTGCCCTTTTGCTTGCTAGTAGTGTTGCTGGCGGAGGCTATAAGGCTGGGGAGAGCTCCCGAACCGGCTACGATGACATCCGCCTGCGCCTGGTTGATCCTCTCGACCGCCTGTTGCACCGTCAAGTTCTGTTCCAGCCCCAGGGCGACATAGCGATTAAGGCGAACATCGCCAAATGCGTTCCACCATGCGGCCAGTGCCATATTTCCATTGCTTGCCACGGAGCCTTCCCCAAACTTACCTGGCAAAGCAATTTGTGGAGCTTCGTGATCGGGGCCAGTGACGCAACCGGCGAGGAATATCAGTATAAAAGGCACAGCGTAATTTGTGGTTCTCATAAATATCTCTCACTAGAGGTGCGCCGGGTCTAAGTGAGCAGTTAGGCTTGCGCCGCCCGCCTGCGGTCATTTCTTCAGCGCATCAGAATCGTTTTTGATTGTGGGAGCGATCGCATCCGGTCCTCGGGTCTCACGATCAGACTGGATGCGATCGCCGTGAATTGTTTATGGTTGCTGTTTCGGAACAGCCCCTTCAGCTCTCATGCGCCTTTCGCGGCGGGTCGCAAATTTCCGCACCACGACATAGAATACCGGCGTCAGGAGCAGCCCGAACAACGTGACGCCGAGCATGCCGGAAAACACGGCTATGCCCATGACATGCCGCATTTCGGCACCCGCTCCTGTTGCGATCACAAGTGGTACGACACCTGCAATGAAGGCGAGCGAAGTCATCAGTATGGGTCGAAGTCGAAGCCGTGCCGCTTCGAGCACGGCATTCAATGGATCGAGGCCTTCATCTTCCTTCGCTCGCGCGAACTCCACGATCAGGATCGCATTCTTGGCGGCAAGACCAACCAGAACGACGAAACCGATCTGAGTAAAAATGTTGTTGTCACCACTGGTTAGCCAGACACCGACAATTGCTGAAAGCAGAGCCATCGGTGCGATCAGCAGCACAGCGAATGGCAACGACCAGCTGTTATACTGAGCAGCAAGAATGAGAAAAGCGAGTAGAACAGAAAGCGAGAATATATACATTGCCGTGTTTCCGGCCTGTTTCTCCTGATAGGCAAGCTCCGTCCACTCGAAGGCCATGCCGGATGGCAGGGTTTCCGTCATGATGCGTTCTATTGCGGCTGTTGCCTGCCCGAACGAATAGCCGGGTGCCGGACCACCGCTTATATCTGCCGATGGGAAACTGTTGTAATGCATGACCCGATCCGGGCCCGAACTATGCTTGATCGTCAAAAGGGCAGATAACGGAATCATTTCGCCTGTTGCGTTTCTCACCTTCAGGCGACCGATATCCTCCGGCTGCATCCGGAAGGGGGCGTCCGCTTGGACGACGACACGATAGGTCCGGCCAAAGCGATTGAAGTCATTCGCGTAAAGCGAGCCAAGATTGACCTGCAGCGTTTCGAATATGGTGTTGAGCGGCACGCCTTGCGACTTGGCTTTTACCCGGTCGATATCCACCTGAACCTGCGGCGCGTTCACCTGGAAGCTTGCGAGCATGCCCGCTAGTTCCGGTGCCTGCATCGCCTTGGCCATGATTGCCCCTTGTGTCTCGGCGAGCGCTTCAAACCCAAGGCCCGCCCTGTCTTCGATCTGAATTTTGAATCCTCCGGTCGTGCCGAGACCCGGAACCGGCGGGGGCGGGAATATACCAGCAAAACCATCAGGTATCTGGCTGAATTTGCCCATCAGGCGGCCTGCGATGGCGAAGGCGGACAAAGAAGGGTCCTTGCGTTCATCAAAGGGCTTGAGCATGGTGAACATAACGGCAGCGTTCGGGATATTGACCATGCCGTTGACCGAAAGGCCTGGGAAAGCGACGACACTTTCCACACCGGGTTCGGCAAGTGCAATCTCAGACATTTTCTTAACCACCGCCTCGGTCCTGTCGAGCGAAGCTCCCGTCGGCAGCTGTGCAATACCGACGAGGTAATATTTGTCCTGAGCTGGAACAAACCCGCTGGGTACAGTCTGGAACCCCATCCATGTCATGCCAAGCAAACCAGCATAGACGAGCAGGACGAGCGTGCTCAGCCTCACGGCGCGGCGCACAGACCAGACATAAGCATTCGAAGCACTGTCGAAGAACCGGTTGAAGAGCCTGAAGAACCAGCCGAACAAACCATCAATCACCCGTGTCAGGAGGTCACGCTTCACCTCGCCGTGGTGCGGCTTCAAGAGCACGCCGGCAAGCGCGGGAGAAAGCGTGAGGGAGTTGATCGCCGAGAAGATAGTCGAGATTGCGATCGTGAGGGCGAACTGGCGGTAGAACTCACCTTGCAGCCCTGACAGGAATACCGAGGGAATGAACACGGCCGACAGGACGGACGTAATGGCAATGATCGGCCCGGTCACTTCGTCCATGGCCTTGCGTGCTGCTTCCTTTGGCGTTTCGCCAAGCGCGATATGACGCTCGACATTTTCGACGACGACGATAGCGTCATCAACGACGATCCCGATGGAAAGCACGAGACCGAACAGTGACAATGTGTTCAGCGAGAAGCCGAACATGTACATAAGCGCGAATGTACCAACCAACGACACAGGGACCGCAACGAGCGGAATGATCGAAGCCCGCCATGTCTGAAGGAAAAGCACGACGACGATCACGACCAAAACGATGGCTTCGAGCAGCGTTATGACTACGGCCTCCAGAGACGCCTTGACGAAGACGGTGGGGTCGTAGGCAATGCGGTATTCTATGCCCTCGGGAAAGCCTTTTTGCAGTTCTTCCATGGTGTTGCGAACAGCGCTCGCCACGTCGAGGGCGTTGGCGCCCGGGCTCTGGACAATCTGCATTGCCAGCGCCGGCTTGCCGTCGAGAAGACTGCGCAGCGCGTAAGCGTCTGCGCCGAGTTCGATACGGGCAATATCGCGTAAACGGGTTATCTGGCCATCGCTGCCGGTCTTGACGACGATGTCGCCGAACTGCTCCTCGTTGGAAAGCCTGCCAAGCGTGTTGACCGTGACCTGGAACGCAGCCGAGGCGTTTGGCTGCTGGCCAATCGAGCCTGCGGCTACCTGGGCATTCTGCTCCTGAATTGCCGCCACCACGTCCGAAGCGGTCAGACCACGCGCTGCCACCTTGGCCGGATCGAGCCACACCCGCATGGAATACTCGCCAGCACCCCAGACGAGTACGTCACCCACACCTGACAGGCGCGCAAGCTGGTCGCGCACCTGTAAGGTGGCGAAATTCGACAGATAGAGTGGGTCATAGCGATCATCGGGTGATACCAGATGAACCACCATCAGGATATCCGGCGAGGTCTTTTGCGTCACCACACCGATGCGCTGAACCTCTTGCGGCAGACGCGGAAGCGCGCGCGAGACACGATTCTGCACCTGAACTTGCGCCATGTCAGGATCCGTGCCCTGCTGGAATGTCACAGTCAGCGTCATGCGCCCATCGGTCGCCGCCTGCGAGCTCATATAGAGCATGTTCTCAACGCCATTGATCACCTGCTCCAGCGGCGCGGCAACCGTTTCTGCAATCACTTCGGGACTGGCGCCTGGATAACTTGCGGTGACTTGTACCGTCGGCGGGGTCACCTGCGGATATTCGCTCAATGGCAGTTTCAAGAGCGTCAGGCCACCGCCGATCAGCATCAATACGGACAGGACGACCGCGAAGATGGGACGGTCGACGAAAAAGCGTGGGATATTCATCGACGTGCCTCCTGCGATGCAGCCGCCGCTCGGTCACCATCGACGGATTGGCCCGACAACATCGAAACTGTTTGCGGGTCAACTTGCATTCCGGGGCGAACCAGCCCCTTGATAATGATTTTCTCGCCTGGCGTGAGGCCGCTGGAAACAACGCGCAGACCATCGATCATTGGCCCCAGTTCAACCGGTCGGTACTCGGCCTTGTTCTCGGCACCGAGAGCCAGAACGTAGCGGCGCCCCTGGTCGGTACCGATCGCCTGTTCGTCGATGAGCACGGTCTGAGCCGGTTCGGCGGTAACGAGCTTCACCCGCGTGAAGAGGCCTGGTGTCAGCCGGCCATCTAGGTTCTTGACTACTGCCCTGGCGCGGATCGTGCCCGTACTCCGGTCAACACGGTTGCCGAGAAAGTCGAGTTCGCCGACATTTGGGAACCCCATATCGGTCATCAAGCCGACCTGCACGGGAAGCCTGCCGCCAACCGTCCCCGAGTCTGATTCGCGTGCACGAGCGACGAATCCGAGATAGGTGGCTTCGTCGATATCGAAATAGACATAGAGCGGATCGGTCGAGACGATCGTGGTGAGCAGGGTCGCAGCCCCTGCATTGCCACCGGTGACGAGATTGCCTTCCGTAACAAGAACACGGTCAACGCGCCCGGCAATCGGTGCCGTGACGCGCGTGAACGACAGATCAAGTTCCGCGGCCGCAACAGCAGCCTTGGCGATTTCCACCTGGGCCTGGCGCTGACGGCGTGCTGCCTGCGCGTCATCGAAGGTCTTGCGCGACACGGTCCCATTCGGAGCCAGTCTTTCGGCACGCCGGAAATCGATTTCGGCCTGGTCGAGCAGAACCTTTGCCTGCTGCAACTGGGCCTCAGCTGCATCCAGGGCGACCTGGAAGGGTCTCGGATCGATCTGGAAGAGAAGATCGCCGGGTCGAACGAGGCCGCCTTCGGGAACGCTAACGGCGTCGATTGCGCCGCCGACGCGCGGTCGCAGCTCAACCGCGCTGATGGCTTCGGTATGGCCGGTAAACTCCACGGACGGCGCGACCTTACGCGTGATGACTTCGGCGACAGGGACCTGTGGGGCAGGCATTTGAGCCGATTGCGCAGTGGCTTGTGATACGGCAGCCGACGAAACAAGCGCCAGTAGATTTTCGGCGTAGGGTCTAACCTCGTCGCGATAGACAGTGCCAAGAGTACCACCGGCGATGACCGCTCCGGCCAGGAACAGGGTGGTGGCTTTGCTACTCATTGTCGTTCTCCTTCATAAGGGCACGCCACCGGACAGCGTGAGACGGCGGTGACTTTTTGGAAGGTGCAGCTTCCAACCATGGGAAGGTCAAGGCCCGAGGAATAATTTTTCAGAAGGAGCTCTTGACGTGATTCATCAAGGGTTTGATCCGGCCATCAGCAAAGCTGATTTCTCCGATGCGCTCGGGTCGGGAGGAGTTCGGCTCAGCTTAGTAGGAACAGCATGCGGAACGCCTCAGCTGCCGGAAATCCGCTAAGGAAGCGTGACCGGCGGCTTTCCCGAATCAAATAATCAATGGCTTTCGGCGGGCACTAGGGCGCGAGAAGGCAAGCCTTCGTCTCGGCGCCCCGCGGCGGAATATGTGCCCCTGAAAAGCAGGAGCCGGCGGTGCGACGCCACAACAGAGCCATGTATCCGAATTAGCGCGCCGCGATTATTTTCGCGGCGGGCCTTTGTTTCATGTGCCGATCCAAAACTTAGGCTCGAACGTCAATCGTACCCATCATTCCGAGCTGTTCGTGCTCGAGGATATGGCAGTGATACATGCGTGGTCCCGGCAGATCTTGGCGCAGCAGAATCCGAACCGTCTCTCCGGCCACGATGTTCACGGTATCCTTCCACGCGCGATAGGTTGGTCTGGTGACCTTTCCGTCCTTCTCGTGCTCGATTATCTGGAACTGCGTCCCATGCACATGGAAGGGATGGTCCATATCCGCTTCGTTGACGACTTCCCAAAGTTCGACTTGTCCGACTTTCGAAACTACGTCTATGCGGTTCATGTCGAAGCTGGCACCGTTGATCAGGAACTTCATCTTCATGCTGTCGGAAGACATCGACATATTGGAGTGATCCATGCCCTGCATCGACATGTTACTATGGTCCATACCGCCCATGGATTCCGTCAGCACAAAACGACGCGTGACAACCGGATTCTCAAGAGCTTCGATGGTGCGTAGCTTTGCCGGCAACGGAGGTATTGCACTTGCCGGCGCATCTGATACGTGTGCCGTCAACAGGGTCATGTCGGCCTCGATCGGCTTACCTGGCCCCATCCAGCCGCGCTCATATTCGAGCGTCGTGAGCATGGCCATTCCCGGCTTGTCGAAAGAAACAATCAACTCAACGCGTTCGGCCGGCGCGAGCAGCAGCTCATCGACGGCGAAAGGGGCTTCGATTAGGCCACCATCCGTTCCTATGACGGTCATGCTCGCATTCTCGAACTTAAGCCGTAGGAATCGCGCGTTCGTCGCGTTGAAGAGGCGCAAGCGACGCTTCTCTCCAACTGCAACAGCCATCGTGGGGTTCTTCTGCCCATTAACGAGCACATGATCGCCAACGCGGCCGTTCATCAAATCAGCCATCGTGCTTTCCGGCATTGTTCCGTCGGCGGCGAGCCTCAGATCGGTGAGCATGAGGAGCGTGTCGCCATACTCCGCCGGGATGGGATCGTCCTTTGGCTTGACCAGAAAGACGCCAGCGAGACCGCGATAAACCTGCTCGGCGGTCAAACCATGAGGATGGGGATGGAACCAGTAAGGTGCCGCACTGCCTTCCGGCAGATCAAACGCATAAATTCGGTTACCACCCGATACCACCGGGTCCATCGGATTGCCATCCTGGTCGGCCGGCACCGGCATGCCATGCCAGTGAATCGTCGTAGGTTCGCCTGGAATTCCGTTCTTGAAGCTGATCTCGACTTTGTCACCCTCACGTGCTTCGATAACGGGATTGGTGCCATTGTAGAGAAGCACAGGCGTATCGAGCCCTTCGGCGAACCGCATGGTGCCTGGTTCTGCTGCGAGATTTACCTTAAATACGCCCGGTGCGGCCGACCGATTGGACAGGCGTGGCAGCTCCTTGAGCGGATGTCCCTCCGGCAAAACCGGATTGGCGTTGGTGGGAGGCACGGCGTGATTACCGTGGCCATCCATGCCGCCCATATCGTGCTTTTGAGCTATTGCAGGCCCGGCCACGACGAGGCCCCCAAGACTTGCCAGAAAAGTACGCCTTTGCATCGATCGTCTTCCTTTCGGTCGTTTGACAGTCAACGGCGACGCCGTCCAAGCATGTCTTATGCATTTTTCATGGGGGAAGGCGGCTCCTGAGAGCCGCTCCCGGTTGTCACTGGCCGCGTTTTGCCAGCCATTCGCGCATCATGGCGATTTCGCCTTCCTGGGCAGTAATCACGCCCTCGGCGAGCTTACGGACTTCCGGGTCCGTTCCATGTTCGAGCACGACACGCGCCATATCGATCGCACTCTGGTGGTGCGGGATCATGCCGCGCATGAAATCCTCGTCCGCATCACCCGTGAACTCTATGGCCATATTGGCGTGCATCTTGTCGTTAACATCTTGGTAGGCGCGAATGACAGGATTGTCGGAAGGCGTGCTTGCGCCGTGACCGGCATGTTCACTGCGGTTCATGGTTGCTCCTTGTTCGCCAATCTGCGATTGCGCGTAGGCGAGACCGCCGGCAACAGCTAGCGCGCCGGCGATAAAAATCGGGGTGAGTTTATTCATGGCTATGTTCTGATCATAAGGGTCTCAAGGCCGTGCCCGGCGTTTTTGCGGTCGCGGGATAACCGGCTTCATCAAGGACCTGCTGAAGTGCCGCCAGGGTAGCAGTCGTCTCGACCACGACCGTGCGCGCCTCGGGATTGGTCGTGACCCTGGCATTCGGATCAATCGACAGGATCGCCTGTCTAACGGATTTTGCGCAGCCGCCGCAGGTCATGTCTTCGATTCTGAGTTCCATGCGAAATCTCCTTGTCTTGCTTTAACGTTGCCGAATGTGGGGCTTCCAACCATGGGAAGGTCAATAGCGATTTTTCTCCTTCTCATCTCTTGACCTTCCCATGGTTGGAAGCCGCATCTTCTGTCCGAACTGGAATTAGGGACAAGAAAAGGAGGCGGCTATGAATGCCCCCGTTCAAGCAACAGACCTATCTGGAACGATATCACTCCCCATCGAAGGGATGACCTGCGCTTCCTGCGTGGGTCGTGTCGAAAGAGCCCTCAAGACCGTGCCCGGCGTCGCCGATGCGATCGTCAATCTGGCAACGGAAAAAGCGAGCATCACAACGAACAAGCCGGTTGATCCAGCCACGCTCGTCAAGGCCGTGAAGGATGTAGGGTATGAGGTTCCGGAAAGTTTCAACGCGCCAGCGTCGACCTCGCTTGAGGTAACGATCGAGGGTATGACCTGCGCCTCCTGCGTGGGTCGTGTCGAAAAGGCTCTCCGGGCCCTGCCTGGTGTCACCAACGCCATCGTCAATCTGGCAACCGAGAAGGCCACGGTCCAGGGAACTGCCGACGCCGCTGTGGTAGTGGCAGCAATCGAAAACGCGGGCTTTGACGCCAAGGTAATCGTCGCGGGATCGGGGGCCGCCCAAGTAGAGACCGATGATCGCGCCGCGAAGAAGGAAGCAGAACGCCGCGAATTGACCCGAGATTTCACCCTCGCAGCGGTGCTGACGGTGCCGGTCTTCATCCTGGAGATGGGCTCACACGTCATCCCGGGCATGCATGACCTGATCGCCTCGACCATCGGCATGCAGACGAATTGGTACATCCAATTTGTGTTGACAACCATCGTCCTGTTCGTTCCGGGCATTCGCTTTTACGACAAGGGGCTTCCGGCACTTGGGCGGCTCGCCCCTGACATGAACTCGCTGGTCGCAGTCGGCACGCTGGCCGCTTACGGCTATTCGCTGGTCGCGACCTTCGCGCCCGGCTTCCTCCCCGCCGGAACGGTAAACGTCTATTTCGAGGCCGCCGCGGTGATCGTGACGCTTATCCTGCTCGGGCGGCTGCTCGAAGCGCGCGCCAAAGGCCGGACATCCGAGGCGATCAAGCGTCTCGTCGGCCTTCAGGCAAAAACGGCACGTGTGCGCAGGAACGGCAAGACGGTCGACCTGCCGATCGGTTCGGTCGTTTCCGGCGATATTGTCGAGGTTCGGCCCGGCGATCGCGTCCCGGTGGACGGCGAGGTCATCGAAGGCGAGAGTTATGTCGACGAATCGATGATCACCGGCGAGCCGATCCCGGTCTCCAAGAAGCACGGCAGCGAGGTGGTTGGCGGCACGGTCAACCAGAAGGGTGCCTTCGCCATCCGTGCGACTGCGGTCGGCGGCAACACCGTGCTGTCGCAGATCATCCGCATGGTCGAGGAAGCGCAAGGATCGAAGCTGCCGATCCAGGCGCTGGTCGACAAGGTGACCATGTGGTTCGTGCCGGCGGTCTTCGCCGTAGCGGCCCTGACCTTCGCTTCCTGGCTCTATTTCGGGCCGTCGCCCGCGCTCACTTTCGCGCTGATCAATGCCGTCGCCGTGCTGATCATCGCCTGCCCGTGCGCCATGGGCCTCGCGACACCGACCTCGATCATGGTGGGCACTGGCCGGGGGGCGGAGTTAGGCGTGCTCTTCCGCAAGGGTGAAGCGCTACAATTGCTCAAGGACGCAAGGGTCGTCGCGGTCGACAAGACGGGCACTTTGACCGAAGGCAAGCCGGCGCTCACCGATCTGGAACTAGCCATCGGTTTCGACCGGGCGGATGTCCTCGGTCTAGTGGCGTCCGTCGAGGCGAAGTCGGAGCATCCGATTGCCCGTGCGATCGTGGATGCAGCCGCAGGGGAGGACATTCCGCTGCCGGCCGTGTCGAACTTCGAATCGGTGACGGGTTTCGGCGTTAAGGCCCTGGCCGGTGGCAAGCGCGTCGAGATCGGCGCAGACCGCTACATGACCGAACTCGGCCATGACGTGGCAGGCTTCGCCAAGGCTGCCGAACGTCTCGGCAATGAGGGCAAGTCGCCGCTCTATGCGGCGATCGAGGGCAAACTCGCGGCGATCATCGCCGTGGCCGATCCGATCAAGGAGACGACGCCTTTGGCGATTAAGGCGCTGCACGATCTCGGCCTCAAGGTTGCGATGATCACCGGCGACAACAAGCGGACGGCCGAAGCTATTGCCAAGCGCCTTGGGATCGATGAGGTGGTGGCGGAAGTCCTGCCGGACGGCAAGGTCGACGCGGTGCGTCGTCTCAAGGCTGAGCATGGCAAGGTTGCCTTCGTCGGCGACGGCATCAATGACGCTCCGGCGCTGGCCGAAGCGGATGTCGGTCTTGCCATCGGCACCGGAACGGACATTGCCATCGAGGCCGCCGACGTGGTGCTGATGTCGGGGAGCCTGCAAGGCGTGCCGAACGCAATCGCACTGTCCAAGGCGACGATTGGGAACATTCGGCAGAACCTGTTCTGGGCCTTCGCCTACAACACGGCTCTGGTCCCCGTTGCCGCCGGGCTGCTCTATCCGGCCTACGGCATCCTGCTGTCACCGGTCTTCGCCGCCGGCGCCATGGCCCTGTCGAGCGTCTTCGTGCTCGGCAATGCGCTCCGGCTCAAGACCTTCCGCGCCCCCGCGCTGGTGGAGAGCGGTGCTGCCCCGCACTATCGGCCGGAACTCGCACCCGCGAAATGAGATATGCGGGCCTGCTCCGGCAGGCTCGCCAGATCTGAAGAAAAGGAATGAACGATGACCAATACGAAGAGCCCATCGGTGGTGCTTTACACAACGCCAACCTGCCCCGACTGCCATGCTGTCAAGCGGTGGCTTGCAGACCAGGGCGTTCCATATGAAGAGCGGGATCTGTCAGATCCCCAGATAGCCGAAGAGGCGAAGGCGCGCACCGGTGTGCGTGTCGCCCCGATCACGATTGTCAACGTACAGGTCTTCTACGGAACCTTTGCCGACCAGAAGCCTCGCCTGGCGGAAGCCCTGTCATTGGGCACTGCCTGAGGGAGATTGCCATGGCAAGACAGATCGAAATTCGGCAAGCAGCGCGCACCATCACCGTCCCGGCTGGCCGCACCATTCTCGAGACGGCGCTGGAGGAAGGGATCGCATATCCTCATGGATGCCGCTCGGGCCGCTGCGGCTCATGTAAGTCCCGACTGCTCAGTGGCGAGGTTGACCTCCTGCCGCACACGCGGTTTTCCCTGACGGATGAAGAGCGAAACCAGGGCTTGATCCTAGCGTGTCGGGCGCAGCCGCTCACGGACTGTACGGTCGTGTGGCTCGACGAGGATGAGGAAAAGCTTGATCTTCCCGTTCGCACCTATCGGACCCGCGTTGTCGCCATCGATGACGCAACCCACGACATCCGCCAGATCAGGCTGGAGATTGAATCGGGCGAGACCGTCGCGTTCAAGGCCGGCCAGTATGCGCAGGTAACGTTTGCCGGTGTGCCGGCCCGCGACTATTCGATGGCGAACCAGCCTGGCCGATCCTATCTCGAATTCCATATCAGGCATGTGCCCGGCGGAGCCACGAGCGAACACGTCGCCACGTCGCTCAAAGTTGGCGACAAGGTTTCGGTTCGCGGGCCGCTCGGCAATTCATTTTTCCGCGAACAGCATACCGGTCCAATTCTGGCGGTCGCCGGCGGGTCGGGCCTGGCTCCGATCAAGTCGATCGTCGAAATGGCGCTCGCCGTTGGCCAGCGTCAGCCGATCCATCTCTATTTTGGGGCGCGGACGGAGCGCGATCTCTATCTGGTCGAACATTTCAGTCTTCTGACGAGCACCTACGACAATCTCCAGTTCATTCCTGTGCTCTCGGAGGTGAGCCGATCCGATCACTTCCGAACCGGCCTGGTAACGGATGCGATCGTGAGTGATATTCAGGATCTCGATGGCTGGAAGGCATATATGGCGGGACCGCCCGCCATGATTGACGCTGCCGGTGTCATGTTTCGCGAACTGGGTCTGCGGAGCGAGGACATGCACGCGGATGTGTTCTTTACGCCCGAACAACCGACCACATAAAACCATAAAGGACAGGATGATGAATATCGGCAAGGCCGCGGCGGCTTCGGGCGTTTCAGCCAAGATGATCCGCTATTACGAATCGATCGGATTGATCCCGGAGGCATCCCGAACAGATAGCGGCTATCGGGACTACTCCGAAAAGGATGTGCATACATTGCGCTTCATCAGGCGTGCACGCGATCTCGGCTTCTCGGTCGAAAAAATGACCGAATTGCTCGCCCTGTGGCGAGATCGAAGCCGTGCGAGCTCGGACGTCAAGTTTGTTGCACTTGAGCATGTCGAAGAGCTTGAGCGGAAGGCACGCGAACTCCAGGAGATGAGCATGACGCTCAAGCATCTGGCCGAAAATTGTCGTGGTAATACCCGACCGGACTGCCCCATCATCGACGAACTCTCGGCGGATGGTAAGTCGGACAGGACGCTCAGGACTCACCGTCGTTCTGGAGCGACGGGTAACAAGTTCGAGCACCTCGGGCCCGTTGTTTCGGCACTGGCAAAAAGAAGCAGCTATGGAGCCAGGGAGCAGTAGCTATGATCGTCGCCGGCGAAATCCTGCAATTGTTCAAACGGGCCTGTTCCGACGGCGACATGGAAGTTGCCGAGAAGCTTTTGCAGACCCTTGAACTTATTGATGCGCGAGAGACTGGTGCCGCAGTTTCTCACAAGTCACTGTCTGAAGCTTATCTGACGATCGGTAAGCTTCCTGCGCACCAGAGGAAATGCCCGCGACCCAATAAGGCATGATTTGTCCGGTGAGATCCAAGGATGGATGAGCCAGGAACGGGATGGGCCATTGCCGACTTTGCAGGTCAACAGCTGCCGATGTGTCGCGGATCACAATGCGGAGGCGCCGGACGTCGAACCTCAGTGGCGGCCGCCCCCCTCCTGGTATCGCATCGGTACTCTTCAACGCTTCGCAGCAAATCGGCGTTGCGTTGGAGCTTTGGCCGTCCTTTCGACCATTTCCAACTCGGTCACGGCGAGCAGATCGCCGGATGCACCCGGTGCGCTCTGACGCGCGCGAGGCCAGCGACAGCGATGTGGAGAGAGATCTGCCATTGATGCACTGATCTTCGGCTCGTCCTGCGCTTATAGTCTGGAGCTGCCCTCGTGATTGCCGCGGTCATTGCGGCGTTGCTGGTCAATTCCAAGAGGGACAGGTTTCCCTCGACCCCATCCGGGACCATTGAGTGGATGGTGATCAAGCCTACCGGCGCGATACGGTGACACACTGCCCCGCCGTAGACCCTACCCGCTGGGGCGGATTGCTAGCGGAGCAGTTGACATATAACATATGAACATCTATTCATGTGTTATATGTCAAACGGATGAGCCCTGAAATGTCCCATTCACACAGCCATGGTCATTCTCACGATGACCATTCTCACGATCACTCCCATGCGCCGACCGTCACGAGCGATAATGAGCGTAAGGTTCTTCTCTCGTTTTTCCTGATTTTCACGTTCATGATTGTGGAGGTGATCGGCGGTCTGATCTCAGGATCGCTGGCGCTGCTGGCCGACGCAGGACATATGTTGAGCGACGCGGCTGCGCTGGCGCTAGCCTATGCGGCCTTTCGGTTCGGACGGCGCGAGGCCGACTCCAAGCGAACCTTCGGTTATCTGCGTTTCGAGGTCCTTGCCGGTTTCATCAATGCGATCACGCTGTTCGCGATCGTCGTCTGGATTGTCTATGAAGCTTGGCAGCGCTTCCAGGAACCGCACGTGATCTTGGCGGGACCGATGCTCGGCGTTGCCATCGCCGGCCTTCTCATCAATATTCTGGTGTTCTGGATTCTGACGCGCGGCGATAGCGAGCACGTCAACATCAAGGGCGCCGCCCTTCATGTCATGGGTGACCTGCTCGGTTCCGTGGGTGCGGTTTCAGCAGCCATCGTGATCTCTTACACGGGTTGGATCCTGATCGATCCCATCCTGTCGGTGGTTGTCTCCCTGCTGATCCTGCGCAGCGCCTGGGGCCTTCTCGGCAAGTCGATCCATATCCTGCTCGAAGGTGCACCCGACAACGCGACGCCCGAAAAGATTCAACGTCATCTCGTCGAAAATCTCCCTAGCGTGGCGTCCGTAAGCCACATCCATGTCTGGTCGATCACCTCCGGGCGGACCTTGGCCACGATGCATGTGCGACCGGCTGCCGATGTCGATGCTCGCTCGGTCGTGCGCGGAGTCGAGAATGAACTGAAGTCACAGTTTACGATCGAACATGCGACTATCGCTATCGACTGGAATGACGAAGCGGAAGCATGCAGCCTGTCCCAATTCCCTGTCCCGACGGGCCACGCGCATGGGGATGGACACGACCATGATGGGCGTAACCACGACCGTGACAATGGCCATGAGCACGTCCACGCCTAACAGGAGTATGAGCATTGAAACAAGCCCCATCCTTGACGCAGCACGACGTAACCGTATTGGCAGAGACTTTCCGCCTGCTGGGCGATCCCACAAGACTGAGAATTCTGCTCTTTTGCTTGCCAGGTCCAAGGCCTGTTGGCGAGATTGTTGAGAATCTGGAGTTATCGCAGACGTTGGTCAGCCATCATTTGCGGCTGCTCAGAGGTGCAAGGCTCGTCAGAGGGGAGCGTCGGTCAAAGCAGGTCTTCTACGAAGTGGCGGACAGCCATGTAAGCGACATGCTGATCGACATGGCGTTCCATATCCACGAAGACCATGCTGATGACTAGTCTAGGTAAAATCAGCGGAGCCATCCGAAACACGATGTGAATTCGGCACCTGTGCCCTTGGCTCCGCACGGCTAACTCATCGCCTCGCTTCGTTTCTGAGCCGTAAAGATTGAACTCGGCGCGAGGAGGCGCGGTCTTGCCGCAGATTGCCCGATCCTTTCCGCAAACCCCGGTTTCAGCCACCGTCAAACCGGATCGGCGGCGTCCGCGCCTAGACGGCGCGAACGCCGCTCGCCGATCTGAGACCGGCTCGCGAATCCACACACAGGTTTTTCAACCGGCCACTTTCCCTTTTCCGGAATCACCAGTATATTGGGTGGAAGTGCAATAATCTGTCGGTGACAGCTTTCCCATGATCTTACGGGAAAGAGTCGCCAAGAACCTGCGTCGGTTGAGACATGATCGATCCATGTCACAGGAAGAACTTGCCCACCGCGCCCAGCTCAACCGCAACTATGTCGGCATGCTTGAGCGGGAGGAATACGCTGTTTCCGTCGATACGCTCGAAAAGCTCGGCGCAGCACTCGACGTCGATCCGATCGAATTCTTCCGCAACGATCCCTGAGAGACCCGCAAGGGCAGACCTATACTTTTTGCTAAGACGTTTCAGCGATAAGGTTATTCCGCAATTGCGGATATCGCCGTCATGAAACTGTCGCCCTGCGAACGGATAAAATACTGGCCCGTTTTTAGCGTGGCTTTCGGCGAAGAGGCTCCGTGAACAAGCCTTTAAGGGACGATGGACCACCCTTGACTGATAGGGTGAACGCCTACGATGAAGCTCATCTGGCAACTTATCTTCGTCTTCTGGATGCCGAAGAGGAAGGCGCTGACTGGCGCGACGCCGTGCGCATTATCTTCGGTATCGATGTTGAAGCCGACCCGGAACGCGCCAGACACATTCACGAAACGCACCTTGCCCGCGCTCGCTGGATGACCGAGATCGGCTATCGTCACCTTCTCGTAACACGCTTGCAATAGCCGTCTCGGCCGGTTTCATTGGAGACCGTTTGTATTCCAATTATGTGTATTCCGGCTCCGGAAACTTCGCCAATACTCCCACCATCCCAAGGTTGAGTTTCCCAAGGGGAGTGGCATGGAAGCATTGCAGGACTGGACTTCGCCACGGTTCGAAGAAGAACTGCGGCATCTTGGACGCGGTGGCATGACCTTCGAGTTTCTCCGCCGCAACAAACGATATCGTGAAGATTACAGGCAGGCGCGCAACAGCGCGACCTCCGGCAAAACGAAACAGGCCGAAGCCGAACAGCGCTTGTGCCAACGATGGGGCGTCACCTTTCCTGGCTGATCCATCTCACCCGGCCCCGGTGGCGCGACCGCTCTGGCATCCGCGGTTTTTTCCCGCAACCGTCATCATCGAACCCGCGTCAACGGGCTTCCATGGTTGCCCGTTGCTCGATCCGTTCGCTCCAGACTTTGCCGGGCATATGACGGCGGACGGATTTCATGCGGTCGTCAGGGATAGACACGGCGATCATTATGTCTGGCTTCCATGCGGACGCCGGATCATTAATGCCGCCATCAAGATGCCGCCTGACGAATATTACACCGAACGTGAGCAATGCATCCGTCGCTTGGTCTCCTGGATGAGTGGCAGGCTATCCGGACCGTTGCCATACTGGCTACGCTTTTCCCGCTACCAGCTCCACAGGTTGAGCCTGATGCTGCGCGTATGGGACGGTGTGGAAGCAGGCGCATCGCGTCATGAAATCGCCAGCGTCCTTCTCAACACCGAACTTCGCAAGCTGCGTTCCATCGACTGGAAAAACACGCCTGAACGCAGACGCGTCGCCCGCCTTTTCGGCGCTGCGCAGGAACTCATCGACGGCGGCTATCCACGCCTGCTTTGCCCCATCCAGAAACTTCCCGACCATCCGCGCCGACGCTAAGCGCGGCCATTCTTCGGCTTTGTTGTGACCTGCATGGGGGACATTTGCGGGGGCGATTATTTTGTCACTCCTCCGGGCGGCATGATTTTCGCCATCCTCGCAACAGAACCGCCGTCACGGCGGAGACTGCGAAGGAGGCCCGCAATGCAACAGAAGACTGAAGAGAATTGGCCGCGTTTCGTGCGCACCGTGGAGGCTGCCCGGCTTCTCGGCCTGTCTCCCCGGACGCTGGAAAAGCACCGTTGCGACGGAACCGGCCCGATCTATCACAAGCTCGGCGGCCGCGTCGTCTACACCGTCGCCGATCTTCAGGCATGGATTGATGCGGCCGCCCGTCTGTCAACGTCCGAAGCCGCAGCACCGCGATTGCTGCAAGCGCCGAACACAGGCGCTGCCGTCGACCTTGCCGCTGATGCGGCGTGCTGACTGGATGCCGCCGTTCATGCCCGCGCACCGGATATATCAAGGACAACAGCTCGAACTGTTCCGGCCATGCGGCGGTGACATTGCCGCCCGCGATGCGCAGGATCTCATGGCATGGCCTTTCTTTTCGCTCGCCAAGTCCCGCCGCGTGACGCCGATCGACTTCCGCATGGGGGACATATCGATCCGGGTCGAGGCGACGGCCGAACACGGCATGGCGACGATCTGGGACGCCGATATTCTCATATGGGCCGCGTCGCAGATCGTTCAGGCGCGCGACAACGGTTTGCAAACCTCGCGTTTCATGTTCGCCACGCCTTACGAAATCCTCTCCTTCATTGACCGCGACGATTCCGCCCGCAGCTATGAACGGCTAAAGGCGGCGCTCGATCGGCTGCAATCCACTACGGTTGTCACGTCGATCCGCCAGCCGTCGGAGCGGCGGCGACATCGCTTCTCATGGATCGCCGAATGGAAAGAGCAACTGGATGCAACCGGCCGGCCGCTCGGCATAGAACTCATCCTGGCGGATTGGTTCTATGCCGGCGTCATTGACGACGCCCTGATCCTCACCATCGACCGCGCTTATTTCGATCTGACCGGTGGCCTCGAACGCTGGCTTTACCGTCTCGTGCGCAAGCATGGCGGCCGCCAGACATGGGGCTGGAGCTTTGATCTCGAACACCTGCATCTCAAGTCCGGTTCGCTCTCGCCGCTCAAGCATTTCGCCTACGATCTGCGCTCCATCGTCCAGCGCCAGCCGCTTCCCGGCTACCGGCTGGAACTTGTCACCGATCCGGACGGCCGCATCCGCCTGACCTTTCAACCGACGCCAACCGATCCAATGAAGGCCGCGCTGCGCCTGCCGCGCCGCCGCCCGATCAGATTGTGAGCAACCTGTGGACAGACCCGTGCTATCGAGGACCGCAAGGCCCGTGCTATCAGGGACCGGAAACCCGTGCTATCGGGGACCGAAACCGGGTTTAACCATCCGGATTCTTTCAGCAATCCGCGCTCCTAACATTGCTAACTCAGAATCCTTCGGATTCTTCCTAACGCGACCCGCCGAAAATCGCGGTTTTTGGGGAACATTCGCGCAGCCGTTCAGCCGGAGAACCTGCCCATGAACGTGGGCGCTTCATCGCCCCGCACGCTGGTTCATCTGACATGGCGCGAAAACCGCATCGAGCAGCGCATCCACTTCGGCCGGATCGCCGAAGAGCAGCGCATCGACCGTCATCGCCGCGTTGTCGGCTTCGATGCCGGCACAATCTTCGCCTTCGTCAGATGGGCCGCGAACGATTACGGCACCGTCGTTTCCCGCATCGACATTCTGCGCGCAGTCGCTCCCGGTGAGAACTACCAGACTGTGCCGCTGGTCGATCCCGGCGGCGAAATCCTTCTCCGCACTCACGGCTGGCCGAAGGTCGAGAAGGTGCTGCACGTCATCGACGCGATTGAGCGGAGCGGCATCGATCCGGCCGACGTCGCGCCGGATCACTGGCGGCACATCCATAACCGTCTCACCGTCAACGAGCCGTTCCGGGCCTACGGCCGCGAACAGCATCGCGCATGGATGTTGCGGCGGGAGTTTCAGCCATGACCGCCCGCTGCATGACGCTCCTCGCAATGCTGGCCGGCACGGCGCTGATCGCGCTGCCGGTCTGGAACCCGCCCGCTGTCCGCGTGATCTGGAACGCATCTGCCAGCGTGCCGGTCGGTCTCTACCGGATCGTTCCCGCCAACCATCTCGATGTCACCGATCTGGCCGTCGTCATGCCGCCCGACGATCTGGCCGTCTTCCTTGACGAGCGCCACTATCTGCCGAAGAGCCTGCCGCTTCTCAAGCGCGTGCTGGCGCTTTCCGGAACGACCGTCTGCCGCAACGGCACGGAGATCACCGCCTACGGCATGACCTACGGGCAGGCCCGCGAGCGCGACGGCCAAGGCCGGCCGCTGCCCGACTGGCAAGGCTGCCGGACGCTCCACGCCGGCGAAGCCTTCTTCATGAACTGGGACGCGCCCGACAGCTTCGACAGCCGTTATTTCGGGCCGCTTCCCCTCACAACCGTCGTCGGTCGGGCAATCCCGCTCTGGACCACTGACGATCCCGATCCGGTCGTGGAAACTTTCCGCGAGCCGGTTTCCGACGAGCCGTGAACGGCTCGCTTCTTCAACAGCAGGAGTTTTTCGCAATGGCCCAGATAGGCACCTTTACCCGCAAGGCCGATGGATTTTTCGGCCGCATCCGCACGCTCACCCTCGACGCCGAAGTGACCATCCATCCCATCGATGAGACGGACGCCGAAAATGCGCCGAGTCATCGCATCTTCGCCGATGGTCTCGAAGTCGGCGCGGCATGGGATCGAACCGGCGAACGCGCAGGCGCGTATCTCTCTGTCACCATAGACGATCCTTCCTTCGTCAAGCCGGTCCGCGCCCGCATGTTCGAGTCCGACACCAAGAAAGACGTCTGGAATCTTCACTGGACGTGCAAGATGCGGTGCGACGGTGAGGCGTGAACCTCATGCGCTGCCATCCTTCCCGCGAACTTTCAGGCTCACTCCCCTTGATCGATCGAACGCCGATCACTCCCCTCGACCCGATCGCCTATCGGGCGGCCGTCGCGCGCAGTGGCGGTCAAGGGCGACGGACTGTTTTCCGGAGAACGGACACGTCTTGCGACGATGCCCGTCCGGAAAATGTTGGCCGGCGGCGAAGCCTTGCCCTTGGCCAGAGCGAGCACGATGGCAGGCTGATGGGCAATCGGGACGGTGGACCATGCGCCGCCGTTCCGGCGATCATGGCGCTGCTGATTGCAGGCGCCACGATCGTCACGCTGCCATGCGCGGCAATGGCCGATCCTCTGCGGAACGAAACGCAGACGACGCGCACGGCCACCGCCGTCGCATCGTCTGATCCTTGGGCCTCTCATATCGCGGAAGCGGCGAAACGCTTCGCCATTCCCGAACGCTGGATACGTGCCGTCATACAGGCAGAAAGCGATCATGATCCGCACGCCATCTCGCCAAAAGGCGCGATGGGCCTGATGCAGATCATGCCTGCGACATGGCAGGAACTGCGCGCCCGACATGGCCTTGGCGATGATCCCTACGATCCTCGCGACAATATTCTGGCCGGCAGCGCCTATATCGCGGAACTGCACGACCTCTATGGTTCGCCGGGCTTCCTCGCCGCCTACAATGCCGGTCCCGGCCGCTATGAAAAGCATCTCGTGACCGGCGATCCATTGCCCGCCGAGACGGTCGCCTACATGGCGAAGATCGTGCCGCAGATCGACGCGGACGCCACCGTTGCCTGGCGCACGGCTGATCGTCCGGCGCGCTCCGAATGGTCTGTCACGCCGCTCTTCATCGCTCGCGCAGCGGTTGCCGGTGGCGGCGGCGATACGGCGGCTGATCTTACTTCCGATGGCCCATCCAAGGCCGGCACGATCACCGACTTGTCGGCGCTCGCACCGCCGTCCTTTGGCCTGTTCGTGCACCGGTCCGATGGGCAGGAGGCGCGGCCATGAGTTTCGTGGTGCCGGGTGGTCTACCGAGCGTCATCGTAACTCATGCGGGATGGCGGGGAGGGGCGGCGGCAACGTCCGATGTAAGGCAAGATAAAAGGCCGCACATCGCGGCTTGGACGGTCGGTTGTTTTGATTGGCTTTTTTCCGGCTTTCCGCACATCGCGGGCTATAAGTGCGATGTGCGCACTCAGAATTTATCGAATATTTTCAACGAATCCTTCACCTCGGAGCGAGTGACCCCATGAGCCGGGACGACGATTTCCGCGTCCGGCCTGGACGCATCCGCACCAGCAAGGCCCAGCGGGCAAGGCCGTTTGTCGCGCAGGCGCTCGCCGCCGCGCAGAAGGCCGGCGGGCATGTTTCCCGGACTGGCAAGATCACGTCCGGCAAAGGCCGTGGGCCGAACTTCGCTCGCGGCCGCGTGGCAAGCGTGCGCGCCAATCGTCTCATCACCAACCGCACTCATTTCTGCACGGTGAAGGCGCGCATTGTCCGCAACAAGGGCGACCGTAGCCCGCTTGCCCGTCATCTCAGTTATCTCCGCCGCGAGGGCGTCACCCGCGCCGCGAACGAAGTGAGCAATGGGGAGAAATACGAGAAGGCCCGCATGTTCGGACCCGAAACCGACAATGCCGACGCAAAGGAATTTGCCGATCAGTGCAAGGACGACCGGCATCATTTCCGGTTCATCGTCTCGCCGGAAGATGCCGCCGACATGGAAGACCTGAAGCGGTTCACGCGCGAGCTGATGGCGCAGGCGGAAAAGGATCTCGGCACCAAACTCGAATGGGTGGGCGTAGATCACTGGAACACCGACAATCCCCATGTGCATGTCATCGTGCGCGGCCGCACCGACGACGGGCAAGACCTCGTGATAGACCGCGACTATATCAAGAGCGGATTGCGCGACCGGGCGCAGGATCTCGTGACGCTGGAATTGGGACCGCGTACCGAATTGGACATACGCCGTTCGCTGGAACGACAGATAGAGGCCGACCGCTGGACACAGCTTGATCGCCAGCTTCTTCGTGACACAAACGAGCATGGCATCATAGATGTTGCTCCGTCTCCGGATAAGCAGGCCGACGATTATTCGATCCAGAAAGTCGGCCGGCTTCGTCACCTCGAACATCTCGGCCTGGCTGAAAGCGTCGGCCCCGGCCAATGGATCATATCCGGCGAGGCCGAAGCCACCTTGCGCGAGCTTGGGCTACGCGGCGACATTATCAAGCGGATGCACCGGGCCTTGACGGAGCGGGGCATCGAGCGCGGCGCTGCCGATTACGTGCTGTCCGGCGAGGCGCATGGCGAGCCGGTCATCGGACGGCTGGTCGAGCGCGGTCTGGACGACGAGTTGCGCGGCACGGCCTTCGCCGTGGTCGATGGTGTGGACGGCCACACCCACCATATTCGTCTTCCCGATATTGAAGCCGCCGGGGACAGCGCGCCGGGTTCGATTGTCGAACTGCGCTCTTTCGAGGATTCGAGAGGCGAGCGCCGCGTTGCGCTGGCGGTTCGTTCCGATCTTTCCCTTGAGGCCCAGACCACGGCCGACGGCGCCACATGGCTCGATCGTCAGCTTGTCGCCCGCGATGCTGTCGATCTCGGCGGCGGTTTCGGGCTGGAGGTGCAACAGGCGATGGAGGCGAGGGCCGAACATCTGATCGAAGAGAGGCTGGCACGGCGCGAGGGCGAGCGGGTTATCTTCGCCCGCAATCTTCTCGGCACGCTCCGCGAACGTGAACTGGACGCACTCGGCGAAAAACTCTCGCATGAAATGAACATGCCGTTCCGCGAAGCGACCGCAGGCGAGTATGTCGCCGGCACCTACAGCCGGCGTTTCACGCTCGCATCCGGCCGCTTCGCGATGGTCGATGATGGTCTCGGCTTCAGCCTCGTGCCGTGGACGCCTTCTGTCGAGAAGCATATCGGCCAGCACATATCCGGCGTGGCTCGCGCCGACGGCGGCGTGGATTGGAACTTCGGCAGGAAACGCGGGCTTGGCCTATGAGAAAGTCAAGGATAGCACACCGCAATGCGCAAGTATTTTTTCGACCGCCTTCGCCTGACTACGATACCGGCGTTCAATCATGTTGAAATCATTTTGGAAATTCCTTTTCCCTCAACAACAAACCATGTTCGGAAGGGAGTTCCCGTCTTGTCGGCTACGCGCGTGCTTTGGGGGCAGATCACCATTGTTCTGCTGATCGTGCTCGTTGCGGTCTGGAGCGCAACACAATGGACGGCATGGCGGCTTGGCTTCCAGCTCCAACTTGGCTCGCCCTGGTTCGAGCTTGTGGGCCAGCCCATCTATCCCCCGCCCGCCCTGTTCTGGTGGTGGTATTTCTACGACGCCTATGCGCCGAGCGTCTTTCTCGAAGGCGGAGCCATTGCCGCGTCGGGTGGTCTGATGGCAATCGCGGTTGCCATATTCATGTCGATCTGGCGGGCGCGGGAGGCACGGGACGTTCGCACTTTCGGTTCTGCTCGATGGGCCAAACGCGAGGAAATCGAAGAAGCCGGTCTTCTTGGCAATGACGGTGTGGTGCTTGGCTGCTATGAAACCGAATATCTTCGCCACAATGGAGCCGAGCATGTGCTGGCATTCGCTCCGACCCGATCCGGCAAAGGGGTAGGACTGGTGGTGCCCACGTTATTGACATGGCCGGGATCGGCCATCGTTCACGACATCAAGGGCGAGAACTGGGAACTGACGTCCGGCTTCCGCGCCAGACATGGCCGCGTGCTGCTGTTCGACCCGACCAATGCAGCTTCTTCCGCCTACAATCCTCTGCTGGAGGTGCGCAAAGGAGAATGGGAGGTTCGCGACGTGCAGAATGTCGCCGATGTGCTCGTTGATCCTGAAGGCTCGCTGGAAAAGCGGAACCATTGGGAAAAGACATCTCATTCGCTTCTTGTCGGCGCGATCCTGCACGTTCTCTATGCCGAGCAGGGTAAGACGCTGGCGGGCGTCGCTGCCTTCCTCTCCGATCCGCGCCGCCCGATCGAATCTACGCTGTCCGCCATGATGACCACGCCGCACCTTGGCGAGAAGGGACCGCATCCGGTTGTCGCCAGCGCCGCCCGCGAGCTGCTGAACAAATCGGACAATGAGCGCTCCGGCGTCTTGAGCACCGCCATGAGCTTTCTTGGGCTGTATCGAGATCCGGTCGTCGCGGCCGTCACCAGCCGTTGCGACTGGCGCATTGCCGATCTTGTCAGCGAGGAGCGACCGACCACGCTCTATCTGGTCGTGCCGCCGTCCGACATTTCCCGTACCAAACCGCTCGTGCGCCTTGTCCTCAACCAGATCGGCCGGCGATTGACGGAAGACCTGCATGCGAAGGATCGTCGCCACCGGCTGCTGATGATGCTCGACGAGTTTCCCGCACTCGGCAGGCTCGACTTCTTCGAGAGCGCGCTTGCCTTCATGGCCGGTTATCAGACCAAGGCGTTCCTGATCGCGCAGAGCCTCAACCAGATCGAGAAGGCATATGGTGCGAACAATTCCATCCTCGACAATTGCCATGTCAGGGTGAGTTTCGCGACCAATGATGAACGTACTGCCAAGCGCGTCTCCGACTCGCTCGGGACCGCGACGGAAATGCGCGCCATGCAGAACTATGCCGGACACCGCCTTGCTCCGTGGTTGTCGCATCTGATGGTTTCTCGTTCCGAGACGGCGCGGCCGCTGCTTACCCCCGGCGAGATCATGCAGCTCCCGCCCGACGACGAGATTGTCATGGTGGCGGGCATTCCGCCGATCCGCACGAAGAAGGCCAGATATTTTGATGATGCTCGGTTCAGGGAGCGCCTGCTTGCCGCTCCCGCCAATGCAAATGCCGGATTTGCATCGAAGGCGGATGACTGGTCGGAGTTGAAGCCGATCTCAGCCCCGCCGGTTGGAAAAAGTAGGGGCACGGCCAAGGGCAAGCCCGCAAAGGAGGAGGCGGACAAGCAGGACGACGATTCAGCCAATGCCGGCCTGCGTCGCGAACCCGGCCTTGAGCCACACAAGGACATTGCGCCGGAGCCGGAAAAGTCCTCATTCAACGAGTTCGATCCCGACATGGACGAGCCGGAGCGTGATGCCGTTACCAGTCGGGCGCTTGCCCGCAACATGCGCCAAGTCGCACGGCAGATTTCGATGAATCCCGGCGACGGGTTGTAGTTGTAAGCCATGCCCCCACGCCCCGACAAGAAACAGCGCCTTTCCGTCTATCTCGATCCTGATCTGAAGCGCCGCCTTGCGGATTTCGCGGAGCGGCGAGGGCAATCGGATTCTCTCATTGCCGAAGCTGCTATTGCCTCCTTCCTGTCACCGGATGCCGACGAGCGGAAGGAAGCCGCAATCGGCAAACGTCTCGACCGGATTGATCGCAGCATCCAGCGGCTTGAACGGGACGTTGGTATCGCCAATGAAGCCTTTGCCCTGTTCATTCGCTTCTGGCTGACTTCAACGGCATCGCTTCCGGATACGGTCCAAGCCGCAGCCCGTGCCAAGGGCGGTGAGCGCTATGATAAATTCCTTGTTGCGCTCGGTCGCAGACTCGCCAATGGGCCGAGGCTTAGGCAGGAAGTGCCGGAAGAAAGAAGTTGATCGTGGGTGCAGGCCGTGCTGAGCGCTTTTCTCAACCATTCAGACAGTGCCTAGCGGTGGCCGTGGCATATGGATATGAGAGCAATTCGAGCGGTTCAGTTTGACTCGTAGCCGCGCGAATTGATTGCTTGTATTGTTGAACGCCGAATCTCCCAAGAAGGTCTAAGCATCGCGGTCGGCGGAAACATGCATACAGAATGTGACATCCAATGTGCGGCCCTTTGGTTTGTGACCCTATCATACGTCTATGAGGTTTCCTGCCGCCGATCACACCGCGATTCATGAGATTCTGAAATCATTATTGACCTCAACGATAGTTGAGGAACTATACAGTCGCGAGGAGCAGCTTGCTCTTTTTCTGAAGCGTCCGCAGGGCATGATCAAAGGGACATGGATGGCCTTTCCCGGTCTCGGAAAATCGAAAGAAATCCGCGACGTGATCGCATATCTCCGGCAACACTGGAACTGATTGAACGAATCACTCAAAAGGGGCGCAACCACAGCAGTTTCTACAATGCTTCTTCTTTGTCGAATGTGCCATTGCTCCAACGAGATAGAGAAACAGTGAGAATGGCTGAAGATCATAGCATTACTATAACCTATGCGCCGAACGTGGATCAGATACCGGACTATGTTCTGGGCTTTGAACATCAGGCCTATCAAAATTACCGGATGATGTTCGATCGGTCGTGGGATCGGCATTTCTGGTGGATCAGAACGAACCTTTCCTTTTCGTCCGCGGTTGTTGCCGGCCTCATTTGTTCTGTAACGTTGGCATTTATCCCCGGGGTACGGGCCAGCCTTGATTATTGGATTCTGGCGCCTGCGCCTCTTGTCGCAATTGCTGTATGGCTTGTCCTGTGGATCGGCTCGAAAAAGTCAAATCGCGAATATAGTGAAACCATAGCGCACTGGAATATCGAACAGGAGCTTGCCTTCTCTCCTCACTTCGATGTCAAAATTGGACCAACGGGCTTCAGACAGGTCACACGAATTTATACGATCGAGTTGAGTTGGGCGATGTACCATCATGCGATCTTGCAGCCAGACAATCTGGTCCTGGTTTTTCAAGGCACTGTCGCGGTAATTCCAAACAAAGCACTACCCACAGCTCCCCAAGATATTGTCAATCATATCCATTTATGGTCGGCGGCCCAGCAAAACGAAATAAGGCCGTTAGCGTCTCTATGAGAATGGTCCTCGACTACGATTTTGACGTACTATCCTAAAGATGGACAAAAGGCCCACCAACCAGGAAAACGCTCTCCGCCGCTCCTGATCGCAAATAACAGTTCCGTAAGTCTGGCTACGTCGAAATGCAACGGCGTCGATCCCTATGACCGTGAGCTCATCGTTTTGACCTACAATGCCGATGCTGCGGTGTGTCGTTGCTTACAATGGTCTCGCGGAGTTTTTTCGTTAGTCCATGTAAATGATTGAAAGTCGGGCGGTTCCTCTCAATAGAAATCGATCAAATGGGCGGAATCTCTTTCGGTCGGTCGGATTTCGCGGCGCTTAGCGACATGTCTGAGATTACCGATGCAATTTCCTGCACGCTTTGCTGTGTTAGTTGCACGCTTTGGGTCCGCGTCAAAAAAGTTTGTTGAGCGACGACAAACGACAAAACCTGTCCGATTAGGGCGTGAGTTTTAATGATCGTTACCGGATCATCAGCTTGAGTATTATTCAATCGGGCAACCGTCGCGCTGATTGTCGTGTGTAATGGTTCGATGAACCCTTTGAAAAGTGTATTGAAGTTCTCGGTCGGTTTGAGCTGCTCTCTGACAATCAGGGCGGTGCGGTTAATGGAACGGCCTGGCGACAAAATTAAAAGAGTAAAGGCATGGATCAGGGACCGTAGTCCGTTCTCGCAATCTACTCCAGACTTAACGTCGATCTCATCCGGCGACGATATCAACAGTCCAGTCTGCGCCAATCCTTCTGCGATTTCACCCGCTATTTCAGCAATAACAGCCCTATAAACGCCTTCCTTACCGCCAAAATGATAGGGTATGGCAGACTGATTTACACCCGCAGTTTCAGCCAGAACGCGTGTGCGCACACCCTCAACGCCAAACTCGGCAAACAAATGCAGCCCAGCCTCGATCAATCGTGCACGCGTGGCTTCAGAGGAGTTGGTTGAAACCGTATCGGATTTGTTCATGGACAGTGATTTCAAGAGATTAAGGGCAGATAGTCGTAATACGACTATCTGCCTACGATGTGTCAACCTGCTCTCATTACATTGGTCGAATTTTGATTGAGTTCAATACCGCCATCTTTTCCGACCAGCACCGTGCCACCCAAGTTCGCTAAATGCCTGCCAAATGCGCAATTGGTCTCGAAAGCGAAAGACATTCCTTCTTGTAACGGCAGGTCTCGCCATGTTGTCGGAAGGCGTCCGATAGATCCATAGGCTGCAGCCTCCGGGAGTGACTCCGGACCGGGTGCGGAGCCAAAACCGATCGGCCCGTAAGGGTTAATGCTGTGGATGAGCGGATGAACGTGCCATCCGCCTGATGCGAGCAGGGGCACTTCCATAATGTCCACAACCTCTCCGAATGTCCGTCCCGGGCGCAATGCTTTCAGTCCTTCTTCATAACAGGCTCTGGCGACGGCGGCGGCGCGCTCAAAGTCGGGATGTGCCTTTCCGACAGTAATCGCGGGCTGGTGCTGCGTTTCATACATTCCATAGAACGCGAAAACCTCAGCAAGTACCACGTCCCCTTCTTCAATCATTCTTGGTGGTTGAGCCCTGTAAGTCCAGGCAGCGGGACCCCATCCTATGAATTCCCGGCCGGATCCAAAGAGTATTTCGGCGGTGAAACCTACATTGCGCAAACATTCTGCGGTTGTTGCTGCCACAATATCCGCTTCATTTACGCCGGGTCGGGTCGCAGCTCTCATCGCTTCACACATCTTCTCCCCAATCCCGGCAGCATGGCGAATAAGGGACAGCTCCTCTCGGCTGTGTGCTGCTGTAAGCATGAAATATTCACGATACACCGGCTTAAACTCTGCCTTGGGAAACGCCTCCTTTACTGTGCTCCAGATGCCGTACGGAATTGCGCCGTCGAAATAAAAGGGCGGGTATGGCTCGAGGCCGATCACTCCAATCTTCCCGGTCAACCCGATGCGGTTAAGGATTGAGACGAGATGGGCGCCGTTTTTGCCCACATAAATTTGTTCAGGTTCAAGCCATTGCTGATCACCTCGAAGCCGGGCCTGCATATGGTCCGAGACGGCCATCGGTGCGAAGGCAAGCACTATTGGCGGCTCATCGCCCTTGAATATGACGATAGAGCCCAATCGGTCATTGGTGAAATAGCTATCGGGAGAGAAAGGTGCCGGCGCGGAGGATTCCCGATCACCGTAAACGATGAGGCCATCGACGCCAGCCACATTCATAATCTTGCGAGCGATGTTCCAGCGTCTGTCGCGTTCGGAAAGCGAAAGACGCGGTGCATCTTGAAGGTAGGAAGGTAATGAATTTTCTGGTGAAGGCGACGAATGAGAAGTTGCGTTCGCGGTTTGCAAACCGCTTAACGCAGCTGCTGCAGACATTCCTAAGAGATCACGGCGGTTCATGGGTTCCTCGTGGAAAAAAGATTGACGTGGCTTGATTAATTCATTTGAATGAATTAATCAACAATGAAGGTGAAAAGGCCCTTGCGGTAATGCGAACGTGAGGCTGTTATCTGGAAGTGGAAATGCGTGGATCAGTTCGGCGGTAGCATTGCCACATCTGTTGGGATGACCGTTGAGAAAAATTTGGTCGATGATACTAAAATTCTTTATGTAGAATATCGTATTTTAGGTAGAATGCTGAATAGCGCCGGCGTTCGATCAGTGTTGTTCGGGTTGTGAACGTCAAATATCTATCTCGTCTTCAAGGTTCTCAGCATGACATCTTCGCGATCACCTGTGGCCACTGGACCAGGTTCTACTTCGCGGGCGCCTGAAGAGCTCAGCCACGACGGTAGCCACTGGATAGTCACAGCCAATCCCGGTGGAAGGCGCAAGCTGGGCCTCGGTCTGGTGCCGGCTCTGGATAAGGCTATCGCGGTCATAGAGTATCTAAACTGGCAGCCGAGCGACCAGACAACACTTGCCAATATCTCCTCTGCGTTGGAGATTACCAAGAGCCATTGCCATTCGATCCTGAAGACTCTTCAGGACCATGGCTGGCTGCGGTTTGATGAGCGCGCAAAGACGTATACCCTGCATCCTGGGCTTCTCGGCAGCGTGTCGAAGCTGCTGGCGGTTCCAACGATCGAGATCATCCGGACCGAAATTTCTGCTTTGGTGTCTGCCTTTCACCTTCCATGTGTGGTTTCGCAACCCATGCCGGACCATACATTTATGCTCGTTGACAAGATTCATGAACCGATGCGTATGGAGGTCTCTCTACCGATCGGATTTCGATATCCGCGAGATGCCTCTGCACAGATGCGTGCCTATCTGGCCTGGATGCCGGAGGAAAAGATCCGGCACTGGTTCGAAGATTGGGTACCGGTCCAGTACACTACTTCATCGTTGATGACGGAAATTGATGTCTTTGCTGAACTGCAAGCGACGCGCCTGCGAGGGTATGCAAGAAGCTGCTCTGAGTTTACGGACGGACTGATGGCGCTTGCGTTACCAATTTTCGGCAAGAATGGCGATGTGGAGTTTATAATCAACTGCCCGGCACCAATGGAAGTTATGAGTGCGCTTGAGGATGACGTGGCAACTGCGATGAGGCGGGCTGTGCAGCATATCCATCAACAGACTCTGGCTCGTCTGCCGTGCGATTTCGTCAAGTAAACAAGCGAAATTCCAAGGTCACTTCGGCTAGACATAATATAAGTGCCGCAATCCCATCGGGCATGCGCCAGCATTTTTGTGTTCCCGCTCCGGCATCGTCAAGGCATGGGGTGGTCCAGTAATGCATGCGAGGTGTGAAAAGTGCTCCAATGTGACATTTCGGCTGATGAGCTTTGTTTGTAATCGTCATCGTTGTTGAAAACGAAAATTCTCTTGACAGGAAAACATCAGAAGATTCTATTATTTCCTATACAGAATATAATTCTATATAGAGAACGGGAGACGAATAAAAGCAGCGGGCACAGGTGATGTGCAGAGCGATCTCTCCGGTCGCACAGAAACCCATGAGCTTCGAATAACAGATAATTCAAGTCACGATCATAGCCCTACAACGGAGCAAGCAGAATGACGCGTGTCCTTAGGATTGCAGCAGCACAAATGGGCCCGGTCAATTCCGGCGAGCCCCAGACTGAAACAGTTGGTCGGTTATTGGCTCTCCTTGATCAGGCGGCGGATAAAGGGTGCGATATCGCGGTCTTTCCGGAACTGGCACTGTCGACCTTTTTTCCCAGATCGTATCTTCTCAATATTTCCGACGCGGACGGTTTTTACGAGCACATCATGCCGAGCACGGATGTGCAGCCATTGTTTGATTATGCCAAACGTCGCCGCATTGGCTTCAGCCTTGGTTATGCAGAGATTGCGAATGATGGTGAGAATACGCATCGTTACAACACCCAGATCCTTGTCGACAGGGATGGCCGCATTGTATCCAAGTATCGAAAAGTGCATCTGCCGGGGCATACCGATCATCGACCCGATGACCCGTTTCAGAATCTCGAAAAATACTATTTCGAGATCGGCAATTTAGGCTTCCCAGTGGTAGATGCCTTCGGCGGTCGGATAGGCATGTGCATTTGCAATGACCGTAGGTGGCCCGAAACCTATCGCATGATGGGCCTGCAAGGAGTTGAGCTGATCACGCTGGGATATACGACACCAATTTATAATCCACGAGCAAAGCAATCCCCCGAACTGCGCATGTTTCAGAGTAGGCTGTGTATGCAGGCCGGCGCTTACCAAAACTCTACGTTCGTCGTGGGTGTCGCCAAAGCCGGCAAGGAAGATGGCGTCGACCTGATGGGGGGATCATGCATCATACATCCGGATGGTCGCGTTATCGCCGAGACAACCGGGCTGGATGATGAGATAGCGTTCGCGGATTGCGATTTGGACGATTGTGTTAATGGCAAGATGGAGGAGTTTAATTTCGAGCGCAACCGACGGCCTGAACTATATGATGGCCTGCTCACACCTCACGAGAGCATTCCGTCACCGGCAGATATCTTGAAGGCTTCGCGACCATATCGGTCAACCAATCGGTGAGGAGGCAAGCTCATGAAGGGCATAGCCCGCGCTGAGTGGTCAGGGAACATTGCTCGATACTGCCGTGGATCTCAGAGGCTTTCGAGCTCGTCGTAACTTAGCGACATTGATGGTTGATTTGAGTGATCCAAGCGACAGGACGTGCTATGGACTTTCCGAAGCCGAAATGAACTTTGATCGCAAAAGCGCCGGAACGGCTTTCAGTCGTTCGGATCAGTGGGAAGAATGTGGACATAAACAGCATGCGAAAAAGTATATCTCAAAGGGAGAATGGGAACAGCCATCTGTCGCAAAAATCCCGCCTCTTGCGACAAACCTATGTGACGTAACAGGTTTCAAGAATTCCTCGATAATTCTAAGCGCCGCTCCATAATGATAGTTTGTTCATCACCATGATAGCTATCGCGGGTCGCCACGAAACCGAGCTTGGAATAGAAGGATTCCGCAGTAATAGACGATGGCACTGTCAGAACGGCAATTCCACTAGCGCGCGCGGTCTGTACAATCTCAGCCATCAACTGAGTTCCGACACCCTGCCCATGATTGGCAGGGGACACAAAAACGGTACGTACTACTTTACCATCGAGGCTCGCTGTCCCAACGATCTCCCCGTTTCGAATCGCCACAAAGACCGTCCGATTCTTGATTAGCCGCCGCACAGCAACAGCACTAAAGCTTTGTTCGACACGAGCGATAATCTCTGGAGAATAATCGTTTGCATTAGTCTCGCGTAGGGCAGAGATGATAACGGAGCTGATGTCTTCGGCATCTGCCTCATAAGCTGAGCGGATAGTAGTTTTCATATTTGCAGTTCTTTCTTGGTCCCAAAAATCTCAAAATCTGCGACAGGGACTAAAATCAGTTCTATAGCAGGCTTTATAAACTTCGCAAAAGAGTCGGTGAAATATGATAAAAAACGGAACTATATTTGGTTCAACCCGTCCCTCTTTCACTTGAGCGGCATAGGATTTGCGATTCACCTGTTCGCGATGTTTTCCTCCGCAGCCGGATACTGAAAATATTTAACAGCAAAGGCCTTGATCATCCATCTCGTTACTGCACCTATTAGGTCATGACCAAGTCTTAGCCTGTGAAGATCGCGGCAAAGCCAGATTCCAAGTTCAGGTGTTTCGAACTGAAGAGTATGTACTCCGACGATACTAGGAATCGCCCATCGTCCCGATGACGGGCGACAAAATGTAGCTCAAACCTCTCTTCAATCGCGGGAAGCCTAATGCGCCATGCATCAGCGAAACTGCTTCGGGTGGTGGTGGTGGTTCCCAAGCCATAAACCGGGTGATTTCTGGAGAAATGCAAGCGAAAACCTCGCTTGCATCTTCTGGTTTGAAAGGACGGATGGTTGTTCGAGTCGTCGATATTCAATGGCTCGCATAAGGGGGCCTTGTGAGTTGTCACAAAACTCTCAAAACTTCACAGTAACAGGCACTAGGACTTCTGCGAATCCATGATGCGTCTGTCTGCGATGGTCAAAATCACCGCAATAGTCAAGGTGACGGCAAACACCAGCATAGTTCGGGCCGATCCTGCGATTTCAAACTGCATGGCCGCGAGGGGCAGAACCGCGAGGATCGTCAGATTATTGAGACTTTCCGAAACCGCCAGCACCTGACCTTTGTCGTCTTCGCTTCGAGTGGCGAGCATTGAAGTGCTGGTTGGTGCGGCAAGTCCGAGCGCAAAGCCCCAAACGGTAAGGCACGCCAGTCCACCCTCCAGCGGCAATGGCGCGATCATGAACGTGCCAATCGCCATGATCAGAATTAGTAACGCGGCCATGAGCGTTCGCTCGTCTCCTCGAAAGAGGCGGACAGCCCGTCCGACCCCGAGATTGCCGAGCAGAAGTCCTAGGCCGAATGCGGAGACTGAGATGCCAACGATTCCAACGCTGAGGTCATGACGCTGTCGTAGCACCTCGCCGGCGAGCAGGAAGCCTGCGACGGCCGTACCGTTCCAAAGTCCTTTCGCGACCAAAGGCCGTGTAATGCTTCCCTCTGTGATCCAGCTAAATTGCCGCCTGTTTGTTTCGGAATGGCGGACTTTGCGTTCCGGGATCGCACGCCGGGCAACGGCGAATGTCGTCAAGCACCCGGCAGCAGTCGTAAGGAAAGGTGCGCGCCAATCGAACGCTTCCGTCAGGATGCCTGCAATCACGGGGCCAGCCACAATTCCGGCCGTCATTCCGACCATGACCGCACCCATGGCGCCGGATTGCCGATGCACGTGGATAATGTCGGCCACCAACGCAAAGGCCGTGGGGATGAGCGCCGCCGATGCCAAACCGCCGAATATCCGCAACGCGATAGCAGCGCCGAAACTGGGTGCTACCGTTAATGCGAGCCCATCGATCGCGAACAGAACAAGCGAGATCAGCAGGAGGCGGCGGCGGTCGATACGATCAGATAGAAAGCCGAAGATCGGCGCCGCAACGGCATAGGAGAGGGCGTAGCTGGACACGAGCCAGGAGGCGTGTGCCGGTGTCGTATCGAAGGCGGTTGCCAAAGGCGAAAGCATTGTCGAAAGCATGAATTCGGTTGCTCCAACAAAGAAGACCGTGAGAGCAAGGGCAGGTAAAAGGAATCGTGAGGGCACGATTGTCCTCCTTGAGTAATAAAGCTGGATGAAAACCGGCGCACGATATTCGCGAGCGGATTCGTGGCATCGGAGCAAAATGGGTTGGGAAATTTAGAAACGTCTTCTAGTGACGCGGGAGCAATGCAGGTCCATGGCGGGGCATTGCGATGCGAGTCCAGTAATCAAACTCGCCGGAACCATATAAGTCCAGATATTCATTAGCAGGATGACAGAAAAATCTCAATTCAGTTTTGTTCTGTCCTCCGATAAAACGGTTGAAACTAGAAGAGCATTGCGGCGGATTTTCCTAAAATCCCGGGACAAATAACGGCGATTGAGTGGAGCGTGATCGCAAGCCGGACTGCATTTGGACTACCGGGTTGACGGACGAACTGGTTATCGGAAACTTCATAATGGCGTCCTCGATTGGGGAGAGACCACCCGTTGCGTCAACCACATCGTTCGTCTCGGCAGACTAGACGCAATGAAGGCGTAGATCGGCTAGCGTCGACCTGTTTCCTACGGCGGCAACTCATCGGTCATGGTCGACGACACTTCCGCCTGGCAGTTCAATGTCGATGCACCGGACAGGGCATCTGTGGGCAGACATCACCTACAGTGGGCCTCGCCCCAATCAGGAAACCATGAGGGTCCCAGCGAGAGCATTTTGCCTGAGGCAATGTCAGCTCAATTCCTCGGTTCGCGTGATAACTCAATTAGAACCTGAAGAAGTCGATAAGAATGCATTTGCTTCGCCGAGAAATCTGGGCAGGAGCCATTCATTCTACATTCGTCCGTTTGCTGAACTGAAGTGCCCTTATGAGTAGAAGGGTCAACACGAGGAAGCCCGATATCCCCTGCAACAATTCTGGCTAGCCGGGACCGAGACTGCTTGAAGCTGCGAGCTTTTGCCAGAGGGCACCACCGAAAACCACGTCAATGAGCAGGACGATCAGAAGTGTTAAGAAAACTGGATCGGAGATTACGCGCTTGTCGTTCTGCGTCATCGGCCTTCATTCCTATTGGGTTTGAGCATTGAGATGAATCGAATTTTACAACTAAAACCAATAATTAACGCCCGGTCTGGCTAGAGATGAGGCTGCTGTTGCGAGCGGGCGTCCAGACTGTCAGACGGGGTATGATTTTATGACAATAGCCCTCCGCCGGACGGAAACCACCGGCGAAGGGCACAAGGTTTACCGCCTTGTTGCGATACCGGCTGTGAGGATGCCAGTCAGGGTAAGGAGTGCGATTCCCAGGATAACATAACGAGCAGCGTCGATAACGTTTTCGCCCCCAGCGGCCATCAGCGTTCCAGAAAGAGCCGAAGTAATAGAGAACGCAATGAGCTGAGTAGTGGTAATAGCCGCTGCCGCTTTTGCTCCTTCCGCGGGATCATCTGTAGCGCTCATGGCAGCGACGCCGAGCAGTGGCCATGCCAGTCCGATGCCCGCGCCGGCGATGGTTAGAACGGCAGCCCAGATCGCGACCATGGCAAAATCGGTTCCCGGGACCTGCAGCAGCCCGTAGGCAATGAGGCCGCCCGTCAGGAGGAGTGGACCCAAACGGATGGCACGCCGCTTGCCGGCATCCGACGAAATAGAAACGACGAACAACTGCGCGATGACCCAGGCGAGAGAAAGGACGGCGCCGAGAAGACCGGCCACAAGGGGCGTAAGGCTGGCGATTTTCTGTGCGAACAGCGGAATGAAAGTTTCTACCATCACACCGGCACTGAGTGTGGCAACCGTGATGTAGACCCATTTCAGCGAATTGCCGCGTCGATAGGTGATGTGTGGCAGGATCGTCTCGCGGGAGCGTCGCTCAACGATGACGAACAGCATAAGAAAAACCAAACCTGCTCCTATCATAGTGAAAGTAGGCCATCCAATTGGAACGATTGAACTGAGACTGATAGAGACGATTGCCAGGATGAGGGGAACAAGTGAAGCAACGGGCACAGCCGTACGATGCCCGGAACCTTGCATGCCGCCGAAGGAACGCTGAGCGAGTATCGCGAAGGCAAGCGCCGCAAACGCAAGAGCGCCATAAGCCCAGCGCCATAAACCAAACTCGGCAAAAACGCCGCCGAGTGCCGGACCGAACAGCGTACCGAGGCCCCACATCGCCGACACAGCACCGGTTGCGCGTGCCCAGTGACGCTCGGGCAGCGCCGACCGGATGACCGCGTAACCGAGGCCTGCCAGCAGACCGCCGCCCAAGCCCTGTACGACACGACCGAGGATCAATAGTTCCATGCCAGGGCTAGCGGCGTTTCCTGCGGCTCCCACGGCAAATGTAATAAAGCCCAGAACATAGGCCGTTCCTGCCCCCTTCCAGTCGAGGAGACGGCTTACGAAGAGCGAAGCGACGATGGCGGCGACGACGAAAGATGTTGTTACCCAGGCATAATAATACTGACCGCCAATATCTGCCACGATCGACGGCATCAGCGCTGCCGTAAAATAGAGGTTCATTGCGTAAAGGAGAACGCCGCTGGCAAGAACCGTGAGGATGGCAAGATTGCGTCCGGAAAGAAGGTCAGCCCATGTACTGTTATCAGATCCGGTATTTCCATTGGCGCCTGCAGGGGTTGCTGGTCGTGTCATATCGTAGCTCCGAGAGTAAAGGTTCAGGCGGTCTTGTCGCGCGCGGGCATGTTGAGAACGGTCACGAGGAGAGAAACGGCAAATACAACGATAGGCGCCGCGGAATGGTCGTAGTCACCATGGATGAGTGTGGTCAGGGTTGCCGCGGCCATTACAATGGCACCGAGAGCTGCGCCGTAAAGGCGGGTCCTGTATCCGACCAGAAGCAACGCCGCGCAAAGCTCCAGAAGGGCGGTCAGATAATGGAACCAGTCCGGATAGCCCCACCGGGCATAGGCAGCGGCATTATCGGGTGAAAGGAAGGTGTTGCCGTAAGCGCCGAACAGGAAAAAGGCAGCAAGCAACCATGCCACGACAGCTTTGAGCGATAGGATGGTTTTATTCATAATACCCCACTTTCAGCGGAAGCGATCGCGCCGGTTCGAACCAACTGGACGAGCGGCGTCTTCCATAATAGATTGAATGACCATTCTAGTTATTTGAGAACCCAACCGATCGTCAAGATAGATAGATCGATCGCTCTATTTAAGGAGGTTATATGGGCCGCGTACGCGTACCGGAGCAGCATGAGGGAAAGAGGAAGGAGATATTGGAGGCAGCCCACCGCTGCTTCCTGCGATATGGGCTGCAGGGCGCCTCGATCTCGATGATCTGCAAGGAAGCGGGGATGAGTCCGGGCCACCTCTACCACTATTTCCCCAGCAAGGATGCGATCATCGAGCAGATGGCCGACGAATATCTCTCGACGCTGCACACCTATTTTGATCGACAGCAGGAGACAAGGGATGTGGCGACGGTGTTGCTTTCAGAAATCTGGAGCATGGCAAGCTGGGACGACACGGCGCATTGCCGTATTCTGTTTGAACTTCTGGCTGAGGCCGGGCGTAATGATCGGGTGCGCGATATCCTTGCAGATAATACCAAATCCGTACGGCAGTTGCTGGCGCAGACTCTGAAATCTGGTCAGGAGGGTGGAAAGGTCGATCCAGGTCTCAATCCCGATGATACCGCGGCCATGTTGATCGCTATAGTGGATGCTGCCCCGATGCTGCCCTTGATGGTTCCCGGCATTAGTTTCGAGGAGAGCAGAAAACTCATCACTACGATGGTCAGGAGATTTCTCAGTCCCGAAGTCGCGGAAACGTAAATTCAGGCAAGAGACTACATGAAATCTTTCTTTCTAACTCTTGTCGAGACTGTCGTTGATGGCTTTGCTGGTGTGGGCCGAGCGGAAACGCGCCATGAAAAAAGGCTGCATCGGATGCTTGTTTTGGTTGTTATCTGTTTTCTGATCGGCCTGATTGTCGTGGATCATTTTTATGGCACGGAGGATGCGGCTGGTCGATTCTGCGAGAAAAACCAGTCCACATATGAATCAGTCAGCGATTGCATGATCCGTCATGAAAAGATTGCAGGCGCTTTGAGAACGATCGGAGAACTGGATCAAAGCAGCGTCAAGGCATGCTCGCATGAGCATGGTGATGATCTTTATTCTGTGTGGAATTGCGCTTTACTTAAGGATGGAACGAGAGTTTCCGAGCGGTACCGCATGCCTGGCGAGGGTGATTGATGCATCGCGATGATAATTCGCAGATGGTCTGCTCTAAGCACATTGCAAAATCCGGATTACCGCTGTTACTGGGGTTGATTTAGAAATGGCATCATTTGTTCTTATCCATGGAGCATGGCACGGCGGCTGGTGTTGGCAACGGCTTGTTGACAGGCTTCGATCGGAGGGGCACACCGCCGTTGCGCCGACCTTGTCGGGACTTGCCGAGCGTGCCGATCTCCTGTCAGCGCAGATCGATCTGACGACCCACACAGAGGATATAGTTTCGCAAGTCCGCGCAAGCGGTTGTCGCGATGTTACTCTGGTGGCGCACAGCTATGGCGGTTTCCCAGCGGTGGCTGCCGTGGGGCGCCTTGGAGAACTGGTCTCACATCTCGTGCTTCTGGATGCTTTCTTGCCGGAGGACGGTGAAAAATTGCTGGATCACGCGCCGTCTCTGATCGACATCTATGCCGCCAAGGTTTCTGAAGACGGGAACTGGCATATTCCACCACTTCGCTCCGCCGAGTTCGGCGTGACGGAAGCTGATCAGGCATGGGTTGACGGGAAGCTGACGCCACATCCGGCGGCAAGCTATTTCGAACCGGTGACGCTCAACCCGCTTATGGTCCCTCGCAAAACATATATTCGCTGTAGTCAGGCAGACGGAACATTTCTGGCTCGTTCAATATCACGGGCGTTAAGCGGCGGCTGGCATTATGTTGAGATTGACGCTCCGCATGACGCCATGATCTCACATCCGGATATTGTTGCTTCGGTATTGATAGAAAGTAAACGATGCGCTGACCCCACCTTGGCTGGATAAAAGCGAATTGGCGTATCGAGCTTCAATCACAGAAGAGAGCTATGGCCTAGCCAATGATGGGCTTCAAAGCATTTCATTCAGCCTTCGCCACAATCGCAGGCATTGAAGTGGCCCACATGATCCGCAAAAACTAGTTCGCCAACGATAACCGTTCGCCATTCCTAGAGCATTTCCTATTTTGATTGAATTAGTAGAAATGCTCTATCTGTTTGTTTTTACGCATGTCTTTATCCCGAAACCGGTTCCCACTTTCGGGAGACATGCTCTAGTCTTTGCGGAGCTCGCAGCAAAATTGCCACCAGAGATAAGGCCGTTTTTAACCATCTGAAAATGTGCGACATAGCCTAAAACTTGGCATATCCGTAAACGGAATCGAGTTGCTCGCAACATAGGCAGAAACAATATCAGCAATCCGTCCGGGCAGTTCTGGTTTTCACCGTTCATCATCGAAGCCCCAGTTTTCATGAAACTCCGAATGCAGCTATTTCAACACATTAATAACAGTGAATAAAACATGTGATTGCAATAAACCGGATGGTTTGTCGCCAGGGCCGCCGTGACACTTTCAAAAGAAACTGGTCACCATGTACAAATTGTCAATCAGACGAATGACACGCCATATTGCAAGGCTGGAATTCTAAGCCGGACTTAACAGCCGAAATTGGATCAATGGCTGCCATATTACTTTTGGCAAGGTGAATACATAATAAAATATAAGTCAATATTAAAAAAACAAACAGAGGTCACGATAATATGGCCTCTGTTTGCTGTGATGAAGTTTGACTGGAGATCAAAGTATCACATGCAATATAATATATTCCTTTATCTTGCAGTCAATGTTATTTTCATTTTGCTTTCAACTAGACTTTCACTCTTGTGTGATTAGAATGAGCGCTGAAAGCGAACCATGCCCTCCCAAGCGTCTTCACCCTTGAGTTCAGAGTGCTTGTCGTCCCACTTGGTGTACGAAACTTCCGGAGTGATGGTGAAGCCCGGAACCAGCTGGTAGGCAACATTTGCTGTTGCAGCGAAGGTTTCTGCATCTTCGTAAGCGAGCTGAACATTGAAGGTAGCCTTTTCAGTTGCCTTGAACGCTGCGCCGCCCCAAACGGCCCAATCACCGCCCCAAGTGCCGTAGAACGAGTCAATTCGGCGGATACCGCGCCAGCTGCCGTCAGCATACTGTTCCGTAACGATATAGTTGTCATCGTTGGACTTGTAGCCGCCCATGACCCAGACCGAGAGGCGATCGGTGACGTTAACGTCAGCGCGAACCTTACCAGCCCACTCTTCGTTACGAGCATCGTAAGCTGCCACACCGACGATTGAACCCCATCCGCCGGCATACTTCAGGCCGCCGACGACGTGCGGCATGTAGTCCTTGATGGTTACGTCGATATCGGAGTCGCTGTTGCCGCCTTCTTCAAACGACAGGATGGCCGAAAAGCCGTTGCCGCCGGTGAAAGTGTAACTGACGAGATTGGTACGATAACCACCGCCGAGGATGACATCATCGTTAATGACATCACCATAGTACCCCGGAAAGGTTTCGAAAGCTGATTCATCAAGACCGATGCGGAAGCCACCGAGCTGGATATAAGCATAACGCAAAGACGAATTGGTTGAACCGCCACTGTAGCTGTATTCTTGCCCATCACCATCGCCGCGCCAATCAAAACGCAGCTCCGTGAATGTCTTCAGGGTGCCAAGTTCTGTTTCCGAAGCAGTCGAGAAGCGGACAGTTGCGCGGGCTTGCTTGTCCCAGGTATCGCGCTCTAAATCGTCACGGCTACGCGCATAGGAATTGTCACCGCCGGCGGCGTCGTAACGGACGTAGCCATGGATGCGCAAGCATGTTTCGGTGCCCGGGATGTAGAAGTAGCCAGCGCCGTACGCATCGCAGACACGGACATACTCAACGGCTTCTGGTTCCGGCGCAACAATGACATCCGCAGCTCGAGCCGCAGGCGTGGCCAACAGTACGGCAGATGCGCAATACAAAACATTTCGAAGTGTCATGAAGATTTTCTCCAATGGGATTTTGACGATTTATAATCCTCGCGCACAGGAGCAATCGCAACCGGAATAATGCCGTGACTTATGTTTTTAACCTAATGTTGCAATACCGTCACCAATTATTAGGCATTTAATAATTGTAATTTATATTGTTACAGAGAACACAATCTGGCTTGAATGTATTCAAGTATCACAATTTTGTTACTGTATATAAAATGATCGTTACTTAAATCACCAGTCTTGTGATGTAGCTGCGCCAGAATCTTGTCATACCGCATGGATGCCATTTGGTTTGTTTCACACCGTGTTGATTTTATTGAGAAATGACCCGGCGGGGATGTGGACGAAAACTCGCGATACATCGTGACATAGCGCAACTTATGTTACTGGCGCGCCATCACCCTAATCAAATTCAACTATCGCAAGCTTCTCTGCAGTCCGCCACCAACGCCGACGTTTGTGGCCCAATATCTCCATCCGCTTCGCCTACCTCAATCTCAAGACGCGGCATTAGCGACGTCGCTAAACATGTTTCTTACGTTACGAGGCCTTCATCAACCTAAGGTGGCAGGAGAACCGCTGCCTCCCAAACTTTGATTATCTGCGAATGTAGCGGTATCGGCTGTCACTCTGGATTGTAATACTTAGAATTATTCCGATCGCTGCGAAGATCGATACGGGCAAAATGACGGCTGCCCACCCAAGATACGCGATACACCACCCCGCTATCGCCGGACCTGCGAGCAACCCGAGATTGTTGCCTTGCATGACGAACCCCATAGTGGCACCTATCAAGTTTGTCCGGGGAGCGAAAAGTGGTGCCTGTGATAAAATGACTACAGGTATGAAACCACCCAAGAGAGGGAACAAAAGACAAAGTACGAATACCAATACCGTCGGTACTGCGCCAACAAAAATACCAAAAGTGCACAGAGCCATAGAAGCAAAGCCAATCAACAACAGCGTTCTGGCGGCGACACCATGTGCGAGCAATCGGGCACCGATTGCGTTTCCGATACCACTGATACCAACGGCGATTGCACTCAAAAGTCCGGCATTCTCGCTCGTCTGCTCTAACTGGCTGGAAAGATAGGTTGGCAGGAAGCCAAATAGCGTAAAGAAAATAGCGGTATATGCGCAGAAAACTCCCCCGAGGAGCCATGGTCCAGAAGATCTGAATGTATCTCCAATATCCTGTAGTACCGACCGGGGTTTCTTATCGCCATCGTGCTTGCCTTTAAAGAGAAGCGCAATAAAAAGCGCATAAAGAAGGAGAACTGCTGCGTTTCCAATCCAGAGACCTCGCCATGTAACGAGATCCAGCATCGGAGACGTGAGCATTATAAGTGTCAAACCAATTGGCATGAACGGCGCCCAGACAGACATTGCCTTTTGGCGAGATTGGCTGGTCACAACAAGCGCAATCAAAGCCGGGGCAGCAACCACAACAGCAAGAAAACCAACCCCTTCGAGGATACGGCCCCCAATAAGATTTATTGTACATGAAGCGAAGGCACTCTGAAGAGAACCCGCCGCGAGCACAATCAATCCGACGATTAACATCCGTTTGGCGCCAACCCGGTCTACAATGAAGCCCGCAACACTTCCGCCCAACGCTCCAATAAAAGCAAAAGCTGAAATGAGCCACGAAGCCGTTGCCAGATTTATCCCAAAATCACTCTGCAGAGCTGAAAGTGCAATGGACACTTTACCCAGCTGGCAGGCAGCGAGGACCCCAGTGCCTACGATAATGATTACTGTTCTCCAATCGTTGGTCCGATAGGAAGCCTGAACGCCAATCATGTTGAACTCCGGTCAGTTTCTAAAGAAAACGGGAAAATTGCGTTCAGATCGAACTACTGCCCAGCGGTCGCAGCGTCGTCGTTTTGCGGAGAACCGGGCCTCTCGTTCACTTCAGACGGCTGCAGTTGGGCACCGGAAAGACGGCGCATGACAACGTAGAAGACCGGAGTCAGGAACAATCCGAAGAGCGTAACACCCAGCATCCCGGCGAAGACGGTCACTCCGGTGACTTGACGGACCTCGCTGCCAGCCCCCTCACCTAGCAGCAAAGGAACCGCTCCCGCGATGAAAGCAACGGACGTCATGATAATGGGGCGAAGGCGAAGGTGACAGGCCTCCAGTGCCGCCTGGACGGTGGACTTGCCCGCCATTTCCAGTTCTCTTGCAAATTCGACGATGAGAATTGCATTTTTACATGCGAGCCCCATAAGTACGACAAGGCCCACCTGCACAAACACGTTGTTATCTCCGCCACTTAGCCAAACCCCAACCAACGCAGCGAATATGCACACTGGAACAATGAGAATGACCGCAAACGGCATCGACCAACTCTCGTAAAGTGCAGCGAGGACGAAGAAAACAAGTGCTGCCGCCAGGGGAAATACCAACAAGGCGCTGTTGCTTTGTGTAACTTGCTGGTAGCTCAAATCAGTCCATGACATTTCAATGCCCGGCGGAAGGACACGCTCAGCAATTTCTTCAATCTTTGCAATGACCTCACCCGACGACAGTACGCGAGAGTCGGCATCGCCAATTAAATCGGCAGCGGGATAACCATTGTAGCGAATGACAGGATCCGGTCCGAACGCAGACTTTATGTTAATCATCGCCGCGATGGGAACCATGTCGTCAGCCGCATTGCGCACACGAAGATTACCAATATCGTCGACCTTTTGACGGAAATCGCTGTCCGCCTGTGCAACCACGCGATATACACGGCCGAAGAGATTGAAGTCGTTCACATACATAGACCCTAGATAGGTTTGCAGAGCGACATATATATCTGTCAGTTCAACCCCGGCTGCCTTTGCCTTCGTACGATCAACTTCGATTTCGAGCTGCGGGATGTTCGCCTGATAGGCGCTGACGGGAAATGTCATACCGGGTATCTGGACAATGGCGGATTGCATGATATTGACGGCATCCTGCAATGCCCCATATCCGAGACCGCCCTGATCTTCGAGATAGAGTGAGTAGCCTGAACCATTACCAAGCCCCTGAATTGGGGGTGGAAGCATTGCATAAGAAAACCCGTCTTGAATGCCGTCTGCAAACTTATGATTCAATTCCTGCACAATCTCTGAAGCGCTTTTCTGACGCTCATCGAAATGCTTGAGAACAATATAGGAGTTGGTAGTGTTCGGTGTATTGGCAAGTTGCAGTGCGTTGAAACCTGCGAATGCCGAAATGACATCAACACCCTCAACTCCCTTGGCTATGTCTACCATCTTTTGGGTGACGACATCGGTACGTGACAGCGACGAGCCTTCAGGCAATTTGGCTCCGGCAAAGAGATAGAGTTTGTCCTGGGTCGGAATGAATCCGGACGGCACTGTATTGAAAAGGACCCCGGCACCAGTCAGCAAAATAGCATAGGCGGCAAATACGACGCCCCGATGTCGAATGGAATAAGCGACTACATCCTGATATTTATCAGAGCTCTTGTGGAACAGGCGATTAAAACCACGAAAAAACCAACCAAAGCCAAAATGAATAATCCGGGAGAGCCAGTCATTGTGCTCCGCATGCGGTTTCAGGAGCTTTGCCGCCAGAGCCGGAGAAAGTGTCAGCGAATTAATCGTTGAAATAACAGTCGAGATTGCAATTGTGACGGCGAACTGCTTGTAGAACTGTCCTGTCACGCCGGACAGAAACGACATAGGGACAAAAACGGCGCAAAGTACGAGACCAATTGCGATGATTGGCCCGGATACTTCGCGCATTGCCTGATGGGCAGCCGCAATCGGCGTCATCCCCAATTCTATATTTCGCTCTACATTTTCAACGACAACAATAGCGTCATCGACGACAATACCTATAGCGAGGACAAGCCCGAAAAGCGTCAGAGTATTGATCGAATATCCTAGAAGATAGAGACCTGCAAATGTACCAACGATCGAAACGGGTACGGCGATCAGGGGAATGATAGATGCACGCCACGTCTGCAGGAACACAACCACGACCAGCACCACCAGCACAATAGCTTCAATCAGCGTGTGTTGCACGGCCTGTATCGATTCTCGGACAAAAACCGTCGGGTCCCATTCGACCCTGTACGAGACGCCTTGGGGAAGATTCTTTGTCAGTTCATCCATTTTTGCATAGACCGCATCGGCCACGGCCAATGCGTTGGCATCAGGGGTCAAGAAGATGCCCATCACAGCTTGGTTGTGTTTATCCAGATAACTGCGGATGGTGTAATCCCCGGCGCCCAGCTCTATTCGCGCGACATCCGCCAGCCGCACCACCTGGCCGTCAACCCCGGTTTTCAGAATGATTTGTTCGAATTCCTGTTCACTGCGCAATCGTCCGCGAACATTGATCGAAACGAGAAAATTGTTCCGGGGGGAAGGTTCCGCCCCCAGTTGCCCTGCGGAAACCTGTATATTCTGTTCACGGATAGCAGAGATAACCTCTGCGGCAGTAAGGTCCCTGGCGGCGAGTTTATTGGGATCGAGCCAAATGCGCATTGCATAGTCGCCTGCGCCCATAAGCTGCACGTCACCGATACCCGGCAGGCGGGTCAGTTCATCTTTTACATTTAAAAGCAGATAATTGCGTAAATAAAGCGCATCCCGGCTACCATCCGGAGAATAAAGCCCAGCATACATGAGAGGTGTTGGCGATGTCTTCTGTGTCGTCACACCAAATTGCCGGACTTCTTCCGGCAATCGAGAAAGAGCCTGACTGACGCGATTTTGCACCCGCACTGCCGCCATATCCGGGTCGGTTCCAGGACGGAAAGTTACCACAATCTGCAGACTGCCGTCAGAGCCTGCAATGGATTTCATATACATGATGCCTTCAACGCCGTTGATCGCCTCTTCCAGAGGCTGGGCAACCGATTCAGCGATTTCCTTGGGGTTAGCCCCTGGATAAGTGGCTCGCACGACAGCGCTTGGCGGAATAACTTCGGGATACTCTCCTGACGGAAGCAATGGAATGGTGATGAGCCCGGCAGCGAAGATCACGATCGACAATACAATTGCAAAGATCGGTCGATCGATAAAGAAACGGGAAAAATTCATTTCATTCGCCCGCTTCTTTAATTGCTGCTTCGCTCGAAGCCTGTTGCTGGATGAGATCACCCGCACTGACTTCCATGCCGGGATAAAGTATTTTCTGTGTTCCAGTCACCACTATACGGTCGCCAATATCAAGACCAGAATCAACAATTCTTCGGTCTCCGATGAGTCGACCAGTGACTATATCTTTTCGTATCGCTTTGCTATTGGCATCGACGGCGTAAACATACTTCCGGTTCTGGTCGGTCAATATTGATCTATCACTCACCAATAGAGCCGGGTTTTCGTTGATGTCGCCCAGTCGAACCCGTGCATAAAGACCCGGGATCAGAAGATTTTGAGGATTCGATATCTTTGCGCGTGCGCGAATTGTACCGGTTCCCGGATCGATCTGATTATCGATAAATTCAAGCGCTCCCTGAAACGGGAACGCGTCCTGATCGGCAAGCCCCACAACAACGGGATTCCGGGACTGACCAGGTTGTCCGAAATCCTCTTTGTAACGAAGGTAACTTTTCTCATCCAGGTCGAAATAGACATATACGGGGTTCTGGGAAACGATGGTCGTCAGTCTCGTTTGATCAGCTTGCGCCAGATTACCGATGCTAAGAAAAGCCCGGCTAACGCGCCCGGCAACAGGTGCCCGGATTTCAGTGAACTCGAGGTTCAGCCTGGCCGTGGATAATCTGGCCCTTGCCTCGTCGACATCCGCGCGTTTTTGCGCCAGTTCAGCGTCAGCACTATCTGCCGCATCCCGGGAAACTACATTCTTGTCAACCAGGGATCGAGACCTTTTTGCCCGCAACAGAGCCAGTTGCGTAGCCGCCTCTGCCCGTTTGAGGTCAGCTTCTGCACTGGCAACCGCATCACGGTAGGGGCGTGGATCTATTACAAATAGCAGGTCTCCCTCTTTGACTTCCCCGCCTTCATCAAACGCAATCTGCTGAATATAACCGCTAACCCTGGGCTGGATCGCAACAGCTTCAATAGCAACTATTCGTCCATTAAACTCGTCCCAGTTCCGAACCCTTTGCGACGTCACAGCTTCGACTTCCACCTTGGGTGGAGGCACGGAATCCTGGCTTGTTGCCTGAACGTCGTTACAAGCAGAAAGCAGACCTACTGCTATCGAGCCGGCAAGAGCCCGCCACGCTTTCGATCCAACCATGATTATTCCTCTTTTGGCCAGCGCCATAATGAATTCAATGTTGCATTCGATAAAAATTAAAGCTAACTTCAACTTCATGTCAACATCACAAATTGATGAGGGGCGCAAAATGCAGATCAACGATAGCCGCTTGCTTTCCATCAGCCAGGTCACCCAACGGAGCGGAGTGCCGGCATCAGCACTAAGGTATTATGAATCTCTGGGGCTGATCTCGTCCGTAAGAAGCGATACGAAACACAGGCGTTTTCATCGGTCAGTCTTACGCCGTATCGCAATCATCGTGTTCGCCCAGAAGATCGGGTACTGCCTCGATGAAGTCAGCGAACTGCTAAAGCTCATTCCGGACGACCATGTACCGACCGACCAAGATTGGGCGAAGCTAACGACCGAATGGAGAGCGAGAGTGAGAGCGCAAATTGCCGAGTTACAGCGTCTCGATATCAGTCTGGACGAGTGTATTGGCTGTGGCTGCCTCTCCGTGCGTAAGTGTAAACTTGCAAATCCGCACGATTGGAGAGGGGAACAAGGAGCCGGCCCCCGAAGATGGATGGCCGACGCGGTTTCTGACCCACAAGAACGGATTGTTGATTGATCAATCAACATAGCCACGACGTTTTTTGCGCGTTCAGCAATGTAGGACGGAAATATCCCGGCTCATTCTGAAAAAGTGGGTATAAAGATGCTTTTTGTTTCTTCTGTTCGAAAACTTCAGTGGGTTCTTATTGTACTCATCGTGGCAATGACGGCACCGACAACTGCGATGCAAGAGGACAACAATAGGGTCGAATTTATCAGAGGGTACCTTGCAGCCTGGAACGCCCACGCTCCAGATGCGGTTGTCGCCGCCTTCTCTAACGATGCAATTTATTACAATACGAGTATCGACGAACAACGCAACGCCAAAGACACCGTCTACAATATGATGATTGCCTTGCTTTCAATCGCGCCAGATATACGCTGGACGATGACTGGCCAACCTGTTGCGACCCAAAACTCGGTTGCCTTTGAATGGGTAATGGAGGGATTTTCCGCCGGTGGTTGTCCAGATAAGGAACGGATCATAAAAGGTGCTTCATTTGTGACATTCTCAAACAATCGTATCGTGTATTTTGCTGATTATTATAACGATGCCCAGTTTGAACAGATGATAACCAAATAGGTTTCCTATTCAGATAAAATTCTCGGAACCGATCCCGCTTCCGAGTGAAGTGCTCTGGGTGGCATTACCAAGTTATTTTCCGCGGTTGAAGGGCTTTCGATTTCCGCGTGAGATTGTTGCCTATGTGGCATTTGCCTATCACCGGTTTGCAATTCTAGGATAATTCCGGCTTGGGCGGTACTCAGACGTTTCAATAAAGCGGTAGGTCACTTCCAACAAGATGATGGCTTATCCCAACGACGAGGCGGCGGCTAGCGCTGCCGAAGCAACTCACCACCTCCTCATGCTTGTAAAGAAGCGCGCGGACATGTGGAAGAAAAGCTTCTCCGTCCATCAATAGCGCCCATCTTTCTCATATCATGGACCGGTGCTTATTTTCACAGTTCTTAGAACTGTCTACGAAATCGGAATGATACTGGATGAGAAAACTGTTCGATCCCCTTGCAGACAAGCTCACCCCTTGGGCGCGCTTATTGCACATTTTACAGGGGTTCTCATCACTTCGACGATTGTTCTTTTGCTTTCTTTTATGCTGGTTCGGTTGTTGGCGGCTTTAATGAAGTAAAACGGCTTCAATGCGATCTGAAATATCAGGACCTGACCACAATCGGATAAAGAGACGCTACCAAAAGCGTGGCCATCGAGATGTTGAAGAGCTTCAGCTGGGCGGGTTTGGTCAGGAAAGATCGAAGACCGACTCCGAAGCTCGCCCATATTCCAACGCATGGGGCATTGAGCAAAGCCATAAGTGTTGCCATAGCCAGAACCGATACCACAGAAGGGTGTGGCGGCAGATAGGCGGCAACGGCGCCGAGAGCCATCACCCAAGCCTTCGGGTTAACCCATTGGAAGGCTGCGGCTCCCAGAAAGCCCAACGGTTTGCCCGCTTTGCTGTCGGAATTATCCGGCGTGCCCGATCGGGCTATCTTGTAAGCCAGATAGACCAGATATGCTGCACCAACCCAGCGTAACACAGCGTTCAGCATGGGATAGAGATCGAAGACTGCGCCCAAACCCATTCCCACGACAATAACCATCGCAGCGAATCCCAGGCTGATTCCCAGGACGTGTGGCACTGTTCGCCGGACCCCGAAATTCACACCGGAAGCCAGCACCATCATATTGTTCGGTCCGGGTGTGATTGATGTGACGATAGTATAAATGCTCAGCGCAACAACAGTCTGTATCAGCCCAAGGTCGGAATTGATCACGTCCGGGAAATTATACATTTGCCGTATCCTTCTTCTGACGGGATATATAGAACGTGACACACTTTTAAAAATAGCATTAAAGTGTCATGATACACTATTGAGGCGGTACGGATGCGCAAACGGTCCCCCTGGCAGCCACGATTGGCCGACGGTACGGCGAATGCCGCTGAGCGTTTGATGCAGGCAATGAGCGAAGATATTTTTGAGGGACGCTTGACGAGCGGCGACCGGCTGCCTGCTCATCGGGATCTGGCTTGGAAACTGGGTATCGGCGTCGGTACAGTCACGAAAGCTTATGCCATGCTGGGGAGGCAGGGGCTCACGCGGAGCGTTAAGGGGCGCGGCACCTTTGTCGCGACCAGAGCGGCGCGTTCCGGCCCTCGCGTCGATCTATCGATCAATACGCCGCCCGCAATGATCGGGGAGCGGCTCCTGGCACGCACGCTCACGACGATCGCTCACAAGATCGATGCCGCTCACCTCAACCTCTACGCACCGCTGGCGGGTCACGAGGAACATCGACGGTTGCTGGCCCGTTGGCTAGAGACTTTTTCGCTTGCCGTCGATCCGAGACAGGTCATCCCGACAGCCGGTGCGCAACAGGCAATTTCGCTGGCTTTCGATCTCGCATGCGGACCCGATGGTGTCATTCTTACCGAACGGTTGACCTACCCCGGAGCCATTGCGCTGGCCCGCCATAGAGGCTGTCGCTTGCGTGGAATAGAACTTGACGAAGAAGGCATGATGCCGGACGCGTTGGCCGCGGCCCTGGACGAAGAGGCGTCTGTTCCCTACCGGGCGGTCTATGTCACGCCGACCCTGCACAATCCAACCACCGCCACAATGGAGCGCGCTCGGCGGCAGGCCATCGTCGAAATCTGCCGGCGGCGGAGCGCCGTCATTATCGAGGACGGTGTATACGCAATGGACGTCGATCCCGGGCTGCTTCCTCTTGCCGCTCTTTCGCCGGAACACGTTGTTCACGTCGCCAGCCTTTCCAAAACACTCAGTCCGGGATTGCGCATCGGCGTTCTCACTCTGCCGCCTGGAATGGAAGAACGGGCAGAGGCTTTCTTGAGGGCGCTGCCAATAGGGCCGTCGCCGCTATCCATGTCGGTGATGGAGGACTGGCTTGTGAACGGTGTTGTCGCATCGGTCAGACAGGCGATCAGCATCGAGACCCGCCGTCGCACAGCGCTCGCCGCGTCGCTGCTTGGACAGGAGACTTGCCACGTTCACCCTGCGGCGCTTCACGCCTGGCTGCCGATGTCTCGCAGCAAGGCGGAGCAGTTTGCGCTAACGGCCTCCGCCCTCGGCGTGATGGTGACTGCGCCGGACAGCATCGTCGTCGATCCTGATGATCAAGCGACCGGGATTCGCTTATGCTTGGGCGGCCCTTCACCGGACGATCTGAAAAGGGCGCTTGTCGTGCTCGCCGATCTGATCGTCTCGTCGGAATCCATATCGTCTCTCTCCGCAGTCCGGACGCCGCAGCGCTGACGGAAGCGCTGCATCTTCTACACCAGGTGTCCACAAATATTGATGCTGGTGACGTAGGGATTTCAGGTCACCGGCGTGGTTGTGACAGACGGCTCCTCCCGGTATTGCAGAACGCGGTCGATTAGTCCCCATTCAAGTGCTTCTTCTGCCGTCATAAAACGATCGCGGTCCATGGCGCGTTCGAACTCTTCGTAGCTGCGTCCGCTATGTTCGGCATATAACCGGGTCATGCGTTGTTTGATTTTCAGGATTTCCTCGGCGTGGATGAGCATGTCCGACGCCTGCCCTTGAAAGCCGCCAGAGGGCTGATGGACGAGTATGCTGGCATTGGGCAACGCAGCGCGGTGGCCCGGTTCGCCCGCCATCAGCAGGAACGATCCCATGGAGCGCGCCGTTCCCATGCACAGCGTATGCACAGGCGCGCGGATGTAGCGCATGGTGTCATACATGGCGAGACCGGAGGTCACTACTCCGCCTGGCGAGTTGATGTAAAGATTGATCGGCTTCTTAGGGTTTTCCGCTTCAAGGAACAGCAATTGGGCACAGACCAGAGCTGAAACGGCATCGTTTACCTCGCCGTTGAGGAAAATGATGCGTTCTCGGAGAAGGCGGGAGTAAATGTCGAAAGACCGCTCCCCTCGGCTGGATTGTTCTATGACCATAGGGACGAGTTGCATCGCTTCGCGCATCGGCGAACTCCAATCTTCAAGAATTTGTGAGGAAACCTCGCCGTGTCAGGCGGCGAGCAAGAAGGGACGGCTGTTATTGTTGGCAGCAGCCTTAGTCGTCTGGTCGAATCTCACAACCGTCTGTTCGTGGATGACCTGCAAGGTTGTTCCGCCGGCCGCATTCGGAGCGATCCTGAACGTCACCGTGCTTTCAAAAAATGGCGGGGTGCTGTCGCGCATCCTGTAGCGGACTTCCTCGCCGGGCGTAACGGAGGCCGCCTCGGGATCGGCCAGCGCCTCCTTCGGCAGCCATTGTTCCCGAAACTCCGGAATGCTGATCGCCCGCCAGACCTTTTGCGGCGGCTCGCTGAGTTCATACTCGAGTTCGATGCCGTTTCTCTGCTCTTCGGTCTTTGTTTCGTTCATTGGTCCATATCCTTCAGCAAGACCTTGAGAGCTTCAATGCGCTGAGGCCAGTAGGCGTGATATTTCGCCAGCCACTGCGCGATAAGAGCGAGCCCTTCCGGGTCGATCTCATAATTCACGAAACGCCCTTGACGCTGTTCCCGCACAAGCCTGGCGCCTCGCAGAACCGCCAGATGTTGAGACATCGCCGGCTGGCTGATCTCCATGCCCTCACGCAAGGCGCTGGCATGCATGCGGCCAGCCGCCAGCTTCTCGTAGATCGCGCGGCGGGTCGGATCGGCCAAGGCTCGGAATATATCGTTCTCGATCATGCCAATACATAAGCATACACTTATGTGATTCGCAAGACTGTCCTGGGGCAGGGAGGGCTAGTTTATTGATGCGGTGATTAGTCCGCTCTTTGCGCGTTTTGCGATAAGGTGAAAGGTTGGACCCGAAAATGCATCGTTCGCTTGCTGTTATCGCGAAACTTGACTTTTATACCCCACTTTGTAGTTTTCGGGTGCGACCGTTTCGGTAGTGGTGATCTTTCATTCTTCTAATCGGCTGAAAATTGGTATTTCGACGATTAAAAGGCGGCATCGTTCAGTAGAGTTCAGATTTCATGACAACGTCCACGACCGACATCCGCGACGATCTTATGTCGGTTTATCTCCGGCATTGGAAGGTATTGCGAGGTCTCCTCAAAAAGCGCTTTGGTTCGCATGAGCTTGCGGAAGACGCGTTGCAAGAGACCTGGCTTCGTCTCGCCGGCATGCAATCCGAGCCGTCTGTTCAGGACAGGCAGGCATTTATTCTTCGTGTTGCGGGTAATATCGCGATTGACCTTGTCCGCAGGGAAGGCCGTCATAGCTCACGTTGCGTCAGCGATGAAGCTTTGCTTAGGGCCATCGCGGATAATTATCCTTCGCCCGAGACTTTCGCGGTTGATCGGGATCAACTCCGCTTTCTGGCCGTAGCTTTGGCCCAGTTGACGACTAAAGCGCGGACCGTGCTTCTCTTAAGCCGCTGTGATGGACTGACCCACCGCGAAATTGGTCAGCGCCTCAATATTTCGGATAGCATGGTGGCAAAATATCTCGCGCAAGCTTTGCGTCATTGCCGAGATCATTTCCGTGCGTCTTCATGATTTTTATCGCCATTTCGGTATATCATCGCCTTGCTCGTTTCGTCCTAGATAACGAGGGCACATTTTTGCAGGCGGATTTGCCGGTGCAAATCCCATAAGCGAAGACCGACCGATGACTTCACGCGGGAAACAGAAACAAGTGGATGTCGCCTTGAGCGATGAGGCAATTGATTGGCTCGTCGTACTGAGTTCTGGTCGGGCAACACAAGAAGATCATGCAGCTTTCGATGAATGGCGTCAGACAAGTCCAGCGCATGAATTGGCCGCGCGCGAAGCAGAGACCATCTGGCATGGACTGGGTATTGTTGGCGACGAAGCTCGTCACGAGGAAAAAAAGGCCAGGCAAGCCAGGATACCGCGCCGGGCCTTCCTTGGTGCCGCTGGGTTGGCCATGCTTGGTATCGTCGGGGAACGGCTGGGAATGTTCGCGGCTGGTGGGTTCGCTGACTATTCCACACGTGTTGGAGAACTGCGTACAATCGCGCTGCCCGATGGTTCGTCGGTCCAGTTGAATGCAAGTACAGCTCTTTCGGTTGACTTCACAGAACAATCACGGGTGCTCAGCCTCTATGAGGGACAGGCAACATTTACAGTGGCGCGTGATCATAATCGACCTTTCATTGTCAAAGCCAGAGGTGGAAGAACCCGAGCGGTCGGAACGGTCTTCGATATAGATATTCAGTCCGAAGCGGTCGTCGTAACTGTGGTGGAGGGAACCGTCGCGGTCATGTCTGACGCCGATTCTGAAAAGAGTGTGATGGCGAACGCAGACCATCGGGTTCGCTATTCGTCCGATTTACTGACCAAGGCCGAAGCCGTCGATTCCAGCCTCCAAACAGCATGGCAACGCGGCAAGCTTATTTTTGACAGGAAGCCGTTGGGCGAAGTTGTCGCGGAAATAAGGCGCTACCGCGCCGGGCAAATATTCGTTGCGAACGACCGGCTTCGCTCGCTCTCCGTTACCGGCGTGTTCGATCTGTCTGATCCCGATATGATCCTGCGGACCATCGAGGAAACCCTTCCGGTCCGTGTGACGCGGCTGCCGCTTGTCACGATCCTGCGATGAGCACTCCAACGTTCGAAAAACGCAGCAAGCGTTGGCGATAATTCGCACGAAACGGTAACTTGAATCAAAAAGTAGACTTTTTTCTCGTTTCATAGTGCAAGATCGCCTTTTTCATTTCGTCCTAGAAATCAGAGGCTGTTGAGAACGCGACTTTTCGTGGTCGTCGACATCCTGCAGAACGAAAAATGAGAAGGGCGGATAGCATCCGATGGGCGACGTGAGGAAACAGAAGCAAAGCAGATGCGGTTTCAGACATCTTGGAAAAGCGATACTGAAGCCATCTGCAGCAATTTTCTTGGCGACAGGATTGACTAAAGGACTGGTCGGTCCGGTTTACGGGCAAGAGTCCAAAATTCAGCAGGCTGCCACGGACATGGAGTTCAACATACGAGCGCAGGCGCTCGGCCCGGCACTCACCACCTATGCTGACAGGGCCGGCCTCAGACTGTTGCTTCCGTCAAGTGTTGTTGAAGGAAAAAGAAGTCCTGGTCTCATCGGAAACTATACGAGAGAGCAGGGGCTGGCTCGCCTTCTCGCGGGAACAGGACTGAATTACCGTTTCACAAACGGGAATACTGTGACCATTGTTGAGCCGCAATCTACCAGTGTCCTTTCTAGCGATGATTCTACTGTTCTTGAAACGATTGTGGTGCAGGGGCAGGGAGCGGTTACAGAAGGAACTGGCTCCTATACCGCTGATTGGATGAAAACTGCAAATGGCTTGGCGCTACCCCAGAGAAAAACGCCCCAGTCAACGAGTGTCATCACACGTCAGTTGATCGAAGATCGTGGAATGACAGCACTGCGGGACGTGATGGAGAACGCCACTGGTGTAACCGTCAATCAAACCGAGACGGATCGCCTGAGCTTCTATTCGCGCGGCTTCCAGATTGACAGCTATCAGTATGATGGTGTGCCGACAACGTTGGATTCGACATACCAGTACGGCGATGGAACACTCGATACAGTGATCTACGATCATATCGAAGTCGTCAGAGGAGCTACCGGATTGATGCAGAACACCGGTGAGCCGGGAGCTTCGGTCAATTTCATTCGCAAGCGGCCAACAAGCGAATTCAAAGGCTATATTTCAGGGCTTGCGGGAACAGAATCAAATTATCGAACGGAACTGGACGTAGGTGGCCCTCTCAACAAGGAGGGTACAGTTCGCGGTCGAATTGTGGGTGCATTACAGACCAGAAAAGATACGATTGATCTCTATAAGCAGGAAAAAAACGTTATCTATGGCGTCGTCGAAGCTGACATCACCGACGCCACGACTGTCACTATAGGCGGCAACAGGCAGGAAACCGATTCAACCGGAACCACCTGGGCCGGCTTGCCTGCATTTGATTCCACGGGGAAACTGATTGATTGGCCAAAAGGCTCCACGACCGGAACGCCATGGTCTGGCTGGAACACGATCGCAACCGAGGGCTTTATATCGCTTGATCATACGTTTGAGAATGACTGGAAGGCGCGCTTTGCTTTTAATCATTCTCGAAATGATTTCCATGCTCCCCTCATCATTATGGAAGGAAATCCCGACCCGGTTACAGGACTGGGTGTGACTGGATTTACGACGCTATACGACGGGGATCGCAGGCAGAATTCGTTGTCCGGTAGCCTGAATGGTGAATTCGATGCGTTCGAAAGAACGCATGAATTCGTCGCAGGCGTATTTGCTTCACGTACCAGTGGGCGGGTCGTTGAGCGCAAGCAAGTCGGAAAAGAGCATGAAGTCGGCAACATTTTTGAATGGAGTGGCGACTATCCGGAGCCTGTTTGGAAAGAGGAGCCCAATAACGTTCGAGACACCGAAACGAGGCAATTGGGAATTTACGGCGCAGCCAGATTATCGTTGACGGACAGGCTATCGTTCATCGGTGGGGCCCGACTCAATTATTGGGACGGCAAACTCGAAAGTTATTGGGAAAATTATGACTATAAGCACTCAGGAATTGTCACGCCATATGCTGGAATTACTTATGATCTGACAGATCAGTATACGCTCTACGCAAGCTATACGAATATTTTCAAGCCTCAGACCTATCAAGACGCATCAGGTGATTATCTTGATCCGGCCTATGGTCATAACTACGAGGTCGGCATTAAAGGGTCTCTGCTCGACGGGCGCGTTAACGCCTCATTTGCAGTGTTTCAGACGGATCAAAAGGACGTCGCCGAATATGTGACCTGGGATACGGAGCATCAGCGTGCCGTATATCGTTCTATTGATGGTACCACGACGCGCGGTTTTGAAATTGAGGTCGCTGGCGAGGTGTATGACGGCCTGAATCTGTTTGCTGGCTACACGTATCGCGATGCTCAGGACGATGATGGCAACGCCGTAAATACGTTTCAGCCACGTGGCTCGTTAAAACTTGGTGCAACCTACAGATTTCCGGATATGCTGGACAAGCTGACGGTCGGCGGATCAATGCGTTGGCAAAGCAAAACTAAAAACCTTGCCGATTATCTCGAAGCATCCCAAAGCATTGAACAGGATAGCTACGCAGTTTTTGATGCGATGCTTCGGTACGATTTCGATGAGAAGACATCATTGAATCTTAACGTATATAATATTGCGGATAAGAGATATTTCCGTACGATGGGCTTCTATAATTCTGTCTTCTATGGTGAGGGGCGAACAGCAACGCTTTCATTGAAGCGTGAGTTTTAACTTCCTATGCCACGTTCCCACTGTATCCGGCTTACTCGCCGCAAGATACTCGCATCTGGAACAAGTGCCTTCCTGTCAGTCGTTTTGGCGGACGGCTTCGAGGGGTTGGCAAGCCAGACATGGGAATACCCCGTGACGATTGAACATCGTCACGGGAGGACGACTATTGTGGAGGTTCCAAAACGGATCGTGACCCTTGGCTGGGGCGGTGAGGATGCTGTGCTTGCTCTAGGAAGGTTGCCCGTGGGAATGCCAGAATACTCTTCCTTTTCGAATGGCATTTTTCCGTGGAATGAACCTCTGCTCCAGGGGGTGATGCCAACCTTTCTTGGCGGCGAAACGGATTATGAGGCGATAGCCGCATTGCGGCCGGATATTATTCTTTGTGTCAGGTCGGGGGTGGATCGAGTTAGTTTCGAGCGTCTATCGAATATCGCGCCGACAATTCCTTTCAAATCTGCACCGTGGACAGCAGGCTGGGAGGAGGTCACTGAAATGACCGGGCTGGCATTGGGTTTAGGAAGGCGCGCCAAGGAGCTCATCAGTGAGACACAAGGACTCTTGCTTCGGGTTGGCGCTCAATACCCTGTTTTGGCGGGTAAAACTGTAGCCTTCGGTTCGTATGCAACGGGAGGGGATTCGGTCAGCATATATATGCCGACTGATACACGCGTTGCAACGCTAACCCGGTTAGGCTTGGATCTCGCTCCAGTCGTCAAGCGATTGGCGGCGACAGCGCCGGATAGCTGGGCCAAAGGAATTTCTCTCGAACGACCTGAAGATATCGACGCCGATATTCTTGTGATGTGGCTAGCGCCGCAGGCGCGGGCCGCAGCAGAGCAGAATTTACTTTTTAATCGGATTCCAGCGGTTCGACGCGGCTCCTGCGTCGTACTTGATTATCCTGGCGAAGCGTGGGGAGTGACTGCGCCGAGTGTTCTTTCAATTCCTTATGTCTTTCCGGCATTTGTGAAACGTTTGGCTGAGGCAGCCATGACTGTCGGGATGGATTGATGCTTGTGCATTATCATGAAGACTATTTCTTGGCCGATGTGCTGACGGCAGAGCGTTTGACTCCCTCCATGTATCGTATCGTAATTAGAGTACGGAAACACAAGCGCCTTATGCCGACCCATCATGCCGATGAATGGGTTCGTCTCGCCTTCCCGCCCACGCCGGGCGAGGCTGTAACGCTACCACAGCTCAAGAACGGTAAATGGGGACGCTTTGACAGTAGTCGTCCGTGTCCAAACCGTCCTTACACGGTGCGGCGCTGGGATGGCACGACCGGTGAGATGGTTATCGATCTGGTCGCACATGAAGGCGGAGTGGGAGCCAGTTGGGCCATAACGGCACGTCCTGGTGACATCGTGGGCATCTGCAACCCG
>NZ_JBVPGR010000022.1:0-33615 GCF_055816895.1 Ochrobactrum sp. PL_is501 | reverse complement strand
CTTGGCCGGAGAGACAAGCGACTTATTCAAGGCATCGCCAGCGTAGTAGCTCTGGCCGCGTTTCAGGTCGCGGTGCGCGCCCTTCGTCGCTGCCAGCACAGGCAAAGAAGCCCATTCCTGCGCCAGACGTTTGCCGAACTCAGTGCGGGTTATCCTGCCAGCCACATAGTCGTCATAGCCGCGCCGCTTCAGTAGATGAAAGCCAAGCCGGTCTTGCAGATTGGCGTCAAATAGCTGGGTGCCGCGCAAACCAAGCTCGCGGGAAAGGTCCTGCAGCGTGGCACGCATGAACTGATATCGGCCCGATGCTGACGATTTAAAACGCTTGGTGAATGATGCCTGCGCATCGACCAGTTCGCCAATTGTCAACTGTGTGATTGGCTTTGGCAACTTGTCCTGATTATTGCCATAAATCACATCATAGCCGCGTGGGGCTTCGATCCCGCCAATAAAGTCGAGCAGAAGCGCCGCGCCAGCTGGCACGGTTTTATCCATTGCATTTTCCTTTCTTTATGAGATTATAAACATGCGCCGTTGAAGCCCCCGCTTCTTTCCGGCGCGACCTCGGCAGCCCCCGCGCCGAGGTTTTTTTTGATTGCAAAAACCGCCCTGAAGGCGGTGCGGATCATCAACTTTTCAATATCGGTTATGCGAAGGCGGCGTTGATCTGGGCTTCTGTGGTGATTGAGCCAGCTTCAATGGCTGCCAGCACTTGGGCCTCGATCCCGTAGCTGGTTCTGACGTGGAGGCGGACGGCTGCGGCAAGATCGTCCATTTGTTCGTTTGTCAGTTGGCGAAACTCACCGTCGGCAAACTTCCACGGGTCACCGTCGGCGCGCTCGCCTTTTTCGATGGCCACAGCCTCGGCAATGATCTTGCTCTGGCTTTCACGATCAGACAGCACCGGCCAACCATTCCAAACGGTTCCACCGACTTCCTTTTCCCAGCGCTTGGCAGCGGCATATTCTTGCAGCGTGATGCCGGGATGATTGCTCTGCGGAATGCCGTCTTCTACCGGGACCGTCTTCATCGGCGGGGCAATACCCAGCGCCGTAAAATGTCGAGGATGCCCCTTTTTCCCGATTTTTGCGGTATCGACAATTTGTTGCGTGGCTGACATTACGCATCTTCCTTTTCATGTTCTGGAATGAGTAACCCGGTCAACGGGTCGCAGAATTCATGCGTTTTGATGAATGGATCAGCACGTTCCGCCTTCACGTGCCACGATACCTCGTCGTTGCAAGTGGGATTATTCACGGCGAAGATTGAGAATTTTCCGTCAACTACCCTGCCAGCGCGAACCTCGGTTTCTCCATCGAGATTGTTTGGCTTCAGCGGAATTGCGTTCTGTGTCAGCGCTACGAACGTACCGGGCGACAAATTGCTTGCGCTATCAATGTCCACTTCCGCTACGCCATCAACCAGACGAACGGTTCCCCAGAACTCAACACCCGCTTTCGGTGCCTCGGTGGACATGAAAACAAGGTCTTTGTTGTACGGGTCGTTTGGATGATCGAGGAGGAACGACTTGCTGCCCGCTGTGAACGCACCCGGGACATTAGCGTTACCAATGTGAGTAAAACTGAATGATGCCCCAGTTGAGCCAGAGACAACATCGATAACCGCCTGCATATTAACGCCGACAGCTTCCATCCCCTTGAATGAAGCAAATAGCTGTCCAGTGCCCACCCGACTGAGAAGCACAGGTGCGTGGTTGAATGTTCCTGCTGCGGTGTTCTGACGGGGATTGGAGGCATTTACAGCCATCCATTCGGAAGATGGTACTGATATTGCAACAACACCAGAAAACGTCGGATATGACGAATTGGCCTTCGCGTTCAAAGCCGTTTGTGTGGCGGTACTGACAGGTAGACCAGACTTGGCCTGTAACGTGCCGTCACCCTGCACGTATTGTGCACTTGTTCCCGTAGCGAGTGCCAGCAGTGCACGTCCAAGGGTTCCGAGGTCGATGGGGGTAACGTCCCCATTCGCATCCGTGGCGAGCGCCTTGTTTGCAGCCAGTGCAACTTGCTTCAGATCGCCCGCTGCATCCGTCTGCAAAATCTGCCGTGCCGCCAACGTCAGCGCCGCCAGCTTGCCGAGGCTGCCGTTCGGGTCTTGAATGCCCAATTCATCTTTGCTGATCGCCTCGTACTGCCCTGCCGCATTGCCAACGAGCAGCTTGCCGTCCTCGACTGGGACGCTGGCAATATTCGACAACACACCGTTACCAAGCAGTTCAATGAGCGTGGTCGTCTGGGCGGTAACACGTGCACCATCCGGCAAATAGCGCGCACGATATGGCGCATCGGTCAGGCTCGCGCCAGTCCATGGTTCGGTCAGGGTCAGCGAAGTATTGCTATCGACGCTGGCGATGATTGCCGTCAGGTTCTGGATTTGAAGCGTATCGCCAGGGCGAAAAGCCGCCGTTGTGAACATGGTCCCAGTGCCGGTAACGATCGTTGAACCATTGGCGAGCGTTATCGTCCCGGTCACATAATCGGGCAAAACAGCCATGAGTTACCTCCCCGCGCTGTCAACGCGGTTTCTTTCGGTTGGATTTTGATGAAGGTCAGCGCTTCCAGACGAGAGCCCGAATAGTCCCGGAGAACGCGCTTACGATGGGAATACCGGTGCCCGCATACCGGAGCTCGTAATTATTGTTCCCGCTGACCGCGCTCGTGTCGATCATGGTGATGTAGTCTGAGAATGTCGCGCCATTGGACGAAGGCGATTGCGCCGAGGCCACCGTTACCCCAGTTGTGACATTGATCAGACTGATGGTGACAGACGAGTTTGACGAGCTTGTCCACGTGATCGACCAGCCGAAAGTGATCAGACAGGTATTCCCCTGCGGATTGATCGTCAGAAGACTACAGGCCGGGGTGTTCTGATTGCCGGGGTTGGGTGATGATCCAGAAGCATTGAAGACTTGTGTCACAGACCCAAAGTCCAGATTGCTGGTTTTCACCTGCAAGTTGCCAATCTTCGCGGAAGTGATTGCAGCATCCCCGATTTGCGCAGTGCCGATCTGGACATTGATGATCTTCGCCCAATCCATGACGAAGCCTTCGCCGTACATAACGTTGTTCTGGATGACGAATGGCTTGAAGAACTCGGTGCCGTTCGAGAACACGATCTGTTCCGCTATCAGGGCAATACGCGCCTGGGTGCTGGTCACATCAAGGAAGAGGCCGGCGCTCTTGTAGCTGTCGGTTGTTCCACCGCGCACTTCCATTCCAATGCGGGAGTTCCAGCCGCTCGGTGCCGCATAAGTCCCCATTCGGAATGTCGCGTTCGCAGACACTTCACCCATATTGGACGATAGCTGAGTGATAAGGTTGGCTTGCGCCGCCACATCATCCTCGACGCCATCAACGCGGACTTGCAGCAACTGAATAATGCTTGCCCCGGTATTGTCCCAGAGCTGGGCATTGATCCGGGTCAGCTGCTGGCCAATGGCACTATTCGGACCCGTGGCAACGATGATATCCTCCTGCCACATCGCCTGCGCATTGCCAAAGGTGCTCGATAGCTGGCGGGTCAAACGCTGGATGTCCGAATAGTTGCTGTTGTGATTATCCGCAGTCAGGGTAGCAAGTTCTTCAGCCTGCCGGATCAATTCGCGAACCTGCGGCCCGATCCAGCCGAGATAGCCCTTCAGGTCATCGGCCAGTCCTTCATAATCGATAGGGTTCTGATCGCCCTGGGCGTCCAGCGTGCGAAACGGCTTGGCCGCTGACCACGCCACAGCGCGCCCGTTATCCACGCGCAAACGCGTGCGGACGAACCAGTCAGTGAGCGAAGTCAGCCCTTCGGAGATCGTCACATTGACGATATCGGCGGTCACAAAATCGCGGAACACCTGGCTCGGATCGTTTGCGGGCCAGTATTCAATATTAACGCCGACAACCGAGATATCATCAATCGTATCCCAGAGCAGCCGTGCACCCGGCAACTCTCCGGCACCATCCGCTTTGACAATGGTCGGAATAACATCGAAACCCTGCACCTCGGCCAGATACTGCGGTGGTGGGATTACGATGATGTTCGGCGGGTTTGTTTCGTAGGCTGTCGGATCAAAAACGCCATTACTGATCTGCTGCAACGAGAGGGATATGTCGCGGGCGCCGTCGGTGTTGATGCCGCCAAGCTGCCGCGTCAGAACCTGATATGTCCGGTCGCCATACTTGGCGCTGTTCCAGCGAACCCACCGGCCTTCCTTGATCGTATCGAGGAATTTCGGATGAACGACGATTTCAGCCGATGCCTGATAGCGAGCGCCACGAATGGCGATATCGGCCAGCCTGTCCACCTGCCGCACATCGGTGACGGCAGCGTAAGGGATGGCGCTGGCAAGCGTTTCCCGATCTTCAGCCAATGCACCGGCATCGATACGGGTTGCGGCGTCCTTCGTTTCATAGAAGTCATCCGGCGAAACGTAAGAGGCCGCAACCGTATTGATTAGCTCGGTGCGCTTGCGTTTCGCACTGAAGCGAAGCGGTGCACCACGCTTGATGTCAGCATCGGTGATAGTTGCAACGATGGCCTGTGGAGCGCCTGCAATCGGGAATTCGCCGTCAACACGCTCAACCCACGACCCGCACATGGCTTCGAGGATGGGCGTCAAGTTGGCGTCGTGGTTGGCACCGGGGCCGTCCTTGGCAATCGCATGGGCACGATAACGCTTCGAGCCATCCGACATGACTTCGTCGCAGATGTTCGCAGCCTGGGTATATTCTGCCAACGGCAGACGGCTTGCACGAACAGCCTTGCCAACCATGCGCTGAGTGCCGTTGAAAAAACCGCGTTCCAGATTGTAGATCTGCACGACCGGATTATCGGAATATTCCCACGTGCTCTGATCGTCCCAGCGATGCGGGCCCGATCCGCCCATCGTGCTGTCTTTGCGCCAGTCGCAAAGCGGCGCACCGACAACTTCGAACAGCAGCTTTGCCGGAGAGGTCAGGCCGTCGCCATTCTTGCGAAGCTCGGAAAACACGACGGCATAGGCAACGCCTGCACCACGATGGTTTGCAGTCCACCGGCCAGCCGGGCGCGCATTGTTGATCAGCGTCGGCTCTGCCTGCTGATCCATCGTGCCGTAGAAAAACTTGACGCGGACATTATCGTGATCGTCGCCGCTTGTTCCTTCATTCGGCACAAGCCAGTAGCCGTTGGCGTCCTGCTGGCTCAAGATGCGCCATTGGCCATTGTATCGAACACGCGGAACAGCCGTGATGCGGAAGCTCGACAGAACGAACACGTCCTGTATCAGACGCCCACCCGACCCGTAGCTGTTGCGGTAAATGTGATGGCCTTCAGTCGCGCAGGTACCGAGAATGACCGAGCGCGGGATATTGGCGCCGTACTGGGTTTCAAGTTCCGATGCGCGGCTCTGGGTCTTCGGAGGGAAAAGCGCATTGACGGCATATTTGAGTGCAATGCCAAAGGCGGTCTGCGCGATACCGGCGAGGATCGGGCTTGCAGCAGCCCATGCCGCCACGCTCGATACAAGCCCGCCAATCGCGGTGAAGATAGGCGCTAAAAATGGCATGCGACAGCCTTAATCGGGCGCAGCAAAAAAGGCCCGCTGCTGGCGGACCTTCAAAGGCGCAAATTGTCGAAGTGGTTACAGGCCAACCTTGTAGGCCTGCTCGATGTCGGTCACGGACAAGAACGCGAGCCCATGCGGCTGTTTCACGGCGAAGCCGGAGCCGCAAATGAACCCGGCCACGTATTCGTCATTGATGCGGATAACGCCCACATCGCCACGGCGGGCAGAGAGACGATTGACCGGCTCAAGCTGGAGATAGGTTTCGAGTACGTCCTTGACGTTCTCGCAGCCATTGGCGCGCATCTTCCGGGCTGCCCCGGCTTCGGTCTTGTATTTGCCGCGGAACTCCGCAAGCGGATCATCGCCGGTTACAGCCTTGATCGCATCGGCGGCCGTCATCAGGCAGTCCGAAACGCCCCATTCCGGCGCGATCGATACATGGGCCGTCGCAAGGTCTTCCAACGCCCGATCCCAACCGGGAACCCTAGCCGAATTTGATTTTGAAGAACTCATTCTTGATCCTAGCGGCGTATTCGAAAAGCATGTCACCGGGCGACACAAGCTGCTGGTCCTCATGCGAGGCGTAGCGGTAGCCCTCGCGGAAGTTGTCGACCGCGCCCGTTTCAATGTGGCCTTCTAACCAGACCTCGTCGCTTTCTTCGCGGTGGTCGATGTAATCGACATAGCCGTACCAGGTCGGCTCGGCATGAAGAAAAGCGTTGGTGTCCGGGTCGAAATAGAAGTCGTAGAACGTGACAGGTCGATTTTTATAATCTTCTTGCTCGATCAATCCGAGCTTATCCGGCGTCAGGCCGAAATCGGCGGCAGCGGGCAGGCGCATGGTGACTGGCTGGGCCGCTGTGCCAAGCGCGTACATGGGCTCATCAATGTCGATGATGGTGTTACCGTGATAGGTTAGGCCACCATAATCGACGCTGCCCTTGCCTGAGAAAAAGCCATAGGTGCCGGTGCCGAACTCGAACTTTACGGCAGATGCGATCTTGCCCCTGCCCTCGTTGAGCAGTTGCTGTAGACGTGCGGGAAAGGCCATGAGTTACCGCCAAACCAATGAAAGGGTGGATTCAACCGCGCCCAGCTGATATCTGGCCGGCATGATTAGAAGCGTTTGCATGTTGATTGTCGGGTTTGGCGCCTTGATCCAAGGAGTTCTTCGCCTTGGAAATCCTGCCCAGGCCGTTGAAAAAACGGGCTGGCTGTATCAGCAGTTCGGTGACCAAGGCATTGCCGTCGGCATGATCGCCATGGGTGCCGTCGCATTGGTGATCGGAGCCGTCATGTTCAACAACACATGGATCCGGGCTATTCGGGAACGTCGACAGCGCCCTTAGAAATGCAGATACCAAAATAATGCTACTTCCCGTGTTTCCGGATAAAGGCCGCGATATAGAAACCTGTCATATCCGCCTAACGAAAATCCGTAGTAGCTATAGAAGCGGCACGCAGAAACGTTGGTGGATTGGGTTTCGAGGCGGACACCGGCCATTCCCGTATCTCTGGCCCATTGGACGGCTGAGCCCAACAAAAGTCTTCCGACACCTCCCTTTCGATTGCCAGCGGCGACCGCGACGTCCTCCACAATAGCGTACTTGTTCCAGCCTTCGCTGATTGCAAGATACCCAATAGGAACATCATTCCGAACTGCAATGAAAAGCTGTTTGCCAGGGTCTGTCAGAAATTCCGTCAGATCGGTTTCATCAAAGCCATAGTCTTTGCGATATGGCTCCATCAGCGAAACGGAAACCATACTTTCAAATGGTTCAACAAGCTCATCTTGAACTTCAAATGAAAAGTCATGGAGGGACAGCAGCGAAAGATCGGCAAGTGTTCCGGGCCGTATTTCATAATCGCTTATCTGCATTTGCGTCCTCTTTCTCCCGATACCGAGTGCTTACCTTAACGGATTACCTCGGCACCTCAACAAGCTGGAACTTTGCCGTTGGCATCACGCCATCTTCAACTTCAGTCGATCCCGGCACAATCCGGGTATTCAGAACTGGATCTTTGAAGCGAACCGTTGCGCCATTTGCGATGTAGGACGGCACCGGCGGCTCGACAGGTAGCGTGATTGTCGCCCCCGCCGTGGCGTTGGCCGTTACACGATGGAGACTGTGATAGTCGGCGGACGTGAGCGAAATCAGATCACCCTTCGTCATCACCAATCCCACAGTCACGCCGCCGATAAGTAGCGTTTTTCCATTCGCGACCGATGTAAGTGAACCATTCCCGGCCGGTACGGAGCTATTCGGATTGTTCCAGTAGGCTCGGGGAAGAGATTGCTTGCCGAGGACTGTGTAAACAATCGTTTCCATGCCGTTCTGGGCCTGAGCTAGCCAGCCTTCGAACTCGGCCAGATCCTCGTCATACATCGGCTGGGTTTCGATGTTGACCGTCCACCATTCATCACCGTTCTGGATCATCGATATGGCTCGTTCGCCATACCGAGACATTGAAATTGGCTTGTTAAGACGTGGACGGCCAGCCTGATACTCGATGAAGTCAGGAAGGCTGATACTCATTTCGCATAGCCTCTCTGGTTCACCTGACGCAGATCACGAGCGGCGCGAACAGCGCCGCCCTTGTCGTACTTCTGAATGCCGGCCTTGAAGGTCTTCGCAGAACCTTCCTCGACTTCGCTCTTGATGTAGTTCTGGAAGTTCCCGTCATTCACAAAACGGGTTTCCGTGATGATACGAACAGTCTGCTGGCCGCCAGCAACAGCAGCCTCTCGAACACTCGGCAAGGTGGAGCGAGACGGCATTGAGACGACATTCCCATCAACCGGACCGCCATATGCAAAACCGCGGACCTTGTTATCGTTCATAGCCTGAAGCCACGGGCCGAAAGCTTTTGTCGCCTTTGCGTTCATGACAAATTCGCCGTTCGACAGCCAGGCCGGAATACTGTCAGAGGTTGCAGAGCCGGGACCAGTCACGTAGCCGCCGCTTGCAAGCCGCAGGCCTGACCAAGGGTCAGTTGCTCCTCCCACCCCCCCTCCGCCAAACAGACTGCCAATCCACTTGCTGATTCCACCGCCACCAAACAGGCTTTCAATCCCGCTATCGATGAGGGCATCCGCAATCTTGTTGATGGCATTCACAGCCGCATCAGCCAACGAACCCCACAGGCCACGACCATTCGCAAGCCCATTCGCCATATCGGAAAAGAAACCCTTCGTCGTATCCTTGGCGAAGTTGATCGCGTCCTGCGCCTTCTGAATTGCAGATTCCAAACCCGCCATCGTTCCGGCGAGCATCTTGATGTAATCAGCCTGTTTCGGCGTGAGGTCGATACCATGCTGTTGCGCCTGGTTTAGCATTTCCTGCTCGTATCGAAGCGCATTGGCGGCTTCTTCAGTCATTCCGAGAGCCTGCTGTTCAACCAGTAGCGATGCTATACGCCGATCGGCACCGTCAATGATGTCCTGATAATATTCGGCATCGGTCTTGCCCCTCCGCTTACGACCTTTTTTCGACTTATCGTCAACGTCGGTTAGGCCCTTGGCAAGCTCTCTCAGCTTGTCCGCTGCGGCAGATGCCCCGCTTTCAATGGCCGAGTATATCCCGCCGACGTAATCCGTATTCTGGGCATCACTGAATGCTGCGGTGACTTTTGCCACGGCATTGGAAGTTCGGCCTGAAACCTTTGGGCCCTTCTGAGGCGGGAACAATTTGTTTGGGTTGCCCAAGTCGGGCAGCGTTATATTGAACCGCTCGCCAATCGACTTCAGGCCCATGTTGACTTCGAGCACCATTTGACGAAGGCCCCAGCGGATTTGCTCCATTAGATTGTGCATCGCCAACGCGCCAATTTCATTCATGACATCTGGGAATTCATTCCAGATTACCTTCGCTGCGTTGAAGCCTCCGACGAATGCTCCCACGATCCAATTTACCGCTTTTTTGACATCTGAAACGACATCGCGCCCGAATATGTCGTTGAGTTCATCGCGGAATATATTTGCAGCAATGACGGCTGCGGCAAAACCAGCCACCAGAGCGGTAGCGGGATTAGCAAGCGCGAACGATGCACCCATGCTGATCGCAGCGACAGATACACGTCCCATCCAAGCGATGAGATTTACCATTCCGGCGATCACGGATGGCGCATAGATTAGCGCGAGTGCCGCAGCAGCCGTTGCAGCGTAAGGAGCGATGGCCTTAAGATTGTCGGCAAGGAAGATGAGAGCCTGAGCGGTGCGCTTTGGCCAATCGACCATTTGCAGGCCCGCCGCAGACAGCGACACAAGGCCGATAGTCAAGAGACTGACTGGCGAGATGACGGACATGAATGCCGCGCCGAGACCGCGTAACGGGTTTTCCATCATGCTGATGACCGCTGCAAGCTGCGTGCCCTGCTGCAAGCCGATCTGGAATGCGCCCATTCCCATCTGCGCAGAAACTGCGATGTCCTGAAATTGTGCCGCGATGTTGGCTGTATTGAACTTGCTCGCTGCCTTGATGTTGTCGTTTGCGGCAGCACTCGCCAACCGAAGTGACTGTTGTGCTTGCCTTGCAGCGCCCGCAACACGTTCCAGTCCGGCTTCGGCGTTACTCGTTCCTGCCGCAAGCCGCAAAGCCGCAGATGCGGCACCTGAACTGGTCGAGGAAAAGCCGTTTACCGCTGCTTCTGCCCGTTTTGCCGCACCGGACATCTTGTCGAGCGCACGAGTGCCTTTCTCAACCTGATCACTGCGCACTTCCAAGCCGAGAGTAGCGATGTCAGCCATGTTGCGTTCCTTTCAGGCGAAAGCTATCGTCCTCGCCACCTAAAAGGAGACGGGCATGAAATCCATATTCGTTGGTGTGGTTGCTGTAGGCGTATGGACCGGTGTGGCTCACGCTGAAACATTGGCTGAACAAGCTCAAAAATGCTGGAATCCACCACCATTTTCAGCTGATGCAGATATTGACGCCGAGTTTGATGTTCTGTTGACCGCGAGCGGTGCGGTCAGGGACATCACTGTTACGTCATATAAGCCCCGGAATGACTTGGGTAAGCAAGCCGTCAAGTCGGCATCTAGAGCTATCGAGATGTGTTCCCCCTACCAAGGTGGGAATGAAGGGCTTAACAAATTTCGGATGACCATAAATGAAGATGGGGCAGCTATTAACCCGTTTAAATAAAAAGGGGAGCTATGCTCCCCTTAACTCTTCTACCGTTCAAAAACAATTAATCTGTTCGATAGTCGTTTAGTTCTTGCTCAAGCACGAACGATTGGAGTCCAAACGGTTTGGTTTCGAAATCGTAGATCGTCTTGCCGCACACAATGCCTCCAAGAACATTCGCGTCATGATCTAAAAGTGCGTCCCTCGCAGCCAACATGGCACTTCCCGTGGATAAGATATCATCTACGAGAACAACGTTGCGGCCCTTCACTGCAACATCAACTTGGTATCGCTCGTGCAGGAACTTTCTAGATCTACCTCCGCCTTCATGTGCAGGTTGAAGCGCTTCCGACCAACGCAAGGCATCTGCTATCGACCCTTCGTATTGTTTCCCACGTAGTGCTTCCTGAACCATTGTCAGAGTGCGATAACCATCTGCGCCTACAACACCGTCTTTTGACGGAATAGGAACTATAAGAACGTCTTCGTCTGCTTTTTCAGTCCGTAGTGTGTGTACAATGAAATCCCCAAACCACTCTCGGACTAAATGAAAATTGTCCTTGTTTATCTTAACATTGCCATGCGGCTTATGGGCAAAAAAAGAACGCCTGAATGCGCCGACTTTGACGGCCCAAACATAAAAATAAGCATCCCAGTATGGCTCTGTTCTTCTTTTTGACTCGTGTGCCAGATCGGAATAGTACCCACAAATAAAGTGGATTTTCATTTTACAGCACCCGCGAAAGAACGTCCTGTACTTTAGTAACTACTACGGTCTTGTGATAATCTAAAAACCGCGCCGGCCAAGTTAGTTTTTCATTCTCAACGACTGACCTAAGCAAAAACAGCCATCTGCCTAAGCGAACGCATTCTGATGCTTGGTGTAGAGTTCCCGATGTGTCTGAGGCCTCAACAATAACGCTCCCATCGGAAATAGCTGCCATAAGCCGGTTCCTTTTGGGAAAATCCGAGGGATAAGTTCTTTGACCGAAATGGAACTGCGAAATCAAAAGATGTTCATTATAAATTTCCTCTTGGAGCGAAGCGTTCTCAACAGGGTATGCTTTGTCTATTGATGTTCCTATTACAGCTATGGTCTTTCCACCGGCGGCAATAGCCGCCATGTGTGCAGCGGCATCAACACCTTTGGCTAATCCGCTTACTACGACAACACCAGCAAGCGCCAATTCCCTAGAAATACGGCTAGCGCGCGCGCTCCCTTCTGCAGAAACATCCCGTGCGCCGATCACGGAAACGCACGGCGATTTCAAAATGGCAATATCTCCGGAGTAGAAAATAATAGGATCGCTTTCCTCCGGCTTCCGGAAAAGCCCCTCACTTTCTTTCGGGATCGAACGACCTGCAATGTCCAGCAAGGATCCTAATGGCAGTTCATGAAAGATACTCGGGCGTGCATAAGTTGTACGCCTCCTCGTATTGTTCTCGCTCAGAACTTGTCTATCGACACTCGTCTTGGCCAATGTCATCTCTTGTAGCACTTTCGCCCCCGGAAACAGAAATGCTCTATATGCAGGGTATAGCGATTCGAGCAAATCGAGAACAGCGCGGTAAATCTCTTGTCAATGGTACAGTGATTTGTCATTAGATTCATCCCCAAAAGAGGGAACCGAATGAAAGCACTCGTGATCGCCAGTCTCGCCCTGTTCGTTCTTTCCGGTTGCGTTAGCAATCGGGCGCCGGACCATGAATACAAAGAAGTTCGCTGCAAGCAGTTGCTTAGTCGGACGGAATATCCGGCCATTCGGGAAATCGAGCGCGTACAAGCCAGAACAGAAGCGGCGCAGTTGGGTTGTTATCAGAAGACCTAAACGAGCTTTTGCGGCCTGTCGTTTTTTTTTCGATAGAGCCTTTCATCTGCCAGAGCCAAGGCTTCCTCGAAAGTCTGCCTTGGCTTGCAAGTTGTAAGGCCCACCGAAACAGATAACGGCAATTCTTTGTCCGGCCTTTTCTCGTTCAAAAGGCCGGACGCTCTTGAACTGATATCTGCGACCGCAGAATCGATGTTACATATTCCTGCTTTCGGTACGAACGCGCAGAACTCATCACCGCCGATGCGCGCAATCAGGCTGTCGTTCGACAAGCAATCTTCCAACGCCTGTGCAACTGAAATTACGGCATCATCTCCTGTTGGATGCCCGTATTGATCGTTGATCCGCTTTAAATAATCGATATCAGCAATCAAAAACCATCCGCGAACACCTGCCTTGTTGGCTGCATTAAACTGCTGGATAAAACTTCTCCGGTTGAGCAGGCCAGTTAGCGGGTCAATACTGGCTACTCGCGCCAGTTCATTCGCTCTCTTCACCGCAACGCGGTAAGACTGTTCCAGTTTTTCCAATCGTGAAAACCAGAAAACGCCCAACGGTATCGCGATAAGAAACGGAAGTAAGAGACGGACTACAATCGTGACAGTGTCAGAACGCGCACCAATTACGACACGTATCCCTGTCGAGAGCGAAATCGAAATCAGCGCTGCTATTACGGCAACCAACGCCGTGCGTTTCCAAACGTAACTTGATGGCACCCGCAAAAACCCAGCCCTCAATAGGTATACCCAGCAAGTCGATTAACGCCTCTTATACGTTACTTCAACAATCATTCCCGTTTCTTTCTTTTAAACCCACGCAACAGCGATGCAACGCCGTGTCCGTCACTGGCTGGCGTTTCGTTCTTCAACTGGTCGCTGGATTTGGTTTTCTGGCCTGCCCGCGTGACTGCGAGAATGGCGTTATCCAGTAAGCAGATTAGTTCGACCTCCCATGTCAGCATCGAAATGCCGTGAACACGGCTATAGGCGTCGATCTCTTCATACGAGATCGGATTTGCAGACATGCCGACTGATCGGCGGGCGTTCAGATCAAGGAACCAGCCCCAGACGTGCCGTAAATCGTCTGGGAAGTCTGGCAGGACGGTCGGCCGTCGTTTAGCGAAGACGGCCTCGCCGAACGAAATTAGCTCGCTGGCGAGGCTTTCACGAAAGCCAGTTGATTATCCGCCGCAGCGTCGATTTGCTCGGCAATGAACCACAAATCCGGATTGGTCAGCACTGCCCGGACGTTTTCCGTCGTGCATTCAATGGCCTTCCCGCCTCGCTCGAATCCTTCCCACGAAAGAACAGCGGCCACCATCACATCAACTGCGCGATCTTCAATTTCTTCGACCGTCTGGACTTTCTTCGGATTGCGCTTCTGGTCGCGAATGTTGGCATTGGCCAGGCGACGCTGGACATCACGAACGCGTTGCGACTGATACGATGCAACCCGAACCTTCATGCCCAGCTTCTTGCCTGTGGTAGGGTGAACGATGTCCACCTCGAAACCTTCGTCAAATGCCTTCGCCGCGCCGTCAAATACTGACAGATCCATCTGTGAACTTTCCTGTTAATACGTCTGTGGAAAAACGGTTGATAAGCTGTTGGAATTACGGGGTTCCGGCAGTGGCTTCTTGTTCAAAAACGGCGGTCGTAATGCCGAGATTGAAAGTCGTGGTGACCACATCATCGGCTTCGCCATAGCTTTCCTTCGCGGACTGAACGAGTGCGTGAAAATAGAACTCGGTTGGGGTTCCGGTTTCATCTGGCGCATCGTTCGCGATGATGCGAATTGCGTATGCCAGATTGGTCTTTTCAGCGGCCCTCAGCGCGATCTGGCCCGCGTCGAGAGGATCACGGCCACATACCAGGGCGAGTACGCCAGCATCGCGAGCACCCTTGAGATGGCGCACACGAGCATCGGAAAGGCTGGTGAAAGTGACGTCGTTCGCCTCATCACCGAATTCGCCGAGGTTCTGAACTTCACCGACGGGCACGTAGGCCAGCGCCTTGTACGCCGTGATGATAGCGGCCTCATTGGCGCCCGTGACAGGGGTTGCAGGCCCGATCGCAATCGTAGAGCCCGAAGCAGTTGTAATCATGGGTCTTCTCCATATGAAAAAAGCCCCGTATGGGGGCTGTTAACGGCTCAGGCCGGATGAATGTTATGCGAAACAGTCGTATGAGATCGTCACAGGCACTTGCCAGTGCGTCTCATCGCTGAACCCCTGTGCGATGTCAGGTGCCTTGGTGATGCGAACGGTCAACCCGTCTTTCGGCAGTTTTAGGTCGGTCGGGAAATGCTGCGCAACCTTGCCTGCGGTCTCCGTCGACTTCGTTGCCCCACCGTTCAGAGGCAGGAACACATCAATCTGAAGAATGCCCCGTCTTTGATGAGGCTCAGTTGACCCGACGAACCGGCGGCGCGATGTGTTCGGCACATGCGTCACTCGCAAATATCCCGTAGCGGGCCGCTGGAAGCCGACATTGGGCCAAGCGACCGGAAGCGCAGGATTAAGCACCAAAGACGCTACGCGCTCGAATAGAGCGTTTTCTATACTCTTCTCGATCGTCATGTCAGAGCTTGAGCCTTTGCTTCACTTCTTTGGCTTTGACGGCAACGATTTCTTCCCACCGCTGAGCGATGAGCGTTACCCACGGACGGGGAGCCGCGCCCTTGGCACCGTAATGCACATAGGCCGCGTAGTTCGCGGTGTAGCCGAGATAGATGGTATCACCGAGATCAGCGCTGTTGATCACCAGAATAACTGGCTGCAGATCAGGAGGAACCGACCCGCCGGGATTGTCACGATACAGCCTCGGCATGGCTTCACGCGATGCCATCAGAGACGCACGAAGAAAGCCGGTTCGCCGGTAATTCTCAGATGATGGCTGGTCATAGACCATGTCAGACAGAAGCTTATCCATCTGACTGACTAGCTCTTGCGCGCTCTCTTTAAACACGACTTCAAGCGCGCCATCCACCTCAACAGCCCACTGCCCGACGGTTGCGGCAAAAGACTTGGCCATCAGTCGAGCCAAGCCCAAGATCGGCGCGTCTGGATTTCCCAGATCGTCCAGTACGAAACCCCGAACATGGCTGCGATATCCCTTCTTTCCAAGCCGGAACCGATCCTGCGGATTTCACGAACCTGATCTTCTGTCAGCTTGGCGGTGTTGACGGCCTCGCCTCTCGGCAGTGTGCCGTGCTCGACCATATCCATCCGGTTGCCAGAGGTCGTTTTCCACGACAGGTGACGCGGGCTGATACATCCTTCATGTCCCTTGCCGCAGGAATGCGCCGCCTCGTACTCTGGCGCCGGAGGTTCTCCATGAGCCAGCGTGCACATAAAACGTGGGGCCGAGATTTGCTTGCCATCGACCTGCACAAGGCCTCGGCCTCGGTCACCGACGCTGAACGGCCATTTCAGGCATTCGTCACCGGCATAATCGACATGCGCCTCTACCCATTTCACTCGGCGTCGATAGCTATCAGAAATCGCCTCCGGGTCGCCGTACTTCAGCCAACGCTTGTAATGGGCTTGGCAGTAGCCGTGATATCCAGACTGCTTGCCACAACCTTTAATGGTACAAGGGTGGCCTGTCTGCTCACGATTTACCCTTGATATTGTCGGATCGCCGGTGTGCTGCCACCGTTGATAGTGTTTGGAACACCAGCCTCGAGACTTAATGAGGATGGGGTTGTTGCATCCCGCAATGTTGCATATAGCTTTATCAGCCATTCGATGCGCTCCTATCGCGTCGTTTCGGTTAGGGCCGAGGCGGTGTTCCAGCACCAAATCGGCCCGATTTTCTTTTAGCACAAATCAGGAGCGAATACGATCAAGCAGTTGATCCACATATGAAATTGAGTATTCGCAAATGCACTTGCATCCGATTTTATGCTTTGTAGGAATACCTGGCGCATGGGGATACATGATCTGGGTTCCATCCGGTGCGATGAAGGGCTGATCGTACCGGACGCGCTGACCGTTCATCGCAATGTGCTGCAATCTGCCGTGTTCTTGCGGTGTGTGTCGCCAAGTCTTGGTGACGATGTCTGCCGAGAGATTTCCGTTATCGATCTGCTGGCGAAAGGCGATGTCTTTTGCCGCTGCCATCGCATCGAATGTTTCATTCAGGGCAATCGTGTCGGCCCGAAGCTTCAGCAGGCCTGCACTATAACGATTCACGATCCTTTCCACGACATCAGGCGGCAATGGAGTTTGCTCCTTGAGGGCTTTCGTCACCGTTCGGTCAAATCGCTTGTCTCGCCGGCCGCGCTTAAGATAGTTCCGCAAAAGCGCAGGATCGCCGGAAAGAAGCTCGTCACGAGCGCTCTGTACGAACAGGGCCTGTGCTGCCGTCAGACCGACAATCCCGCCTTCTCGCGTTCCAGTAGCCCGGTTTACTGGCCCAACGATAGCTTTGGCGGCCTTCGTCGGATTGTCGCCGCGAGCAAGGCTATCCGTCAGAGCAGTACGAATGCTTTCGACCTGATCAGCTACAATTCCTGAAACGAGACTGGCCGAATGATCGCGCAGCCAGTTTTCAGCAACCACGTTCCGAGCATCCCAACGAATGACCACAGTATGGCCTTCCGGGTCTTTCAGTGCCGGCATGTTCGAAACAGTGTCGACGCCGCCCGCGTTGAATGCCTGCCGTAGCGCCTCTTCTAGCGGGTTAAACGCTGCTTCTTCAATGAACATTGCTTCAATCGCACCTGCAATATCGCCCTTTTCCAGCCGCTCCACGATCCGACGGAGGACGATGTTCGAACGGATATCATCCACGGCAGCCATGAAAGCGGCGCGCAGGATTGGTTCGTATGTGGCGATAAGGGCTTCAAACCGTTCGCGGGGCGTGAGACGTTTTAGCATTGGACGTAACCTCAGTCCGCGAAACGCGGATATCGACGTTTCCGCTAACTTCTTCTAGGGCGATCTCTCCGCAGTCAGTTGTCAGCATTCCTTGCTCACTTCTTTTCGCCCGGAGAACGTACCCTTCGCCATCATCCGCTGTAACGACATCGCTCTGCAGAACACCATTCAAATAAACCGTAATCCCCTTTAGCGAGAGGCCAGTGTAGCCAGAATCATTTGCGTCTGCTGAAATACGCATGGGCTTCAAACCTTAAGGGGGGATCATGGATTACGATCTTGACGAATTTCTTGAAGAATTTGATGACTTTACTATGCAGGTTCAGTCAGCGGATTACCGAATATTCCCATCACGGCTTAGGCAATGGCTTCATTTGATAGCGAGCGCTGATGAAGATGTTGCTTCCCACATTGAATGGCTTAAACGTCGAGATGGTGCTAGGAATGCTCTCCAGTCGATGTTGTACTCCGATGAAGAAGGCAAACAATCATCATTGAATATTCCGTCAAATCGGCTGGACAGATTATCAGCCTACATACTTCTTTTCACGGAGATCAATGATGGCAATGTAAATCCTTCGGTCTTCGGGTTCGAGTATTTTCAGGACGTTGATGACAAGGATTCCGTCCAGAAGATTGTAGCAAATCTCTTCTCGCCATTCGCGTCCGAGCTAAGACGCTACATTCGAAGCAACTTTGACGAACCCGTACCTGACGAATACAGGGCGTCTAAGGATGTTCCGGCTTCAGATCGTCTAGTAACGCTTCATCACAACAGTCCGGCCTACAAGAGCACGCTAGAATCCATTCAATCGGCCGAATTAGCAGTTCAGCAATGGAACGATATTTCTGAAGACGACCGAGAGCGTATCAAGTTCGAACTAGATGCCGGTATTTTACTCCTGAAAGCCCGAACAGCTCGTGTTGGCGCAATTGAGGCTGTCCTTGTGCGGGCTCTTCGCTGGCTCGCACAAAATTTCGCAGGAGCGGCACTGGGGATAGCCGCAGAAAAGTCCCTCTCTCTGCTTCTACCGTTGATGGGCATCGGTTGAACTTGCCTATGATCGTGCCTGCAACTCCCAATAAACGACCGTTCCAGCCGGATTGAGCGGCTTAGCCTCGACAATCGTGCTCACAACACCGCCGATGATGACCTTGTCAGTCGTCGTCGGCTGAATCGTCAGACCCTTGGTGGCAACATAAACCTTCTTGTCGGTCGACTTGATCAGTGTCCCGTCAACGTCCTTCTGGTCGTAATCCAGCGCTACCAGAGTACACGGATAGTCCGTATCGCTTGTGCCTGGGTCCCATGGATCGCCCGATGTCTCGGTACGTCGGATAGCGCCGGTCTGGCCGAACTTGTCAATCAGTCGGTTCGCCGTTTGAACCGAGCGGGCATAGTTGAACCTGGCCATTTGGCACTCTCCAATGGATCAAATCCCCGACCAAATGCGTTGGAAAACATCGGGAACCGAAGGAGGACAACATGAACGTCGCAAACTTGCAGATCGAAGGCCTATGCCTCGCTATTGCCGCGATCAACCATGCACTGGTCGAGAAAGGCATTCTGTCCCAAGTCGAGTTAGACGACGCCCTCAGAACAGCCGAAGCAACCGCTCGTGGGGATGATCGATTTGTCGAAGACCTCAATCCATCGAACCGCGATGCGATCTGCTTCCCGATCAGGGTACTTCAGATCGCCAATACGACTGGAGCGGAACGCCCGTGGAGCTTTACCGAACTCGCCCGCCTGGTTGGCGAAACCAAGCAGCCCTATAACGATATGCTTTAGGCTCTTGCGGCTGAACCGAAAACTCCCGGCCCTTTGCCTCGGATGAACCCGGCTAGGATGCCCTCGACTACGCTGATTACCGGCAGGACGTCATCAATCCTGCCGTCCGTGTCTTGGTATGTGACGGACAGATCACCGACCTGTTCCTGCTTAATCGCCTCCGCTGGCACATAGTCTGGCGAAAGGCTTCCGGGAGTGATCAATTCTCGCCAAGCAGCCTCACACAAGGCATTCTTGATCCTTTGTGGTATCGTTGTGCTCGGAAGCAGCGCACCGCGCCACACGGCGTTCTTTCGAGGCCATTCAAGCGCCTGCTCTACCGTCGCAGGTTCACCGATGAACCGCTGGCCGTATGTGCCATCCAGCCATGTCGTACCGCGGCGCAAGGCCTGTTCGACTTCGGGATGGGTCTTGTCGGCCAGATCGTAGCCGACCTTGCCACAGTAGGCCCGGAACTCATCCAGATCGACGTAGCTGTCAGCGGCAGAATCGCCGGGTGTCGTCGTCAACATTTGCCGGTGCCTCGCGTTTCCTGATAGGCGCTGAACAGTTCCTGAAAGATTGCCTGCATCGAATAAGCTTCGAACTCTGGCGATGGATCTTTCTCGCCAATGTCTTCGCGGATTGTCTGCCAGACGTGAGTAGCTTCATGAACCAGAAGGCCGGCGACCTCACAAACCGTCCGCTCATTCTCGCTCCCATCGCGCAAGGTGACGATGACGACGACTTTGCCGTCTTTCGTGAATGTGGTACATCGGCCATCCGTGCCGGGATATGGCTCGCTGCAACCCATCTTCTTCATTTCACGCTTCCATGCCTTCTTGGAGGGACAGAAGCCGAAATGGACGGGCTGCCAACCGCGGTCACACCAAATCACACGGTCAGTATCGCTCATTCGCCTGCGGCCTTGGCATTCAGCTTGTTGAAGTAAGCCAGGAGGTTCTCCCGCTTCATATTCGGATGCGGAGCCTTGCCGGTCGCAGTTTCGATGGCAGCGCGAAGCTGATCATCACTGAACTGGTCGCCACCGTCTGTGCCGATGCCGCCAGTCGATAGCGCCTGCTGCTGCTGGCCTTCGTCCTTCCCGCGCTTCTTGTGCGGGTTGATCACCTTTGCGTCCTCCGGCGCGAACCGAGCATCTATGATCTTGAAGCCATCGGCCCGAAGCTTTTCTTTGAGCTTCTGCGATACGGGGTGAACGACATATGCGATTTCACGCTCTTTCAACATGGGAAACCCTCAAATAAAAAGGGCGAGCCGAAGCCCGCCCGGGTTGATGATTAGGCTGCGGCCACGGTCAGAACGCCGGCCGTGTGCTTGATGCTGGTCGCGACCTTGTCCCAGTTCGTGCCGGTGGCGATCTCAGCGTCGGACGGCGACTTACCACCGTTGGCTTCATCCCAAGTGTAGCCCTTGAGACCCAGACCGAACGAATAGTCCATCTGCATAGTCGTCTCGATGCGAGTCTGGCCGTTGGAGGTTTCGATGTTGGTGATCACATCGCTGCCGTCATGAACAATCGCAGCACTTTCCGCGAGAGAAAGCACCTTCAGCTTGTTCGGCGTTCCCGCCTCATACAGTGCCGGTGCATCGGTGACGATCACGGGCTTGCCGAGGATATCGACCACACGGACATTCTGCGCCTGGAAGAGCTGAGCCGTGTTGACGAGATTGGCGCCGATGAGCTTGTGATAGGCCGTGCCGTTCATGACCTGAGCGATCAGGTTGCCCGAGTGATCACCAAACTTTGCATGCGCATCGTTCATTGCCACGTAAGACAGGGCCGGATCGGTTGCCGCGGACACATCATTCGTCGCGTCCGGTTGATTGCCGATGGCGGCGACAAGTCCAGCAATGGCCGTGTTCAGCTGGTCAGCCATCATGGCTTCGGCAAAGTTGCGGGATGCCACTTCGATGCCCTCAGCGGTAGGCTTCTGAAGCCAGGTCATCTGCGATGGTTCGTAGCGGATCGGGCCGAAGCCGCCGGCGATCTTTACCGAAGAGTGCTTCTGCTGGGTCAGATCGGTCGCGGCTGCTGCGGCTTGTGCCGCATACCGATCTACACGACGCTGCGCTGAGTGGATGGATGCAAAGAACGACTCCTGAAGGAAATCGCCCTCAAAACCATCTGTCGTGAGACGGATTGCGCCGTTGGAGGCGGCATTGAACTTCTGCACCATCTGCGCCAGCGTTTCGATGATCGCGGGCATGAAGTACTTGTTGAATACCTGCATCTGGGAAAGAGACATGGAAAGCTCCTACGCTGTGTCTCGGGATTGTTGGTTGGATGGGCTTCCCGCCCGCTGGATGCCGCTTCTCATCCCGAGACAGCAGCAGAGAAGTTTCAGGGCGATCAGCCCTTCAGTTCAGGGAATTTGGCTGCGATAGCCGCCGCCCGTTCTTCACGGGTTCCACCGAAATTTCCGCGTTGCGGAGGGTTACCGCCGCCTCCGGGGCCGGGTTGCTTGCCGCTGCCCGACTGACCGGATCCTTCAAAGGCACGTCCGAACGCTTCAGATTCCTTCATCTCGGCAACCAGGCCGGCGATATCCATGGGCGTACCCTTGGAATCTGCGATCTTTGCGTTGCCATCTTTGTCGACCACTTCGACCGTAAACTTGCCGTCGACTTCCTTGACGCGAGTATGAGCCCGCACATGAGGAAGGAGCAGTTCAACTGAACCCTTCGCTTCAGCCAGAGCGGACGTCGCAGCAGCATCGATAAGCAGGCTTTCAACGGTCTTGGTCAGATGACCGATGCGCTCATCGCGGCTGGAAATTTCGCCAGTGTGCTTTTCCAGAAGCTGGGCCTTGGCAGCCTCAAACTTCGTGTTCGCGATCTTGTCGGCTTCCTTCGCTGGGTCGATGCTGGTCAGCTCCTCCAGCTTTGCCAGCGCTTCGCGGGCCTTGTCCGGGTCGAGATCCTTGAACTTGACCACATCGCGCTCCAGACGTTCGCGCGTGGTGCGCTCCTTGCCCAGAGCCGTCTTGAGGCCGTTCACGTCTTCAAGTGCGAAACCGTCCACCGGCTCGACATCGAGAACGAACTTACCGTCCTTCTCGGCATACAGAGCCTTGATTGCATCATCGATCCCGTCGAGCGATGCCAGAATTGCTTTGAGAGCCATGTTTATCCATCCCGGATAGTTGTGCGCTTCCCGCGCATTGAAAAAGGCCCGGAAGGATCACCCTACCGAGCCGTGTGAAGTCAGATTGTCGATTGAACTATTCCGCCGGGTCTTTCACCGGTGGAGTGACCGCAGCGGTCAGATCATCCTCGGTGTCACCACCGGGGAGTTCGTCGATAATCCGCTTTTCCTCTTCATCCGCGTCAAACTCGGGTGAAAGGATGCTTCGACGCTTCATTTCCTGCCAGAGTGTCTGAGTGCTGAGCTTGCCGCGCTCATTCATGGTCAGAAGCGTTTCAGGCGCCTTGTCCTCACCGAGCTCGATGGCGAAGTCAGTGTTCACGTAGACGGTCGGCTCAAGCTTCACCTTCAGCCACATCGATGTGAAGACATAAGCCCGTTCCAGGCAATCCTTGAGCATGAAAGCCCACGCCTGTACGGCGCTGGCTGACTTCTGGGAGGCGAAGGCGGCTGCAACCTGTGTTATCCCGCTTGTGCCTGCTGTCAGCGGCTGGCGGCCAAGCTCGCGCATCTGGGTCTCGGTCTTGTCCACCTCTTCAGACAGAAACTTGAGCGATGAGGCTGACGGCTCGATGAACTGCCACTGTCCGCTCTTCGTGCCATCTGGAGCCGGAGGCGCATAAAGAACCACTGAGGGGCCAATCGGCGCCATGATAGGCCTGCCGTTCTCATCCACCGGTGGCGTCACACCGTTTCCTGCCAGCATGGGAAAGGCGGTCAATTCCTTCGCAGATTTGAGATTGGTTTCCTGCTGATAATGCTCGACCTGCAATTCGGCAACGTTTCGCATCGGGGGGCGAATGCGCCATGTCGATCCCTCACGCCTACCGGTGAAGAACGGAACAAGCGCAATAACACCAATCGAGATCGGGCCCTCAGCGATCAACGACCAGCCAGCATTGTTCGTTGTGCCCTTCTCCCAGATTTCATACCGGGCCGGCCCATACTGACCACCTTCGAGTTCATCTCGGATCAGGATTCGCACACGATCAATGCACTTCTCGTTGCCGGCATTGTCGCGTTGCGTGACGGGTTCATAGATCTTTGCGTAAGTGAATTGTTCCTTGCCGTTGATGACCTTGCTTTCGACCCAGAGCATGTCTGTCGCCGGGATGCTGACCCAGTACGGCCGCGCACCCATCCGCTTCTCATCGGCAAGCGTGGCACCTTCCGGCACCGTCGGATAGTCGACCAGTATCCAGTCAATGGCGTTGTGAATACCATTGAAGAAAACATTGTCGGCAAAGACGTGCAGATGATTGCCGCCGCCGTCGATATCCTCGGTCACAACCTTGATAGCTTCCGGTACGGTATCGTTGGCAAGCATGACTTCCTTTGAGAACGGCTTGGATGCCAGGTTCTCCACGATGTCCGAATAGATGTCAGTGAACTTCGAGTTCGCCAGACGGTAGGCATAGTTCGGATCGCTCTCGTTCGGGAACTGCGGGAGATAAGTCTTGCCAGCCTTCCGCATCGCATCCACACCGCCACGGATAGCTGCAACCTTCGTCCAGTAGCCTAACATCGCCTTATAATCGGCTGATGTAGCGAGAAAATCTGTATCAGCCATTTATCCGTCCTGATGTACCGAAGAGTGCGGTTCGTGTCTGGTTTGTCGCCAGTTCGTTAAATGCGCGGGACGATGCGTCCACGATGTCTTTCAGCTTCCCGTTCGGGAACACCTCGACCTCATCGAGAAATGGTTCGTTCCAAGCGCCTTTCAACAGAACGACGTTTCCAGCCTCACACTGAGCCGATAGAGGCTCGGCACGTGTGACCTTGTCGCCGCTTTCCGGTGTAGCCTTAGCTTTGTAGCCAGCCAGCATCGCAACAAGCTGCTGTGCCTGGTCCTTACCGGCCTGTCCCGGATCCTTCGGCATGGAGATTGAGCAATCCTTGCCGTCCTGTTCAGCAGTGTTCCTGATCAATGTGCGTACACCGGCCGGACTGGCCCGCTCTGCCACACAGTGAGCAATGATGAACTTGCCGTCGGGCATCTTGCCGATCTTCACACCGGCGGTTCTGGCCGATGAAGGATCATCTTCCGTTGCCGCCAAGTCCCATCCTCGGACAAACACGGTGCCGGCCGGTATCGCTCCTACGATCGAGAAGTACGACCGTTTGAACATGCCGCCTTCTCGTGGCGCCGGTCTCTGCTGGTTCTGGCCTGCATGACCAGTAGACCCGAGAGACACCTTGTCACGCTCGACGACTTCACGTGGGAATCGCTCTGGAAACAGCAGTTCGCCATCTTTCTCGCGTCGGTCGTGGGTATAAACCGTCTTGAGATCGGACTTCTCGACATACTCACGTCGGGATTCCGGTATCTCCTGTCCCTCCCGATACCAGATTTGCTTTCCAGCATCGTATCGCGCTCGGACCGCAGGTGTATCAAACCCCGTTGGCTTCACTATGGTGTAACAACGGCGTTCGGGCTCGAACTCCATCGGGAGCATAAGGTGCTCGTATCCAAGGTTCTTGGCCAGCGCCACGCCGGTAGTGTCACCTTCATGCAGCCTCTGCATCACAAGGATGATGGCCGACTTGATCGGATCACTCAGACGGTTCGGAACCGCTTCGAGAAAGGTTTCCTGTGCCGTTAGACGGTCAGCATCAGACTTTGCCTTACCCACTGACAACGGATCGTCAATAATCACACGGTCGCCACGCTCACCCGTGAGGGATTCGAACGACATTGCCGCTCGAAAGCCTGACTTGTCATTCTCGAACTTCAGCGTCGAGTTCTGATCGGGCATCATCTGGAACTGGCTGCCCCATCTCTGGCGATACCAGTCAGACTGAACCAGACGGCGAGCCTTGATATTGTCGCGCTTCGCGAGACTTTCCTTATACGAGGTGGCAATAGACCGGATGAACGGCTTGCCGACCGGGCCCCATTCCCATGCTGGCCAGAACACTCCGACAGTGAGCGACTTCATCGTACCAGGCGGAACATTGATGATCAGCCGCGTTAGCTGATCGTTCGTTACCGCCCCGAGATGGTCCGATATCGCATCGATGTGCCAGCCATGCAGATATGCCCTGCCCGGTTCCAGCACATGCCAACCGCCACGGATGAATGAGGACAGAGAAACACCGGCGCTTTCCGCCTCTTCCTCAATCCTCTTGTTCGCTTCCCTCGCCTGCCTCTCCGCCCGGATTGCCTGCAGAGACAAGCCCGAGCTTCTGCAAAACCGGGTAGGCGCTTTCGAGAGCTGCAAGTTCATCGTCTGTCAGCGCTTCCAGTTGTTTTGCAGAAATCGTGATGACCTGAAGTGTCCCGCTGATCTTGCGGTTTTCAGTACCCAGACCGAACAGCTTCGCTTTGCCCATAGTGGCCGATACAGCGGCGCTAGACTGCTTCTCTTCTATGGCTATCTGGCGAGCCTCTTCTAGCTCTGTAGCCAGGCTCTCGACCGTCACAGCGACCTTTTGAGCTGCTTTGCCTTGCAGTTCCTGCACCCTTGCTGAAACCTTGCTGTCTGCGAGCGTTCTTGATGCATTCGCCCACACAGTATCCGGCTTCGTCGTCGGCTTGACCTTATATGCTTTCCGGTACGCCTCCGAAGCATTCCCGGTTTCCACATAGGCGCGGGCAAAAGCCTCTTGCTTAGCTGTAAGACTCACGGTTCAATTCCTCTGGGCAAAAGGAGGGCGTGCATGCATCTTATCGTTTCGTGGGACATTACGAACCAGAATGAGCCCGGCGCTTGGAATATGTGGAACGAGAGGCTGAAAGAGGTACTTCTCCCCTACGCATGGGTTCGACCATTGAATACAGTCTATGTGGTCCCGGTGACGACGGAGATCGACAGACAGAATATCATTAGAGGTCTGACCGGCGTTTCTCACCAGGCAAACGGACAGATTCACGTTTTGGTCAGCCCTATGATGGTGGGCGGTCAGTATGCCGGCGTTCTTCCACAAAATCTGTGGCCTGAATTGAACAGGCGGTCACAATGAACGATGTTCCTAAAGGTAATCCAGATAAGATCGAACCAAACATAAATGCGCCCGCTGTCATTAACCCCGCAAGACAAGCCTTCAACATAACTGTCTCAGTTCCCGACCAAATAACCATCAAAATGGTGGATGCTACTGGATTAGCAGATTATGAGGTCAATCTTTACATCTCGTCGCTAGCTTTCGGTGCCTTTTGCGGGCTCTTAGTTGCGACCGTTCAAGAGGGGAAGAGCAATAGCGGGCTCGTTTGGCCATTTGGCGTCATGACCGCACTGACCTTCCTTATCTTCGCAGCATTCTTTTTGATGGCGTTAAAAAAGCGATCTAAACTCACGAAGTCTGGAAAAGAAATAAAGTTGGAAACAACCGGCGCAACGATCGATTAGTAATTTTGCGCACTTGCTGACAGTCGGCATCAAGTCCGAGCTCGTCCTGTTTCACCGTGAAACCCACAATCGTATTATTATTGTGTAATGGCTGGAGGCTGATTTGGAACAATATATGCCACTTCTATCGGTAGCGGTGGGCGGTATGATAGGTGTTGCTGGATCACTCGTTACGTTACTCGTACAATCCAAGAATGAAGCCAAACGTCATCGCATTGAGGTGGCCTATAAAATTGCTCTAAACACTCGATCTGAGCATATGGAACTGATTAAAGAACATGGCGGGGGAATATACCCGATCGATGTGTACTTGGTGCATAGCCTGGCGTTAATTGATGAGATGGCACGCGGCCCACTATCGCCAGAATCCTTTGATCGCGTAAATGCACAACGAGATGCCGCTAGAAAGTTCTTTGACGAATCTGAGAATAGCATTGACGCCTGAGTGTCTATACCGGTCTTGCCCGCTTATACCGCAAGATCTCGCTCCCACGACAACCCTTTGTGCTAGAAGATCCCAGAAATGATCGGGGGGAGATTCATGAATAATCAAGATAATGTATTCAGCGCTGCCCATGTAAAACGCCTTGAATGGAATAAAGAGAGCGATCTTTTTGTTGAGCTTGCTCCTCATGCGATAAGACGCGCATTGATCGAGACGCCAGGATTTGCCGAAATCAATAAGGAGCTAAATTATTCAATAACAACTGACAAGGAATTGCCCGGTTGGCTACAGGTGCAATTCGGCGTCCGCCCGCTGCGGAGACCGGCCCCAGATAAATCTCCCGCTCACGAGAGTGGACCAACTCTAGTTTACAGCCGGGGGCCGACAGGGCAGATGGTAGCCATTCTGTTTCCAGTCAAATCAAAAGTGGCGTCTGTTGTAGAGGACTCTTTGATTCTTAGACAAGGTTATTTTGACTATTGGAGTTTGTACATCGGAATCCGCCGAGACGTGAGAGATTTAATCGCTTATGCCTATGTAACAAGCATCGATTTGACCCCAACGGTTGGCCAAAAACTCCGCATCGCGTGGTTGCGATTTGCTAGTGATCAACACATTGACGGAAAGCACCGATACTCGCCTCTACGATCCGGCTTTTGGAAGTTATTTAAGTTGGCGAGTGCTAGCTCATTCAGCGGCCTATTCAAATTCCTTGCTCCCGCGACCCTAGGTTGGTTCATTGGTCGGTACGGTACAAACTGGATATTAAGTTGGCTACCCTGATGAAGAGCATTAGGGTAGCTACAAAATTTCCTGTTTCACAGCAAAAGCAGCTCTTCGCCCATCCGCTATGCAGCGGGTTTCATTTTCTCATGAAGAGAAGGGATGTTCTTGGGCTTGGCGTCCGGCGCTCTCCAGTGTGTCGCGCACTTCTCGGACGATACCGTTTGTTGATGTGAGTTATCGTCGTTTTCGGACACGCTGTCTAGCCCGACTGTCAACCGAACTTGATACAATCGGTTGAGATTGTTCGCAATTGCTTGGGTTAATTGATCAATTTTCCTTCTCATTTGTCGGTCATTCATCATATTTTCTAAAGCAAACCGGCTCAGCTTCATGCCTTTTCGGGCTTTCACATAGGCCCAGCCGTACAAAAGCTTGCGGTCTTCGGCCTTCTCAAGTTCGTTAATCCATTTCCAGCATTCGTACATCCGGTCGATAGCGGCGGCGACAGGACGGCGCTTATACGTGGCTGGCACCGATCCATAAGCCAAGTTGAAACTGTCCGGTTTACCATCTGGCATCGAACCACTTGCCCATGTCGGCCCCTTCTCGCCAGGCATCAACATGAGCGTTTCAGCGGCTTCGAGGACGCGGTGTTCGATATCCTTGGCAGTCCACTCTTCGTATTTCACTGGCAGCGCTCCTTTTCTATGAGGTGATCCAGAAGCTTAATCGCCTTGCGTTTCTTCCATTCCGGCAGATTCCCGACGCGTCGAACATGAAAGCTTACCGTTTCCTCGAACTCTTCAAGCGATGCGCCGTTCTTGAGAAGCCATTCCAATCTGTCACTGTCGGTAATCATGCCGCCTCCCTGCTATCGAAGAAATCGCTCTGTGCTGGCTTGTTCAGGATCATCATCAAAAGCACTCTGAGAACGTGGGTTGTCGGTATTCCGCAATTCATCGCCTTGGCTTTCAGTCGGAGCATCCCGAGGTCGATTGCATCGAAGTCAGAGACAAGCGTTCGGCTGTGGATCAGGTGCGGGCACTGGATCAGAACGGACGAAACTGCTTTGACCATGTCCGAATAGATGAACAGTGAGTTCTGAACCGTCCCGACCATCAGTTGTAGAACAAGGCGAAGATGATCCTCGCCGTGCTCTCTTCCTATTTCCCGCAAGGTGGGCTTGCAGAAGCATTCCCTCGGTTTACGGCTGGTCGGTGAATGGTCACAGCTGGCTCGCAGGATCACACCGCACTGGCGGGCCACCTTGTAGATGTCGCATGACCGCTTAGCCATCCGAGACCTCCAGCGGGAATCTCTGTTTCAAAGCTCCGAACATTGGCTCACCGTCTGATCCGACACAGTCGGCCGGCACTTCAACGATCTTGCTGCGCTGCATGACGTCTTTAAGCTCAGGCGCGCCACCGTTCGTTCGATAAACGACAGGAGACCAAGTCATGTTTTCCAACTCGTAACAGAACCACATCTTGGTCATGCCTGTGATCTTTCTTTCGCCACGATTTGACCCCTCGCTAAAGCTCGCGGAATTGTGCTATGAGACACTTGTGGGCGGGGAGAATTGCCATGATACCGGGCAAGTACAGTGGACTTGTTACGCTTGCAGCGGCAGCGGGTCTGGGAGCGTTCGTCGCGATTTGGTTGCTCGATTTTGCAATAGTTCGAGCTAATTGGTGTAATGGAACAGAACCATACTGCTTCCGAGATTGGATTTCTGCGCTGAGTGGTTGGGCCGCCACCTTTGCTGCGGCCATCACCATCATTTTTCTCTACCGACAAAATGAAGAACAGAAAAAACAGACTGGATTCATGCTTGGCGATGCTAAGCCGAGCATAGATGCCATCCAGCATATTAAGCGTGAAGTGTACGTTATCGTTCGGATTGTGAACTGGAACAGGCGGCCAATCATCATACAGTCGATACGCATCATTCCAAACAGTGACGATCTTTTCATTTATCAAACCAAGATTTGGGACCGCGACGATCCAGACGGAGGCTTGTCCAGTCGTAACCTTGAAGGGCGATTGATTCAGCCAGCAATTGCTATGCATGGCTGGAAAGACAGGTCCTCTGCGCCTTGCGAAGTCAGGATCGATCTTGCCGATGAAGTTGATAAGAGCCAATTCAGAAAGGATTGGCGCAACTTCAAGGTAGAGGTTGGTCTGGTAATCGCAGGCGAACAACAAACAAATCTTACGCTTCAATGCCCTATCGCTGTCGCTGAATAACGTCATCATAGCATTTATTTTCATGCCGCCCTCTCCTTACGCTCGACTTCGATCTTGCGGCCTTTCCGGAAGATGGCGCCGAATACTTTCTCTGCCTCAGAGCGAGCCACAGACAGCTTTTCACCGTCTCGGACCATCACACTCTGTTCGATCTTGTGTTTCGCTCTCCACGCCTCGCATTCTGCTTTTTCGGCGGTTGGGAAATACCTTGGCTGGCCATGTTCATCGGCCACGGTGAAATGTTGGGTGCGCCAGACCAGACGGAACTTTCCGATAAAGCCTTTGGGCGTGCCTTCTGCAAATGCGGTCGATTCGTTCATAGGTTTAAGCCCAGTGGGTTTTCGATGATTTCCTGTCTGATCAATTCCGGCTCATTCATACCGCCCAGATCAACGAATGTTGTCGTTGGCCCATGCCAGCCGCATTGCACATCACGCGGCCATTGGCTTTCCCGTGAGAGCGCGAGGAATATCTTGGCCTTGTCTTCGTTCTGGTCGACCAGGTTTTTCCATACCTCGTATAGGTCGGAGAACTTGGAAGGCTCGTACTCCTTGAGAAACACCACCGGCCGGAACGGGATCAACACATGGTCAGCATCGCGCTCGATCGCGCCAATTAGGTCCGAGTACCGCGGCTTCTTCGCCAACAGCTGATGAAAGAATTTCTCATTCACGGTCGGCTTGTAATCGGCGAAGACGTTCTTCTTAAGCTGGGCACAGCCGATGATCGGAATGTCGACATCTCTCGCAATCTGCTTCAATTTTCCGGTTACGATTTCGCCAAATTCCCAGTTTGCGAGCCTCGTTTCCGACTTATTGCGATCGATCAGGCCCATGTGGTCAATGACAGCCAGTCCTTTGCCCTTCTTCGAGACGAAATACCGAATCCGTTCTTCAATCTGGTCGAGTGTCAGTCTCTTCTGCTGGATGAATATCTGCTTGTCCCGGTTGGCGTTCCGGAAGTTCATCAGACGTTCGAAATCGTTCTCAGTCAGCTTGCCACGCTTCTGACGATTGACCGATATCTGGGTTTCACGGCTGTTCTCACGCATCGCCAGCTCTTTCGCTGACATCTCGCCCGAGTAGAACCAGACGGGAAAGCCTTCTGTTGCCGCTCCCATAGCCAACTGACCGGCCAGAGCTGACTTACCCTGTTTGGTTGCACCGCCCAGAATGATGAGCTGGCCGCCACACATAGGGCCGATTAGCTCTTCCACCGGTCGAAAGCGGTAACTGACGCCTGCTCCTTTCTTGCCGCTATATGCCCGGTTTGTGTCATCAAGAGCCTCATCCAGTGCAGCGCCGAGAGACACAGCGCCATAGATATCATCACCATCCGACAACGTCTGACTTAGCTCTGCGATAGCCTGCTCCCCGATTTCGGCCGGATTGCTGTCCACAGCCATCGAATGAGCCGCTCTGATCATGTCCTGGGCAATCGCGACCATCTGTCGGCGCTTGTAGAGGTCAATCAACTGCTGGGCCATCTGAGGCAGCATCCCTGACGGCATAGCGACCTCGGCAACGCATCGAGCGACCAGACGGCCTACCGTTGTTTCACTGTCGATATTCTTGTCCCACGGCAGGTACGGCTTGATGGATATCGGCTGGGCGACCTTGCCCTGCTTGATCACATCGCCGATGACTTCGAATATCTCGCCCAGAACCGGATACGACGGCCACGAACAGCACATGTCCTTTATCGAAATGCCAGCGTGGGCACGAACCCGCGTCGAGGACGAAATCAAAATCTCTGAAAGGGCCGCATAATGAACCAGATAGTTGCGACCGAGGATCGCCCGAAGCAGAAGCAGATCATCGAAGTGATCGATGCGGTTCCGCTTCTCGATACCTCGCGCTTTGAGCACATGCAGCGCATTGCAACGGCAATGGCCCGCTCCACTCTCATTCCTGATAGCCTTCGTGAGGAAGGCGGAAAGAACGACAAGCAAGACCTGCCGTTTGAACGCGTGGCCTCGAACTGCTTCCTGATTGTCAATCAGGCTGTCCGCTGGGGACTTGATCCATTTTCAGTAGCTCAGGCTGTTTCCGTTGTTCACGGCAAACTCTGCTACGAAGGAAAGCTTGTTGCAGCCGTCATTCAAGCCAAGCTCGGTTTCAATCTTCACCATCTGTTTGTCGGTGAAGGTGATGCCATGCGCATCTATCTGAGCGATAAGCCGTTCACAGACGATGTTATTCAACTGTTGAAGCCGAATTGCCGGCTGCCAGGAATGCGCCTGCTTGATGGGTCAGTGGCCGAATGGAAAACCACTGGAACCGGTACTCCTTGGACACCGAAGAACTTTGTCCGGATGTTGATCTATCGCGGAACTCGCGACTGGTGCCGCATTTACGAACCGGCGTTGATGCTCGGTGTCTATACGCCAGATGAGATGATGGACATGTCGGAGAATGCGCGAGCAACCCGAGCGAAAGAGGTTGCCGTCCCTTCCGTCATGCAGCGCTTGCAACAGCGCCAGAGTGATCCACAGAGCGGCGAAGGCTTCAGCAAGGACTTTGTCACGTCCGAGACTGAAACACTCGCCAGCGGCTCGAATAACGAGGAACAAGATACGCCTGCCGAAGTCGCCTCCAGCGGCAGCGTAGAGGGTGGAGAGCGTTCGGTCCTTAGCGGCTCCACCCTCATCAATTCCGAAGAAAGAACGGCGCCGGTTGATGACCAGCCCGAGCAAACCGAAACAACGTCGGCCGCGGTCGAACTCACCGTCGCAGAACGTGAAGGCCTGAAGGAATACATCAACCAGTGCCGGAACAGTGTCGGGCCAGATCCGTCGGTCATCGTATCGGTCGCCAAGGGCTATGCGGACATGTTCACGTCTGACCTGGCTAAAGCCAAGGCCAGAACCATCACCGAACGGTTTATCGCTGTCTGCAAGGAGGAAGAGACCGGCATCAGAGCCGTTCAGTATTCATGCTCCATCATCGGCGTCGAGCCGGCGGAACTGGACGAGGTGGAATGATGGCTAGGCGAGAGTTCACCAAGGAAATCAAACGCGCCGCTCTGCGCCGGTCACTCGGCAAGTGTGAGGCTGTTGGAGAAATGTACGGCTTCAAACCGGGCCAGCGTTGCAATGCGCCTCTGTCTGTTGGCGTCCAGTACGATCACATTATTGCCGACAGCATCGGCGGTGAACCGACATTGGATAACTGCGCTGCCGTTTGCGTGTCCTGTCACGGATACAAAACCCGCACGGTTGATACGCCGAGAGCAGCCAAAACCAAGCGGATGAGCGACAAGGCCAAGGGGATTGTTCGCCCGAAAGGCACGATCAAAGGCCAAGGCTTCGCCAAGTCCGAGAAGTCGCCGCGTATCGATAAATCCGCCCTTCCACCACTTCCACCATCCCGCTTGATGCAGGCGGGTGCCGCGAGGACGCGAGCATGAACGTCAATCAGAAAGTTGAACTGTTGAACGAAGCCGCATCCTTGGCTGGCGATGCTTTCGAGAAGCTTGCAGCCAAAGCACCAAAGTCAATGACCTACGACGATGC
>NZ_JBVPGR010000018.1:0-39039 GCF_055816895.1 Ochrobactrum sp. PL_is501 | reverse complement strand
GACAAAACAAATAGTTAGAGCGGTTCCGGCGATTCCGTTAAAACAGGAACCGCTCTAGAGCATTTCCAGCAAAAGTGTGAAACGGTTTTGCGTTGGAAAATGCGACAAAACAAATAGTTAGAGCGGTTCCGGCGATTCCGTTAAAACAGGAACCGCTCTAGGGCGCGGCTCATCCGTAGCCGAAGGATTTTGACACATGACAATGACTGTAGAGGCCGGGACGGCTGAAACAGGCGGTACGGGCAAGGGGCCTTCGGGCAACGGCCTGACGGACCGCCTTTCCATGCGCACAAGACGGTTGATCTGGGTGTGGAGCTTTCTGGCTCTCCCGATCCTGTTCTATTCGGTCATCCGCTTTTACCCGACGATAGAAGCCTTCTGGCTGTCGCTTACCGACTGGGACCTGATGAACCCGCCAAAGTTCATCGGCTTCGCCAATTACCAGAAGCTTTTTGCCGATCCCGAATTCTGGAAAGTATTCAGGAACACTTTCACCTATCTGCTGGTCGGCACGCCGATAAGCCTCGTGGTGGCGTTCACGATTGCCTATTTCCTGGATCGCGTGCGCATCATGCACGGGTTCATTCGCGCGCTCTATTTCCTGCCTTATCTCACGACCGCTGCGGCCATGGCATGGGTCTGGCGCTGGTTCTACCAGCCAGCCCCCATCGGCTTCATCAACAATATCCTGAATGCGCTGGGCCTTCCGCAGCAGGGCTTTCTGCGCTCGGTCGACCAGGGGCTCTATGCGATCATGGCGACGTCCATCTGGGCCGGTCTCGGCTTCCAGATCATCATCTTCATGGCGGGCCTGCGCGCTGTTCCAAACACCTTCTATGAAGCCGCGCGCATTGACGGCCTCGGCGAATGGGCGATCCTGCGCAAGATCACGATCCCGCTTCTGAAACCGACCACGGTATTCCTCGTCGTCTTCTCGTCCATCGGCTTCCTGCGCATCTTCGATCAGGTCTACAACATGACCACGAACGATCCCGGCGGCCCGCTCGGCTCCACCAAGCCGCTGGTGCTGATGATCTATCAGACGGCCTTCTCCTCCTATGCGATGGGTTATGCGGCAGCGCAAACCGTCGTCCTCTTCACCATCCTGCTTTGCGTCTCGCTGTTGCAGCTCTGGATTCTGAGGGAAAAGAAATGACAGCGTCCGCTCAAACGAAACCGCTCCCCTTCCAGAACCTCCGGCCCGGCCGCATCCTGACATGGACGCTGCTGCTCATCGGCGGTCTCATCATGGTCACGCCGCTGGCCTTCATGTTCTCCACCTCGCTCAAGACGGCAGGGCAGGTCTATGACCTGCGCCTGATCCCGGCAGAGCCGACATTGCAGAACTATGTCACCATCCTGGCCGATGGCCGCTTCATCCGCTGGTTCCTGAATTCCATGATCGTTGCGGTCGTGGTCACGCTGTCGAACGTCTTCTTCGACAGTCTCGTCGGCTACACGCTGGCGAAATTCCAGTTCCGCGGTCGCTATTTCATCTTCCTCGCCATCCTGTCCACGCTGATGATCCCCACCGAAATGCTGGTGATCCCGTGGTATCTGATGTCGAGCAAGCTTGGCTGGCTGGACAGCTATTGGGGCATCATGTTCCCCGGCATGATGACGGCCTTCGGCACGTTTCTCATGAAGCAGTTCTTCGAAGGCGTTCCCAACGACTTTCTGGAAGCTGCCCGCGTCGACGGCCTCAACGAATTCCAGATCTGGTGGAAAGTCGCCATGCCGCTGGTAACGCCTGCGCTGTCGGCGCTCGCGATCTTCACCTTCCTCGGCAACTGGACCGCCTTCTTCTGGCCGCTGATCGTCGCCACCAGCCCGGAGCTTTACACGCTGCCGGTCGGGCTTTCGAGCTTCGCCGTCGAGCAGTCCATCCAATGGGAAATGATCATGACCGGCGCGGCCATCGCCACGCTTCCCACGCTCGTCGTCTTTCTTCTTCTCCAGCGTTACATCGTGCGCGGTGTCATGCTCGCTGGCCTCAAGGGTTGAACCATGTCCGATCTCGATCCACGGCTGTCCGATAAAAGCGTCTTCCCCGATCCGGTTTACAAGGAAACCGTGCTTCGCCCGCTTTTCGACGGCGCCAAGACCCACCATGTCGACGGCTTTCGCCGCATCGACCGCGCCCATCTCGTCATGCTGGTTGAAACCGGCATTCTCGACCGCGAGCAGGCCGCAGCCATTGCCGGTGCGCTGGAAGCCATCGACAAGGAAATCGATCCTTCAAAGCTCACCTATACGGGTGAAGTGGAGGACTTCTTCTTCCTCATCGAAAAGGAGCTGAAGGCCCGCATCGGTGCCGATATTGCCGGTCGCCTTCACACGGCGCGCTCGCGCAACGATATCGACCACACCCTGTTCAAGCTTGGCCTGAAAGCCCGCATCGACACGCTGATGACGCAGGCGCGCAATCTGCTGGATAGCATGGTTGCGGCTGCGATACGCGAAAAACAGACGCTGATCGTCGCCTATACGCACGGCCAGCCTGCACAGCCATCGACCTTCGGCCATTATCTTTCGGCGGCTATCGAGGTTCTCGTCCGCGACATGGAACGGATGGAAGCCGCGCGCGCCATCGTCAATCTGTCGCCCATGGGGGCGGCGGCCATCACCACCTCAGGCTTCCCTATTGACCGCGCACAGGTCGCCAGCCTGTTGGGCTTTGCCGCCCCCTTGCCGAATTCCTATAGCTGCATCGCGGCGGTGGATTACATCACCTCCACCTATTCGGCGCTGGAACTGATGTTCGTGCATCTTGGGCGTCTCATTCAGGACTTCCAGTTCTGGACCAGTTTCGAGGTCGGCCAGATTTATGTGCCGAACGCTTTCGTACAAATTTCGTCGATCATGCCGCAGAAGCGCAATCCGGTTCCAATCGAACATATGCGCCATCTGGCAAGCCAGACCATGGGCCGCGCCCGCACAGTGCTGGATGTGATGCACAACACGCCTTTCACCGACATGAACGACAGTGAAGGCGAAACGCAACAGATGGGCTATGAGGCATTCGCTTCCGCTGGCCGCGTGCTGGATCTTCTGGCCGCGTTCATCGGCGCGATCCGCATCGATCCGGCGCGTGTCGCCGAAAACATCCGCCGCTCCTGCATCACCATCACGGAACTTGCGGATTCGCTGGTGCGCATCGAAGGGCTTTCGTTCCGGCAGGCGCATGAAATCGCCGCCAGGGTTGCGCGGGCGGTCGTTACCATGGGCGGCGGTCTGGAAAAGGACGGTTTCGAGCCTTTCCTCGAAGCTTTCCGCGAATCCGCCGGGCGCGAGCCGTCCTTCGGGCGCGAGAAATTCGAGGAACTGGTCTCGCCGCAGCATTTCGTGGCGGTGCGGGATCGTCTTGGCGGCCCGGCGCCAACCGCGATGAATGCAGCGCTGGCGCGGCACAAGGCTGAGGCCGACCGCTTCAAGGCGCTGGCCGTCGATCATGCAGCCGCCGAAGCAAAGGCTGCGCGCGAACTCAATGATAAATTCAGTGCACTTGTGGAGACACGCTGATGGCAACCATCGAACTTGAAAAGCTGGTCAAGCGTTATGGCAAGGTCGAGGCGGTCCGGGCAATCGATCTCCAGATCAAGGACGGCGAATTCGTCGTTTTTGTCGGCCCTTCGGGCTGCGGCAAGTCCACGACCCTGCGCATGATCGCGGGGCTTGAGGACATTTCCGGCGGTCACCTGAAGATCGGCGGCGAAGTCGTCAACGAACGCGATCCGAAGCAGCGCAACATCGCCATGGTGTTCCAGAACTATGCGATCTATCCGCATATGACGGTTCGCCAGAATATCGGCTTCGGGCTTTATACGTCGAACCTTTCCAAGGCCGAGAAGGACAAGCGGATCGAAGAAACCGGCAAGGCGCTCGGTCTTGAACCCTATCTCGACCGTCGCCCGGCGGCACTGTCCGGCGGCCAGCGCCAGCGCGTCGCCATCGGTCGCGCCATGGTGCGTAATCCGTCGGCCTTCCTTTTCGATGAGCCGCTGTCGAACCTCGATGCCCAGCTTCGCGCGCAGATGCGCATTGAAATCAAGCGCTTGCATCAGCGTCTTAAGACGACGACCGTTTATGTGACGCACGATCAGGTTGAAGCCATGACCATGGCCGACCGCATCGTGGTCATGCGCGACGGTCGCATTCTTCAGACCGGCACGCCGACAGAGCTTTATGAAAACCCGACCGATGTGTTCACGGCGCGCTTCATCGGCAGCCCGTCGATGAACCTCATTGCAGGCCGTCGCAGCGGTGCGGGCGTTGAGCTTGCGCCTGATGGCGACATTCTGGTCGGCGTTCGTCCGCACGACCTGAAAGTCGAGGAGGGGACGGCCAATGGTCTATCGCTCACCGGCACGGTGACGGCGGTTGAGCCGCTTGGCGCGGAAACGCTGGTGCATCTTGATGTCAACGGCGTTTCGGTGATTGCAACGGCTCCGGGCAAGGTCATTCCGGCGACGGGCGGCACGCTTGCCGTGTCTGCGCCTGCCGGAAGCCTTTATCTCTTCGACGCGAAAACCGAGAAGAGTCTGGGCCGCCTATGATGCCGCAACAATTCAAGCGTCCGGCTGTCCTCAGCATCGGACGGATTTACTGCGACCTCATCTTCACCGGGCTGCAATCGCTGCCGCAGCCGGGGCGCGAGATTTTCGCCGAAAACATGAAGATGGCGGCAGGCGGCGGCGCGTTCATTTCCGCTGCCCATCTTGCCCATGCGGGCAGGGCGGTGGCGCTGGTTGCGCGGCTTGGCTTTGACGGCCTGTCGCGCGGGCTGGAGCCGGACCTGAAGATCGATGGCGTCGACTTGCGCTTTCTGGAACGCGCCGACGATGCCGGGCCGCAGGTGACGGTGGCCAGCGTGATCGGCAACGACCGCGCCTTCCTGTCGCGCCGCGCCGGTTCAGCGCTTCCCGCCACGCTTTCCGCCGCTTTGGCATGGAAGGATGCCGGGCATCTGCACATCGCCGAATTTGCAACGCTGCACGAAATTCCAGGTCTCGTGCAGCAGGCAAAGGCTGCCGGACTTTCCGTCTCGCTCGACCCGAGCTGGGATGAGACCCTGATCTATGATCCCGGCCTGCTCGCGGCCTGCGAGGGCGTCGACATCTTCCTGCCCAACCGCGAGGAAGCGCAGGCCATCACCGGCCATGACGATCCGGCGAAGGCGCTCGATGCGCTTGCAGGTCATTTCCCCGTTGTCGCGTTGAAGGGCGGCGGCGAGGGGGCGTGGCTTCGCACTGCCGAAGCCGACATTCACATGGCGGCAAAAGACGTGCCGGTCATCGATACGACCGGCGCGGGCGATGCCTTCAATGCAGGCTTCATCGATTCGTGGCTTGAAGGCCATGACGTCCATCGGGCACTTGCCGCAGGGATCGAATATGGAAGCCTTGCCGTGCAAGCGGCAGGCGGCGCATCCATCCTGCGTTCGCCCGAACGACTGGTCGGATAGGACAAGGGGCGGGGCGGCTTTCATCGCCCCTCCCATACAACTCGCGAACCGGCGTTCCATAATGCGATGCATCAAATGCATGAAGTTGGACGCGAGGCAAATTGAGGCATTTTCGTGATTTGCGCGCTTCTGTCGGCTTTGGCGGCAAAAACACACCATTCATGCCGCTAAATCCCTCGAAATTTGTGGCGACGACATGGCATTTTGCGCACATTTTCGCGGCAGCAGCGTCCGGCGGCTGCTCTTGATCGTCTGGCGGCCCTATTGGCCTGCGGAAAACCGCAAGAAAGACGCTGAATGCCGATTTTTGCACTTGCGCTTGTCGCACGAATTGCCTAAACGGCTCTCACGACTTGCCGCACACCGGCACACAGTCGGGCGATTAGCTCAGTTGGTAGAGCGCTTCGTTTACACCGAAGATGTCGGGAGTTCGAGTCTCTCATCGCCCACCATTCCATCCTATTGAAATCATTAGAACCCCTTGCGTTGTAAGGCTTTTCGCCCATATTGACGTCACAAATTGCGTCACAAATTGCGTCACAAAATGGGTTTGAGCATGGCTGGCAAGCTGCGACATTGGAAAGAACGGAACGGGCGTTATTCGGCCCGCGTTGTGATCCCGCCTTATCTGCGAATCTATCTTGACGGCAAATCGGAACTTGAAATTCAGCTAGGCGGCGATAAGCGTGACGCCTTGCGCAAGCACGCCGCAGCCGTCGCTTCCATCCAGAAGCAAATCGGTATTGCTCGACAGAAGTATGAAGCAGCAACCGGGCAGCAAGCGAGAGAACCATCTTATCCGCTGACGGCCAAGCAGATCGCGCTACGTGATTACGAAAGCCAGATTGTCTTTGATGCTGAAATCCGGGCGCATGATCATAACTACGCACAATTTGAAGTCGATGCCGACATAGCCACGATGTTCCGAGATGGATATTCAGGCAAGCTTACAGATGACGAACTCGACAGAATTGTGGGAACACGCGTCCGCCGTGCGCAGCTTCGCGGAAACACTATCGCTGAAAAGGGATCACCCGAATGGCGAGAAATTGCCCGTGCGTTGTGCATTTCCGGCTATGAGGCAATGGCACGTCAGTATGAGCGCAACGAAGGTGATTTTAATGGTCAGCCCACGCACCCGCTTTTGAGCGCTGCCATTCAGGAAGAAGCCGCCCCGGCCCATATCGTTACCTTTGATCAGATTATTGACGACGAAACCAAGCGGCGCTCGCGTGGCAAGAACGCCAAGCCATTGCCGGAAAGAACGGTGAAGAAGTATCGGGACGCTGCAAAGGAATTTGCGAAGCACCGGAAATCAAATAACGCTGCCACGGTAACAGCGATTGAGGGAAAACGCTGGATTGAGGCTATGCAGGACGCTGGCGAAAACAGCAACAGAACCGTCAAAGCCAAGTTTCAAAATGTTCGCACCGTCATGAATTGGGGCCGTCAGAATGATCCCGAAAACTTCTTCCCGGCTGGCAATCCGCTCAATGGGATCAAAACACCGGACTACAAAACCATCCCGTCTTATTTGCGCGCCTACACCATGGAAGAAGCCAAGCTTGTTTTGAATGCAGCGCGGGCGGAAGCGAAACCTATGTTTCGCTGGATACCGTGGCTTTGCGCCTATTCCGGTATGCGCGTGAGCGAAGCCGCAAGTTTGCATAAGGAAGACTTTTTCAAAGTGGGCGAACGCTGGTTTTGGAAAGTGACCAGTGCAGGCAATCGGACGCTCAAAAACGATAGTAGTGAGCGCCGTATTCCCGTTCATAAGGCTTTGGCGGATGAAGGGCTTATTCAATTTGTTGAAACGTCATCCGGCGGGCGCCTATTCCGAGGTGAAACCAAGCACGAAATCACGGTGCAGCCGCGGGTATCAACTTGGGTTCGTGAGCTAATTCCAATGGAAAAGCACCCCGAACTATCTCCTAATCACGGCTGGCGTCACCTTTTCGAAGACCTATGCAGACGCGACCGCGTGCCGGAAGATGCCAGAAACTACATGACGGGCCGGTCAGATGGCAGTTCGCAAGAGTTGTATGGACGAAGTGATATCATGTTACCGGGACTGGCTGATGCAATGGATCAAGTTCAGGCTATCGAAATCACGACCGGAAACGTCGCGATAAGTTCTCAAGAACATTTTTCAAATGAGGCAAATAACTAATGAAAAATCCTTACTGGCACCAATACGAAAAACCCCACGTAATAGATTTTGATGAGATTAGGGATTTATGTATTGACGCATATTTGATCGTTTCTTCAAGTAATGCGCTTTCTGGTCAAGAGGAAGAAGATGTATCAAACTCTCTAAACAGATACTTTTTTCGAGTAGCGGAAGAAAGGTTGTCGGCTTCTTTGTTGGATATTGCCATTAGAATGAGAGTATTTGATGATATTTTATCAAGCGGTGATGATGAGAAAGTATATAAGAAGATAATATCAGATTCAGATGGTATTGGAAATTTGATTTGGAAAGACAAAGATGGCGATAAGAACGTAGATTTGGAGTTTCGAGAAGCATGTAACAAAATAATCCATGCTTGTGATGTGCGCCCTGTCTACGACAACGACGGAAATTCGAGAGATGAGAATTTTGCTTGGGGCATGACAGGTGTGGTGGAGCTTTCCGGCAAACAAGGCAAACGCGAGTGGGACGTCTGGCTTAACGTCGACGAATTTCTGACTGTTTGTATCGATATTGCCAATCACTTTCTGCCGCTATCTGAGGAAGTAAACGACGATACAATAGGAAAATCATCATAAAATAAGAATTAATTCTTAAAAGGGATTCACATTTGATTCGTGATATGAGAGAATCCGCGTCAAGTTAAATCTGGCGTGGGTTCAGTTTTGTTGCGTAAAGAGTTTGGCCGCGTAGCTAAGGCCTTTGGTATTGTGAAGGATCGAAAGGCGTATTCGACCTCCGATCCTTCCCTTGCCGGAATATTCGGCGTTCGCCCTACTTATTCAGGCGTAAACCTGAGCGGCACGAATGCGCTTTATGTTCCTGCCGTCCTGCAAGCCGTTCGCCTTATCTCTGAAACTATTGGGTCTTTACCTTGCAAGGTCTATCAGGAAACTGATGACGGTAAGGAAGCGGCCAAGGATCATTCGGCCTATCGCCTTGCGCACAAGTGGGCGAACGAATGGACGAGCGCGGGCGAGCTTCGCACCGTTCTGACTGCCGACGCCATTGTTTATGGCAATGGCTTCGCGAAAGTCGTTCGTTTCGATGATGGCAGGCCCTTTGAGCTTCACCGCCTGAACCCCGGCACCGTCTCAATCCTTGAGGACGAATATACCGGCGCGCCCGTTTATCGCGTGTCCGAAAAGGGCGGTTCGCGCGAATATCCCCACACTGAAATTCTTCACGTCCCGTCTTTCCTTGGCACGTCGCCTATTGAATTTGGCAAGGAAGCAATTGGCCTTGCGGCGATCCTTGAACGCCACGGCGCACAGTTTTTTAGCTCTGGCGCTCGCCCTTCCGGCATCATCACCAATGAGAAATCGCAGGGAAGTGAAGCGGGCGCAAAGACCGTAGCCAATATTTTGGCTTCATTCCGCAATTGGCAGAACGGCAGCAAGGGCGATCCCTTGGTCATGGATGCAGGCTGGAAATACGAACAGCCTGCCATGACCTCTACCGACGCGCAGTTTCTTGAAAACCGCCTTGAGCAGATCAATGAAGTTGCCCGCGTCTTTGGCGTCCCGCCGCATCTTCTTTATCAACTAGACCGCGCCACGTGGAGCAACGCCGAACAGATGGGCGCAAGCTTCCTGCAAATGTGCCTTCGCCCGTGGCTGGACCGCTGGCAAGACGCTTACGCCATGGTGTTGCTGTCCGAAGACGAGCGCGACAACCACTATTTTGAATTCGTCACGGCAGACCTTGAGCGCGCAGACGCCGCAGGCCGCGCCGACATTTACACGAAGCTGATTGCTGCCCGCGTCTATACGCCGAATGAGGTCCGCGCCCGCGAAAACCTTCCGGCAATCGAAGGCGGCGACGAGCTTGCAAATCCCTACATCACCACGACCACGACCGGCCCCGCCAAGAGCGGGCCGGATAAGGAACCCGCATGACCGAACACCGCGCTTTCTTTGGCGACGGCGAAAAGACGTTCGCCCTTGCCAAAGAACAAATCAATGAACTTGAGCGCAAGGCCGGTTTCGGCATTGGCGCGCTCTATCAGCAGTTTGTCACGATGCAATTCCGCTTCGGTGACGCCCTTGAAGTCCTCCGGCTTGGTCTGATCGGCGGCGGGACTTCCCCGGTTCGGGCTTCGGAACTTATCGAAGCCTATGCGAAGCCGACGCCAATTGTCGAAATCTATGGCCTTGCCTTTGACATTCTGGAAACGCGTTGGAGCGGTCAACCGGCATCGGCAGAAATTAGCCAGGACGAAACCGGACAGGACGTTGCCGAATGAAGCAGCGCCTTGAAGTTAAAGCCGCCTTGTCGATTGATGACGCCGGGACCGTGACGGGCATTGCATGGCCGTTTAGCACCCCTGACCGCGTGGGCGACATGATTCAGAAGGGTGCAATTACTGCCCCGGCATCACTTCCCATGCTGTTTGCACATGATCAGGCGCAAGTTATCGGCGTTTGGGATCAGATCGCAGAAACGCCGAATGGCCTGACCGTCAAAGGCCGATTGCTGGTTGATGAAGTGGAGCGCGCCCGCGAAGTCCGCGCCATGATCCGCGCAAAGGCCGTCACCGGCCTTTCTATCGGTTTCGTTACCAAGTCCGCAAAGCCACGCCAGCGCGGGCGAATGATCACGGCCCTAGACCTTCACGAAATTTCCGTTGTCGCCGTCCCGTCGCATCCGGGCGCGCAGATCACTTCTATCAAAGCCGCTGATGCGACGGCACTGAATAAGGAAACCTTTATGGAAGACGAACTCGAAAACATCGAAACGAAGGCCGATCCGGTTATCTCGCCGGAAGAACTGGCAGAACTCAAAGCCCTGAAAAACGACGTTGCCACGATCAAGGCGAAGCTCAATCGTCCGTCCGCAGCGAACAATAACCAGCCCCGTGCCGTCAATGATAACGGCTTTGAGCGTAAGGCATTTACCGATTATCTGCGCACGGGCCGCGTTGAAGAAAAGGCGCTGGCATTTGGCACCCCTTCCACGGGCGGCATTCTAGCCCCGGATGAAACGGCCAAGACCATTCTGGAAAAGCTTGCCGAATTCTCGCCGGTTCGCTCGCTTGCAGCGTCTATCAGCATGAGCGGCCCGCTTTTGCAGCTTCCGCGCCTTGTCGATGAAGTGGAACCGGAAGAAGTCACCGAAACCGGCGACCGCCCGGAAAGCGAACCTTCTTTCGAACAGATTGACCTCAAGCCGTTTGAAATGGCTGTTGTCGTGCCGGTCACGCGTGTCCTTCTGGAAGACGCCCAGATTGACCTTGAAAGCTATCTTTCGAACCATATTGCTCGCCGTTTTGGTCAGAAGGAAGCCGCATGGTTCGTCAAGGGCAACGGCACGTCGCAGGCCGAAGGCGTTCTTACTTCGGCGGAAGTCACGGCCCATGAAGTTGAACAGATCGACGCCGATGCACTTATTGATTTGTTCTATTCGATCAAGACCGGCTATTCTGCTCGTGGCGCTTGGCTCATGAACCGTGGCACGATGGCAGTTGTGCGCAAGCTGAAGGATACGGACGGTTCGTATCTGTGGCAGCCTTCCATTGCCGCAGACGTTCCGCCGACCCTGCTTGGCCGTCCGGTTTACGAAGCCGTTGACATGCCGAACGTTGCCGCCGAAGCAACGCCCATTGTCTTCGGTGACTTCGCATCCGGCTACACCATTGCTGACCGCGTAGGTTTTTCTACGCTTCGCGATGAACTGACCGGCGCAGGCAATGGCATCATCAAGCTTCATGCACGTCGCCGTGTAGGTGGCCGCGTTGTCCTTGGAGAAGCCCTGACCAAGCTGAAGATTGCAGCTTAATCGCCATGACTTACAAGCGGCCCGCATATGAGGAAGTCACGATTGCGCACGGTGGAAACACCGTGTCGCTTCGCCCTTCATTGCGAGCCGCTTGCACCCTTGAAGCCCGTTACAGCTTCCCGGCGCTCTATAAGGCGCTGGACGAACAGAATTTCACGATCATTTCCGAAATCATCCTGTCTTGTTCGTCCTCTCGACAGGATGGAGCGGCTTTTCTGGCTGGCATACCCGGAAAGCCGCTCGCCCCTTTCTTTCGCGCCGTGCAACAGCCGCTTGCCGAACTTCTGATTATGTTTGCCCCGGCACCCGATCCGAAGGCCAAGCCCGCAACCGGCAAGGGCAAGCCTGCAACGTGGCAGGAAATCTATATCGCCCTTTATGAGCGTGCGACCGGCTGGCTCCACTGGACGCCGGAACAGGCGTGGAATGCCACACCGACCGAAATCGACCGCGCCTATCAGGCCCATATTGAACAGTTGAAGGCCATTCACGGCAGCGGCGACGAGAAAGACAAGCAGGAAGCCCAAAATCCCGACCCTGACCAAGCAGCCCGCAATATCGCGGCTGGCCTTGATCCCGAATTTGACCGCGCTGGCCTTCGCGCACTCAAGGCGAAGATTGCGAGCGGTTCATGATCACCAAACCGCCCCGCATCTGCTCTTGCGGCAATATCGTTCCCCATAGTCAGCTTTGCGCTTGCCAGATCAAGCAGAAGCGTGAGCGTAGCGCACGGCATGACGCCCAACGCCCGACCGCTGCACAACGTGGGTATAACTATGAATGGCGCAAGGTCCGCAAGGAATATCTGGCAATGCATCCCCATTGCCGGGAATGCGCACGGCATGGCCTGACCCGCCTTGCTACCGTTGTTGACCATGTCATTCCGCACCGTGGCGATAAGCGGCTTTTCTGGCATCGGGCCAATTGGCAACCGCTTTGCGAACCATGCCACAACTCAACCAAGCAGCGGCAGGAGCACAGCCTATGACGCTAGGCTTTTTGCTTCTGTATCCATTGGAGAGCTTCGGCTCGATTGGAGAAGCCAACATCGGAATTCACCTTATGGATGCGTCGGCCATTCACATCGATGATGTGCCCGACATCAAAGTATTCCGTAATACGTCCGTCACGATCAGCGATTGTCTGTCTGTGTATGTAAAAGTTGCCGTGTTCTTCAATATCCATTGTCTCATGCCCTCCAACTCTGTGAGAGCACATACGTATCTGATTCAATCGCCGTATGTCGAACGTCCCATTTGCCGGATGAGGTTTTAGTATGACCCCGGCAGAACGCGCTCGCCAGATCGATAGGGAAGAATTTGAAGCCGAATGCGCGGCTATTCGACAGCGTGCCTATGCACGTTTCAACGTTAAACCTCGACCCGATAAACGCGTGCGGGAATGGATTGAACGCACCGAACCGAAACACAAGTTCAGCCTTGCCACACCTCGACAGCACCGCAATGCGATTGAAAGGTCAAATCGCACCCATGCTGCAAACGCCAAGCTTTACGAAGCGTTCGGCCACAGGCGCACCCTCAAGGAATGGGCAGCGGAAACAGGCATGTCACGAAACACGATCCGCAATCGGATCAAACTCGGATGGACCGTTGAGCAAGCCCTGACCCTTAGCAAAAACGCCCATGCTCGCAAGCATTCGAACTGCTCACCGGGGGTAGTCTCTAATTTACCTAAAGAAAAAGGGACCGGCGCGGGGAGCACTGCACAAGAGACACCGAATATAAGTTTTTCAGGAAATCAGAATGTCAGCAATTAGCCTTGAAGTCGCAAAGGCTCATATGAAGGTAGACGGAACCGCCGAAGATGAGCTTATCTCGCTTTACATCGAAGCGGCAGAAACGTGGTGCGGGAATTACATCGGCAAGCGGATTGCTGACCTTGATACCGTCCCGGCAGACGTGAAACTTGCGATTTTGCGCCTTGTTTCTTTCTATTTTGAAGCCCGTTCGGTCGCAACGTTCGGCCTTTCTATGCAGATCGCGCCGCAAAGTGTCGCTTCGGTTCTAGATAGCTATCGCGAAAAGTGGTTCCACGATGGCACGGAATAAAGATTTGCAGCGCATTTTCGCGAAACTGGACGCCATACCGGAAGCCATTCGCCAGCAGATCAAGCCGGAACTCATGAAGGGCGCGGAAGAAATCGCCAGCCTGCAACGTGGCTTTGCCGAAGCGTCCCGCGATACCGGCGCGCTCATTGACAGCATCGCAGTCACCGGCCCCGGCGAACAGACCCCGCCATACTCGCAACCGGGCGGCAGTCATACCGTGCCGGAAGGTGCTGTCATGATCACGGCAGGCAATAAGGAAGTTCGATATCCGCACCTTGTCGAATACGGAACCAGCAAAGCCGAAGCGCAACCGTTCTTCTGGCCCGGCTATCTGCTTGGCAAAAAGAAGGCCCTGAGCCGTATCAACCGGGCGGGCCGCAAGATCATCCGCCAGACTTGGAGCAAGGGAACCCCGTCGAAAGGAAGCGACCAATGATTGAGCCGACTTTGGCCCTCCAAACCGCTATCCGTTCCCGGCTGGTTTCATCGCCGGACGTGGTTGCGGTTGTTCCGGCTGACCATATCCGCAGCGGTAGCACCCGGCCTGACAAAACGCCCGCAATAATAATGAGCAATGGTAGCACGGCCCTGCATGGTTACGATTATACCGCGCAGCGCATGGCGTGGGTTTATCTCGATTTGCACATTTGGACGCTCGACGCCGGACAGGAGGCAGTCAAGGAAATCGCAGGCGCGGTTATGGCTGCGCTCGACAAGAAAAATATCCAGATCGAAGGCGGCTATTGCGATCATTTCCGCGTCACGAAATCCATATTCCCGCGTGATCCTGACCCTGCATACGGACATGGCATCCTGTCAGTGGAAGCCCTTATCAGGTGGATTGTCTGATGCTGAATATCGGAAAACTGAATCGCCGCATCGCCATTGAGCGCGAAACCGAAATCGTGAAGCCGTCCGGCAGTGTCGTGAAGACGTGGACGCCGGTTGCAACCGTTTGGGCGGAAGTCCTGCAACAGACGGCAACTGAATTCTTTACCGGCTACGGCGAGGCCGAAACCGGCACCATGATTTTCCGTGTCCGATATCGCCCTGGGATCACGACCGCCGACCGCGTGACCTACAACGGCAGCGCCTATGGCTTGAAGGAAATCAAGGAACTTGGCAACCGCGACGGCTTGGAACTTCGCGGGGAGGCATTGAAATGACCCGTGGCGTGAAGCCCGCAACCATCATTCTGGGAACATCGCCGGTTACCGCGATCCCGAAAACCCCGTCATATTTGTCAAAAGAGGCGAAGGCGGAATGGCGCCGTGTGGCGCCGATCCTGATAGACGAACGCAAGGTTTTGACCGAAGCTGACCTTTCGGCGCTGGAAAACTATGTAATTGCCGTCGCAACCATGCGGCAGGCGCACAAGGAACTTCATGCGACCGGTTTGCTAATCGCCGGGAAACGCAATCCGCTTTCGACGATCCTACTACAGGCGCAGCAACAGCAATTGCGTGCGGCTGGCGAACTCGGCCTTACCCCTGCCGCCCGATCCCGTGCGGCCATGATGGAAGCCGCCGACGATGACGATGACAATCCACTTATGATCGGCAGGAGCCGCCCTTGAGCAAGAGCGCATTCCCGCATTGGATTTATGACGGCTCCCCAATCCCGGACCCCTTCGGATACGGGCAGGACGCCGTTGACTTTATTCAGGCGTTGAGACATCCGGCCAGCACCGCGCCGAAACGGGCATTTCAGCTTTTTGACCCTTTCGAACGCATCACGCGGCGCATCTATGGACCTCGGCACCCGGACGGGCGCAGAATTGTGAAGACGGTTTTCCTTATGCTCGGTCGTGGGAACCGTAAAACCAGCCATGCTGCCGCGTGGTCGCTTTTGCATCTCATAGGCCCCGAAGCCGTTCCGGCTGGACAGGTAATTTTTGCGGCGTGCGACCGCGAGCAGGCGGGCATAGGCTTCAGGGAAGCGGCGAACATCGTTCGCGAGGATAAACGCCTTGTCGCCGCGACAAAGATCAATGAAGCCCATAACGCCGCGAAGCAAATCAAGAGTTTGCGGAACGGCGCGACCTTGAAAGCTATTTCCAGTGACGGCAAGGCACAGCACGGCACCACGCCGACCTTTGTGCTTGTCGATGAAATTCACGCTTGGAAGGGGCGCATCCTTTGGGAAGCAATCGACAGCGGCATGGTGAAGGCAGATGACCCGCTTATGATCATTTGCACCACGGCAGGACGTGGGCAGGACAACGTAGGTTTTGAGCTTTACGATTACGCCTATAAGGTCGCGACCGGCGAGATTGAGGACCCATCATTCTTGCCGATCCTGTTTCAAGCCGATCCCGGCGACGACTGGCGCAACGAAAAGACGTGGTTGAAGGCTAATCCCGGCCTGCCGTTCGGCTTTCCGAACATTGACGGCTTGCGGAAGGCGGCGCGCACGGCAGAGAACAGCCCGCCCGCCCGATACCAGTTTCAGCAATTCAACCTGAATATCTGGCAGGCCGCTTCCCGCGATCCCCTGTTTGATATGGCCGTCTATGACGCCGGTTGCGATCCGCATTTTGACCTTGCCGACCTTGAGGCGCTTCCCTGCTATCTTGGCGTTGACCTGTCCCGTTCCGGCGACCTGACCGCTATAGTTGGCGCGTGGAAGCACGATGACGGGCGCATTTCGGTTTATCCTTGGTTCTTCCTGCCGTCCGAAGGCTTGGACGAGAAAGCGCGGCTTGAACAGGTTCCCTATCCCCGGTGGCGTGACGATGGGCTTTTGCGCGTCATTGACGGTTCCGTCATCGAACCGGACGCCATAGCCGACCAGATTATTGACCTTTGCGGCACTTATGACGTGCGGGAAGTGGTTTTTGACCCGTCGCTTGCCGGGCCGATCATGACGAAGCTTACGGACGCGGGCATTAACGTTTTGCAGCTTCCGCAGACGCCGAAGAATATGCACGGCCCGATTTGCGACCTTGAACGCATCGTCAACGGGAAGCGCATCCGGCACGACGCGCACCCGATCTTGCGCAATCATTTTGAAAGCGTGGTGGTGAAGCGGGCGACCAATGCCGGGGAACTGACCACGATGCACAAGGGCACTCGGCATAGCAACCACATTGATGGAGCTATCGCGTCGGCGCTCGCGGTTTTCCGTGCAGCCGCGAACGATAATCAGCGCTCTATTCACGACGATCCCGAAGAATTTGAACGGCTTATCCGCGAAGCGGAAGCCGCAGCTATGAAAGAGGCCGCGTAATGGCAAACCCGGTTACTGACGAAGAACGCTTGGCGATTGTGATGCAACTGAAATATGACCAGTTGCAAAAGCAGATTGCACGCGGGCAGAAGGCGCTTGACCGTGGAACCAGCGCCATGGAAAAGCGGACGAAGCAGGCCGCTGACAATATGGACAAGACCATGGGGAAAGCCGCTGGCAGTATCAGCGACAAGCTTTCCGGCATGTTCGCGCCCTTTGTTGCCGGTGGTGCGGTTGCCGCAGTTGCGAGCAGCATCAAGCAGATTGCTTCCACGGTCGCGGAAGTCAGCCGCGAAGCTGACAAGGCCCGCGTGTCAACGAAGGTTTGGCAGCAATGGACCTATGTTGCCAAGGCGACCGGCGCGAGCGTGGACGGCGTAACCGACGCCTTCAAGGAACTGAATATTCGCGGTGACGAATTCGCCCGCACTGGCAAGGGCAGCGCACAGGAAGCCTTTGAACGGCTCGGCCTGACTGCCGCAGATGTTGCCGAACGCTTGCGTGATCCTTCCGCCTTCCTTGATGAGATTATTGCCAAGCTGCAAAAGATGGACAAGGCCGCGCAGGCCCGCAATCTTGACGAGCTTTTCGGCGGCACGGGCGCGGAAGAACTTTCCAAGGTGCTTGGTCTTTCTGTTGACCAAATCCAGAAGCTTCGCAGCGAAGCCGCACTTTTCGCCGACGAACAGCTTGAGGCCGCAAGAAAGATTGATGCTCAATGGGAAACCATGTGGCGTAACGTCTTGGTATATTCCAAGCAGGCCGCTATTCAGAGCGTCGGCTATGCTCGCCAGATTGCAGACGCAATCAATACCATTACCGGGAATAACTACATCGCAGCCAAACGGGATTATGCCCTTTCCGATGAAGGCCGGTTGAATACCTTTCTTGAGCGCCGCGCCGACATTCTGGAACGCATCAACGATCTTCGCAACAAGCCTGACTTCGATGACGCGATTGACGGCCTTGCCTTGTCGCGGCTGGAAGCCGATCTTGAAGCCGTTGACAACCAGATTGCCAGCCTGACCCCGCATAGCAAGGAATTTGCCGCAGCGCTTCGCGAGTTGTCGAATATCACGCTTGGCGCGTCCGGTGCATTCAACGGCACCGCAGCCGCAGCGGCAAATTTTAAGCAGGCCCTTACCGACCTGAAAAACATGGTGCCAGAACTCAAAGCCGAACTGGACGAGCTTGCGAAGCTTGACCAGATAGACGCCGCGTTTCAACGTGCCATGCAGAATGCCAAATCCCCGGCAGAGATTGAGGAAGCGGCCCGCATCCGTGATCAGGCCCGCACGGTTGCCAGCTTTGGCAGCTTCAAGGAATTGCTTCCGTTGCTCGGAGCGGCAGAAGGCACCGACAAGGGGCGCGGCTACAATGAAACCCTTGGTTACGGCAAGTTTACCGGTGGTAATCGCAACCTCACCGGCATGACGATTAATGAAGTCCTCGCCTTGCAAAAGCAGATGCTTGCGGACCCGAACAACACTTACAATTCGTCCGCACTTGGCCGTTACCAAATCACGCGTGAAACCTTGTTGGATTTCATGCCCCGGCTCGGCCTTGCTGGCGATCATCTTTTTGATGAGAAGGTGCAGGACGCGATTGCACAAGCTATTGCCGCTTCCACTGGCGGGGATGTTGAAAAGCTTCGGGGCCGGTGGGAAGGCTTGCGCCGCGTTGACGCCGATACGATCCGCACCGCCTATAACAACACGCAAACGGTCCCGGATAAGCTTCCGCCTTCCGAAAGCCAGCAGAAGGCCATAGACGAAATCAAACGGCAGGATGAAGCCCGCAAGAGCCTTAACCAGACCGTGCAGGAAGGGCTTGACCAAGCCCGTTTTGAACAATCCCTGACCGGCATGACCGCAAGTCAAAAGCGTGTCGAACTGGAACTTTACCGCTATCAGCAGGACGCGAAGCGCAACGGCCTGACCCTGACTGATGAGGAAATCAGGAAGGCCCGCGAACAAATCACCATGACGGAACAGCTTCGCCTTGCACAGGCGCAGGCCGCGAACGAAGCGCAGGGCTTGCGCACGGCACAAGAATATTTTGCGCAGAGCTTCACGTCATCACTGTCGGGCCTCCTGACCGGCACCACGAGTTTGACGGACGCCGTGCGGAATCTTGCTAGTTCGCTCATGGACGCCGTTTTGCAGGCTTCCTTGCTTGGACAGGGACCGCTTGCCGGATTGTTCGGCACGGCAGGCGGTGGTGGGCTTTTCGGCGCTATCTTCGGATGGGCCGAAGGCGGCTATACCGGCCCCGGTGGAAAGCACCAGCCTGCCGGTATGGTTCATAAGGGCGAATATGTCATGTCCGCAGCCGCGACCCGTCGCCTTGGCGTGAAAAACCTTGAACGCCTTCACCTGACTGCCAAGCGCGGTTATGCGGAAGGCGGTTATGTCGGCCCGACGCCTACGCTTCGCAATCCTGAATTGAAGGCCGCGAACAGTAACGCACCCGTGCAACAAATCAGCATTTCCGCGCCGATCACTGTGAACGGTAGCGCAGGCACACCGGAACAGAATACCGATTTGGCTAATAAACTCGCCCGCACCATGGAGCAATCTATGCGTGGCATGGTTGCGGATGAATTGCGACGCCAGACGAGGCCCGGAAACTACATGAACAGCCGCAGCCGCTAAGTTTGCCATAGCGAGTCACTGGTGCGGATTTTCTGTTCGTAAGGTGAATTCTTGCCTCAAGTGGTAAATGTTCGCCAGTGAGTCAATTTGTAGGAATATTCAATAGCGTCAAAACAAGAGTGGGTAGAAAAGAATCTGGAAAATCAAGACATATATAAATATAAACCCCAGAGGCCTGATTTCCTCTGGGGTTTTTGCATTCGCCGCCTCTGATAACAACGTATGCAACATTACTTATAGCAGAATTTTGATGCGATTGCACATTTTGTTTGAAAATTAATTCTTTGCCGGTCCCGCCACTTTTTGCTATATTTCTCTGTATCGTCTAGTGATGGGCGATTAAAAGCGGTCCTGATTATTTCGCTCTCTGAATAGGCTGGCATAGCCGCCGATGATTTCAAGCCATAAAGATCAGTCCCGTAGGTGCAGGCTCCGTTGAGCATTACGACCTGCAAAGGGCATCGAATTGCTAGACTTGGTTCGATGCTTCTTACGCCAGTTGATCCCGCAAGGATCATGAAGCTAGGAGTAAAAGCGGACAGGCTGACCCCCGCTTACCTGTAACAGGGTTTCCGAAGTCTAGTATGTTCTCCCCTAGCGCCCCGTCATATGGTGGTTCTATGGTGGCCTCAGATGAGAATTTGAGATTTTGGACTGGCTTTCACCTACAGCATAGAACAGACGCTTGCCGATAGGCCCTACGTCTTTCTGTGTGTTAGGTGAAGCTATGTCCAATTCCTAGATGAGCATTCAGGTTAATAGCTTTACCTTCCTTTCCCATTGAACGTTCAGAGCTTCCAAGCGACAGAAAGTCCGGCGAGCGCTAGCGAGCGGGCAAGGCCGAAGGCCGCGCAGGGAGGGAGCGAAGCGACCGAGTGTTTGGCTACCCGCCTATATTTCCCCCTGTCCGGCATGGGCTTTTTCAACAATCGTATGCGGTCCCGGCACGATCCCGCTATAAATGAATTGTCAGCCGTTATTGGCGTTCCGGCTGGCATCCTTGGTCAGTGAGTTAAGCCCCGTATCGCATCCCGTCGCGGTATGGGGCTTAATTTTTTCAAAGATAAGTAAGTGCTTACTTAACATAACTAATTGATTAGTAAGGAGTATTTGTCTTGCACAGTGATTCTTCGCATGTCATGCTTCCCTCGCAAATCAACCATTGAGGAAACCATGACCGAAGTGACAGACCACTATTTCCATTCCCATACTTACGAAGCCGTCATTGACCAGCTTGAGAATATCGCCCGGACGTTTGATCCGGCTGCGCCCGACGATCTACGCACGCGTATCATTGAAGCCGTGGGCGAACTTGGCGCTTGGCCTGCTTATGCGTTCACTGGATAATCGATTAAGTTGCATTATTATGAATTGCAAGCCAAGGGCGAGTGTTAGCCTATAAAATCCTATTGAAAAGTAATTCGATATGGAACAGATGGGAGGTCCCGCAACATTCAAGGGACGACCTCATGAGCAATAAAATCGAAATTGAACGCGACGGGCACAACAGCGCCGATCCGATCAATAGCCCTTTGCGGGCAACATCAAGCCCACGGCTTGATGAAATACTGCCGGAAGCGGCTGCAACCGCCCCGGCAGAACGAAACCCCAAACAACGACTGAAAGAGGTTCTTATGAACACGAATACCATGACCCCCGCACATGCTGCAACGTTCGCGCAATTCCTTATCGACCGGAATAGCAAGAATGATGAAATCGGGAACTTTCATTGCGCGCTTGGCGATCACGGCCTTGATTTCCCGGAGAGTGCAGCGGCGCTCATTGACGCTGTTTCGCCCGGCGCGACTGGTGACAGTGAACTTCAGTGGAATATCGAGATGATGGCCCATAACATGCGAGCGGCTGCCGAATACCTCTTGATGGCGCTTGCCGAACACCAGAAGAACCAGCGGGAGGTCGCATAATGGCGCTGTCACCCGAACTTAAGGCTATGGTGTCCGGCGTTCGTGGAAAATCCGGCAATCCCCGCGAAGCCCTTATAAATCTGCTTTGCAACAGGATAGAGCGCATTCATGCCGATGCGGACCCGAATATCTGCAAGAGTCCATGAGCATGCTTGAGCAGATCGAAGATTGGGTAGTCGCCTTTCACAGGGACGGCTATTTGATCGTTCGCGACCCCGCTGGCGAAGTAGCGCGCTTTGGCTAGTTGCTAAACCGATTAAATTAAGGAAAAGCCGACTGCGTTTGCCAGTGGGCTTTTCTTTCGTTTGTGCTGCGGCAATGATAAATGCGTGCAAAAACGAGGACCGAAAGGGGTGGTTGTTTTGGGGGCTATTTCAAGAAACTTTATGAAACTCAAAAGCATAATTGCTGGGATATTCTTGGCTCTTTCTGAGAAGGCAAAATGGTCATCGTTGTCCCGTATTGGCAACTCCTATATAGTCAAAATGACGATTGTAGCTCCGTTCGTGGGTTCTCTAATTATATTCAATAATAATGTAATAGATTTATTAGATTTTTCAGGTGTATTCTTAAGGAATATAGGTATTTATGCTGGCGATGGGTCTATCAGCTCATACTCATTGGAAAAGCTTTATTTTTTATATTTTGGATTGTTTTTAATAGGTTTTGGATCCATAATATACTCGATATTTTGTCCAGAGAATATTTCAAAATTTCCTAACTCAGACGATTTCAGTAGGTCAAGAATAGGTTTAAACTCTCCTACTGTTTGTATATCTTCATTTGAAGATGTGGCTGAAGCTTACGCTCGGCGGTGCGGTAACTTGTCATGGCATAAAGAAAACTGGCATGATAGTTTATCATATAGCCCAAAATTAGACGCTCTTACTTACTCACTTCTAACACGCGTTCTGGGTGCTTCCCCGGATTTCAATGAAGACGAAGAAGCTCCCGATCATGTTGCGCCAAGAACCGATTTAAATGACGATCAAGATTTGTCGATCGAGCAAACCTATGGCGATTGCACGAATGGTTATATGCAGGCGAACGGATATATTAACACCTGCGAGATGGCAAAGGATATGGTTTCATCACCAAGGATTATGTGGGGATATACGATACCAATTAAAGAAACATCATTCTCGTTTCAGGCGGACGTCTACCATCTGCAATATATGGTTGATGATCTTTCTTCACCTTTGCCAAGGCTTGTTTGCTTTGGTGTTTATATTATGGGCTTTGTCATTCTTTTTATTCCTTCATTGGAGACATTTATACGTATTCTCGGGCGCGCATTAAATATTACATAAGTTTTATTTTATCGCACGTGCGCATGATCTAATAAGCTTACAATACTAGTTGGAAGCAAACCCAAACTTGAGGTGAGGGCAATGATACCTCCAGAAGCACTTAATGCGGCTGTCAATGCATATTACAAAGCAAAGCTTGAGCAGGCGGCACTTACCATTATGTCTATTCCCTATGATGGAAGTGAACTACCCGAAATTATTGGCCGGCTCAAAAATGAGAGCGATACAGCGCGAGTTCTTGTTCTTGCCTCTCTGATTGAAGACAAAGTTGAAAGTCTTATTTCTAAGAATATGTATGATTTGAACACTTCTTCAGCCCGTGAAAGGATTTTTGCGGGAAACGGTCCTTTGTCTACGTTTGGTAATCGTATCACCATTTGCTATCATCTTGGTTGGATAAGTAAGAATACGTTTATTCGAATTAATTGTATACGTAAAATTAGAAATGAGTTTGCGCATAACGCGTATAAAGTTAATTTCGAATCGCAGTCGGTTAAAAAATACTTTCCTGAAATTTTAGAAACAATAGATTTATTCGAAAGTAAGGTTTTCCCGATAATTAAGGTTCCAGAGAGTAACAGTAATTTAAGGAGGCCATCTGATTTAAATGTTGGCGACCAGTTTCTTCTCGCCGCGACGTTGTGTGTCGGAAACTTGATGCAAGAACTAATTACTTACCCCACGTCCAAGCGCGAACAAATCAATCCGAGTGATTTTCAAAGAATTCTTGGAAGAAGCCCAGACAATGTCACTAACACAATCCGAAACATGCTCCTAGCGGTGCTACGCATTCTTGATACCGATCAGCAGTGACTTACGTTTGAGCTAACTTCCCGCTCAAATGATCACAGAATTTATGTCGTCACAATGTCACAAAATTAAATATTAGGTAAACCTAATAATTACGTAAAAACAATACGATATATGGAATCGCGATGAGAGATTTGACTTTTCGAGTCTCTCATCGGCCACCATTTATCCCCTTGAAATTGCCTGTAAATTTTGACCGAATAGATTGTGTGGTTGTTTGCTTTTTTTGCCTAGCAACAGCCTAGCACTTGTATTGCTGTAGCAATTAAATTTGGAATGATATCGGATATACGCTCGGATTTTGAGACATGATGTCCTGGAAAATCCCGGTTCGCCCTTAGTTGCTACGAGTCAATCGATAATGCCATAGGCAGTCAGCCAATCTCGCACGTGGCGGCGCGTTTCGTTGGTCGGCATACTGGGATTGGCGCCGACTAACAAGTAATCCTCATCATAGATCTCGACAACGCAATAAGAGATCTGACCGACGCGGCCTCCAGCGAGGAGTTGCTGCCCTCTTTTGATCAAGGAGCGACAGATTATTCGTCACCGTCGCATATTGGGCCAGACGTTGGGAAAATTGGCATACGTCATGGGAAACTGCTCTGTTAGCTAAGTCCTGAGCCTAGACACCAGCCTCATGCCAGACAGAATGTCCGTCGCCAAGCGCCACATGTTCGAGATGCGGTGCCACATAGTCAAGCGACTTCACCGGGCTTGGAAGCTCGCCTTCATTGGCCACAAACAAACGACGCTCACGATCCGGATCTGCAACAGGAACCGCTGACATCAAACGACGCGTGTAGGCGTGCTGCGGGTTCTCAAACACCTGCGCACGCGTTCCAGTCTCAACAAAACGGCCCGCATACATCACCGCAACACGGTGACTGATCTGCTCAACCACCGCCATATCGTGGCTGATGAAGAGATACGAAACGCCCGTCTCGTTCTGGATGTCCTGTAAAAGATCCAGAACCTGCGCCTGTATCGAAACGTCCAAAGCCGCAACGCTTTCGTCCGCTACAATCAGCTTCGGTGACAATGACAAAGCACGCGCAATGCAGATGCGCTGCCGCTGGCCGCCGGAGAATTCGTGCGGATAGCGCTTCATCTGATCCGCAGACATACCGACCCGGCGGAAGAGATATTCGACACGGTCTTTCAGTTCACTGCCTGATGCTAGACCATGGATCGTCAGTGGTTCGCCCACAAGGTCGCCAACCCGCATGCGCGGATCGAGCGAAGCATAGGGATCCTGAAAGATCATCTGAATGTCACGCAGCACCGGTCGCATCGCTGTGCGGCTCAGACCCTTCGTGCTCTTGCCATCGATGCGGATATCGCCGCTCCATGGAACCAGATTGAGCAGAGCTTTGCCGGTGGTGGACTTGCCGCAGCCGGATTCGCCGACCAGTGACAGTGTCTCACCGCGATTGACAGTAAAGGATACGCCCTCCACAGCATGAACGCGCCGGACAGGGCGCTGTAAGATGCCGCCCTTTATGTCGAAGCGAACAACCAGATTCTCGACTTCGAGAATGGGGCTGGATGGTGCAGGCGCTGGCTCAGCCTTCGGTTCCGCTGGCGCGCGCTTCGGCTTATCGGTGCCAGTCATTTCACCGAGCCGCGGCACAGCGGCAAGCAGTCGCTGCGTATATTCGTCACGAGGATGGTGGAAGACATCGCGCAGTGGGCCTTGCTCGACTTGCCTACCCTTGTTCATGACGAGAACATGGTCTGCCATTTCGGCGACAACGCCCATATCATGGGTGATGAGAATGACCGAGATGCCGTTCTCGGCCTGAAGCTTGCGAATGAGCGCAAGTATCTGCGACTGGACTGTCACGTCGAGCGCGGTCGTCGGCTCGTCGGCGATGAGGATTTCTGGCTTCTGGGCAAGCGCCATCGCGATCATGACGCGCTGGCGCATGCCGCCGGAGAGTTCGTAGGGATATTGCAACAGGCGACGGCTGGAATCGGAAATCTGAACCTGATCGAGCAAGTCCTTGCAGCGCTGCTTCAGCGCCGCGCCGGACAGGCCGCCATTCGGGTCAGCTTCATTGGCGACAGCTTCCGCCAATTGTCGCCCAACGGTCAGAACCGGGTTCAGCGAGGTCATGGGTTCCTGAAAGATCATCCCGATATGACGCCCGCGCACACTGCGCATCTGGTTTTCGTTGAGCTTGAGAATGTCGCGACCGTTCATCACGGCGGTGCCGCCGGTGACGCGTGCCAATGATTTGGGCAAAAGCTGCATCAGCGAGAGCACGGTCATGGATTTGCCGGAACCGCTTTCGCCGGCAATACACAAGGTTTCCCCGGATTGCAGATCAAAGGAAAGTCGGTCGACGACAGTGCGTGCACCGTCGGGCGTCGCAACCTGCGTCACGAGATCTCTTACCTGCAGAAGCGGAGAAGGCGTGTTCATGTTTGTGCTCGCTGAGTGATGGAAGAGGGGCGGCTGGGACCGCCCCCTTATGCCTTATTCGAAAACGGAACGCGGGAAGTAGAACGATACGACCCAGTTCGGCTGATCGACGATTTCGCTGATGCGCAGATCACCACAAGCCGAGCAGAGCATATAGGCATCCACCGGGTTGAGGTTCCGCGTCTGGCAAAGAAGGTCGATCATGTTGGAAAGGGCGACTTTCGCGCCTTCCCACAGATCGGACCCGATACCGGTGGTGACTTCGTAACCCTTGGTATCTAGGTGCCGCGTCACTGGCCCCGGCGTGGTGAACCGGGGCATCTTCAGTGGCGTATCCTTGATGAGATCCAGCGTCAGAGCGACATTCATCGCGCTTTCGATGGCGGTGCCGCAGACTTCGCCGTCGCCCTGTGCTGCATGGGTATCACCAATGGAGAAAAGAGCGCCTTCGACTTCGATCGGCAGATAAAGCGTGGTTCCGGCTGCAAGATCGCGAATGTCGAGATTGCCGCCGACACGACGCGGCGGCACAACCGAATGCAGGCCCTTTTCCGCCGGTGCGACGCCGATGGTTCCGGCGAACGGCTTCAGCGGCACGCGCGCATGCTCTCCGAAAAGTGCTGGCTCCAGCGTTGTGGGATTATAGTTCCACAAGGCCAGCGCCGGTTCCTTGAAGTCGTCGGCGAGAAGACCGAAGCCCGGAATATTCGCCGTCCAGCCGAAACCTGAAGGCTCGAACTGGTGGATGGTGATTTTCAGGACATCGCCCGGCTTGGCGCCGTCGACGAAGATCGGGCCGGTAACCGGATTGACCTTGGAAAAGTCCATCGTCGACACATCGGCGACCGTGCTGCCGCGATGATAGTGGCCTGCGCCGCTATCCAGACATTCGAATTTCAGGGTCGAGCCGGGCGCGACCGTTTCAGCCGGCTGGAACGAGTTGTCCCAGCCGAAATGATGATGCCGACCATGAATGGTGTAATGGCAATTATTGCACATCTTTTGCATAAACCTCGTCGTAATTGACCGGAATGTGGACAGGATCGACGAAGATCGCGTCGGGACCGCCCAGACGTTCAGAGCGAACCGAGAAGCGCTCCTCGTTGAAGATCGGCGCCCATGGCGCGTCGTCCATGATCTTCAGATAGATATCGCGCCACATGGCTTCGCGTTCTTCCTTGCGGGCCGGGTCAACGATGGCGTCAGCTTCCTGCGCCTTCTTGTCCAGCTCTGCATTGCAGTACCACGACCAGTTCCAGCCGCCCTGTACCGCACCGCTGCAACCCAGGATCGGGCCGTAGAAATTGGACGGATCCGGGAAGTCGGCAATCCAGCCCATACCACCAGACCAGACCATCGGCGCGCCGTCAGGCTCGCCGCCTGCTGCGATGACATTGGCCTGAGCCAGCGATTTGATCGAGGCCTTGATGCCGATAGCGGCCAGATCCTGCTGGATGGCCTGTGCGATGCGCGGCTGCGGATCGGTATTGGCGACGAACAACTCGGTTTCGAAACCATCGCCCACACCGGCTTCGGCGAGCAGCGCCTTTGCCTTTTCAGGATCGTAAGGATAGCCCTTATAGTCCTTGGCATAGCCCGGCATCGACGGCGGCAGCGGCTGATTGGCCGGGACAGCGCGACCGTTGATGATGCGGACGATACGGTCCTTGTTGATGGCCATGTTGACGGCCTGACGCACCTTCACATTGTCGAAAGGCTTGATCTTGACGTTCATGGTCACATAGCCGGTGTGCAGCTGACCGCCCTGAATGATCAGGTCCTTGAACTTCGGATCCTTGGTAACTTCGATGAATTTCGCAGGCGGAATGCCGTCACCTGGAATGTCGACTTCGTCGTTCTGCAAACGCAGAAGGGCAACGACCGGCTCCTGACCGACCTCGAAGGTGATCTGGTCAAGCTTTGGTAGCGACGGATTATAGTAATCCTTGAAACGCTCGAAGACGATGCGCTGGCCGAGCGTCCATTCGGTCATCTTGAAAGCGCCGGAACCGACCGGATGCTTGCCGAAATCTGCGCCGTATTTCTCGACTTCTTCCTTGGGCACGATATGGGCGAAATTCAGCGCCAGCACATGCAGGAAGGTCGCGTCCGGACGGCTCAGTTCGAACTTGATGGTGTAGGGGTCAACCACGGTGATGCCGGAAAGCGCCTCGGCCTTGCCTGCGGATGCATCCTCAAAACCGACGATGGAGCCGAAGAAGCCAGCGCCGGGGCTCTGGGTCTTCGGGTTGACGACGCGTTCGATGGAATACTTGACGTCATCGGCGGTCAGTTCGCGACCATTGTGGAACTTCACGCCCTTGCGCAGCTTGAAGGTGAAGGTCTTGCCGTCGTCGGAGATCGTGTAATCGTCCGCAATTTCCTTGCGCAGATTGGTGGTGCCCGGCTCGTAGTCCATCAGGCCGTCGAACAGTGACTTGATCATCGACCAGTTCTGCCAGTCATAGCCGATGGCGGGATCGAGCGTCGAAACGTCGTCCTTATAGGTGACGATCATCGAGCCACCCTGCTTGATGTTGGCGGCTTGCGCGCCGAACGAGATGGCGAGGCCAAGCGCCAGCGCCGATATGCCGGATAGAAAAGTCTTTTTCATTGGTGTCCCTTTCTCTGGAGTCTTTTGGTTTCACCGCAGCTTGATGCGCGGGTCGATCAGTGGAGTGATGAGGTCGGCGAGCAGATTGCCGAGAACGATGGCGAAGGCGGATACGATCGTGACGCCCATGATGATGGGAATGTCGACGCGCTGGATTGCCTGCCAGGCAAGCTGACCGATGCCGGGCCAGCCGAACACGCTTTCAACGACGACAATGCCCGACATGAACAGACCGATATCGATTCCGATCATGGCGATGATCGGCAGGATGGCGTTGGGCATGGCGTGACGCAGCAGGATTTTCCAGCGCGCCAGCCCCTTGGCGCGGGCCGTGCGGATATAATCCTGGCGAAGAACGTCGAGCAGCGAGGAGCGCATCATGCGCGAATACCAGCCTGCGCCCAGAAGGCCGAGCGTCAGCGAAGGCAGGACGAGATGCATGAACGTTCCGTAGCCGCCGATCGGGAACCAGCCGAGCTTAACCGCAAACACGTAGAGCATCAGAATGCCGATAACGAATTGCGGGGCCGAAACGCCGACGAATGAAAAGATCATCAAGGCATTGTCGGTGCGGCTGCCGCGCCGGGTGGCCGCGATGACGCCCATGGTGAGACCGATGGCGAGTTCCGAGAAGATGGCGCCGGCCATCAGCAGCAGGCTTGCGGGCAGGCGCGACCAGATCAGCGACGCCACTTCGGTTTTCTGAAGATAGGAGCGTCCGAGATCGCCCTGAACGAGCCCCTTCAAATAGCGTAGATATTGCTCATAGAAGGGCAGGTTGAGGCCAAGCTGCTCACGAATATTCTCGACCGTCTGTGCTGTCGCGCTGCGCCCGGCAATCTGGCGCGCCGGATCGGCTGGCACCAGATAAAGCAGGATGAAGGTCACGAAGCTGATGCCGATCAGGATCATCACAGTCTGGATGAGGCGGCGGGCAATATAGGCAAGCATCAGTGATGCCCCTGCTGGGTTGGGTCGAGCACATCGCGCAAGGCATCACCGACGAGGTTGAAGGCGAGCGCCAGCAAAAGGATTGCTGCGCCCGGAATGAAGACGAGCCAGGGTGCACTCGTGAAGTAGGTTTGGTTTTCGAAGATGATATTGCCCCAGGAGGCCGTTGGCGGTTGCACGCCAATGCCGAGGAAGGACAGCGTGGCCTCCAGAAGAACGGTGGTGGCGATACCAAGCGTGGCCCAGACGATCATCGTGGAAAAGAGATGCGGCAGGATATGCTTGAGGATGATGCGAGGCGCACCCGCACCCATGGCGCGCTCAGCTTCGATGAAATCGCGTTCCGAAAGAGACCGGGTTTCCGTATAGAGCACGCGCGCAATCTGCACCCAGTTGACCATTGCGATCACCATCGCGACGATCCAGAGGCTCGGCTTGAAGATCGCGGCGAGCACAATGGCCAGCAGCAAAGCGGGGAAGGCCATCATCAGATCGGTGAACCGCATCAGCACGGTTTCCACCCAGCCACGGAAATATCCGGCGCAAATGCCGACAGTCGAGCCGATGAGCACCGCAATACCGTTGGCTACCACGCCGATGATCAGCGATGTCTGCGCACCGTAGACCAGACGGGAGAACAGATCGCGCCCGACGAGATCGGTGCCGAACCAGAATTTCAGGTTGGGCGCGAGCGGCGCGCCTTCCAGCGTCAGGCCGTCGAAGAACTGTTCGTTCGGATCGAAGGGAACGATCCACGGCGCGAAGAGCGCGGCTGCGACAGTGACGATGATGACCACAAGGCCGAATGCGGCCAGCGGTCGGCGGATGATGCGGCCAAGAACGCCGCGTTCGGCTTTTTTCTGGCCGACCGGAAGAGTGTCAAGCGCGCTCACGATCGTTCCCTGTCTGCTTTTCGTTCAGAAACCGCCGGGCAAAGGCCTCGACACTGATGCGCTCCGCCATCGCGGCAAGGCGCAGTTTCTGATAGGCCTGTCTGGCGGAGATATTGTCTGCGAACATCAGGATTGCCGTGGCCTGCGCAATGGCTTCGCGTCCGGCAAGGCTTTCGCGCAGCTCGCCGATTTCGGTTGCCAGCGCATGGCGACGCTGGAAATTGTGCATGGCGATGACCAGAGCGCTATAGACGCCCGCATTGCCGATTGGCTTCAAAAGCTGTGCATCCGCGCCCTGATTGAGCGCCCAGCCGATCCGGCCCGGTGCTTCCGAGCCGATCAGGGCGACTGTGGGCACGGGGGCCTGCTGCGGCGGCCACGGAAACTGCTCGTCATAGCCCATATCGACATCGAAGAAGACGACGTTGAACCGGGAGATGTCAGCGTGCTCAGGCAGATCCGGCCAGCATTCCACGGCGTCCACGCCGATGCGGCGCAACTGTTGCACAATCGCATCGACATTGGTATGGCGGCGATGAACGATCAGCGCGGTCCAGTTTTCGAATGCGCCCCAACTGGCGACGGTGAAGGCCGGGTCTGTCATGGTCATTTGACGAGCCTCAGAAAGCCGGGCTGCTGGCCCGGATTGACGGATGTTTGAAGATGCGTTCGCGCCATGAACGGGTCCGGCTGAATGGCGACCTCGGCTTCATGCACGATTTCAAAGCTGCAATCTTGTCTGGCCCGTCCGATATGGGCGGGCAGGGCGATATGGTTTGTCCGCGGTTCGACCAGCACATCGCCGAGCGGCGTGCTTGTGGTGTGCGTCTGGACTGCGGCGAGCACTTTTTCGACATCGTCGGTGCCTGCCCGTTCGATACCAGCGGCGATCATCAGAACACTGGAATAGGCTTGGGCGAATATGGCCGAAAGGCTACCGTCAAAGCCATTGCTTCTGACGGCTTCCAGAAAGGCGCGATTGGTTTCGCCCGGCAGTGTGCGGAAATAGCAACTTACGCTGTAATTGCCCTCGGCGGCATTGCCGACATGCTCCAGCTCGCTTTCATAGAGATTGCAGCTCAGAACGGGCCTGACATAGGTGCGGAAATCGCTGTTTCGGCGGCCCAGTTCCGCATAGGCGCGCAGGAACGTATAGGACGATTCACCGATCAGATTGTTGAGGATGAAGTCGGGCTTCTTGCTTTCGATTTCCCGGATGAGATGGTCAATATCCGAGTCGCCGATGGCGATGGCGCGCTCACCGAGAACTTCGCCGCCAGCTGCATTCAGCATTTCGCGGGCGAGGCGATTGGTTTCCCAGCCCCAGATATAGTTCGAGCCGAGCAACATAGCGCGGTTGCCGAAGCGGGGCACAATAAAGTCGATCAGCGGGACAAGATGCTGGTTGGCGCAGGCCGCCGTATAAACGACGCGGTCGCTCGCTTCAAAACCTTCATAGACGCAGGGATACCAGAGCAGTGCATCGCGCTTTTCGACAACGGGAATGACTTCCTTGCGGCTCCAGGATGTGGTGCAGCCGACGATGTGTTTAACGCCCTGTTGCGAAATCAGCTCTTCACTCAGCGGCGCATAACGGTCGGGGTTGCCGCTCGGGTCGGCAATTAGTGGAACGAGACTGAATGGAAGGTCCCGATCATTGACGGCCTTGATCGCAGCCATAGCTCCGCAATAGCCCTCGTAGCCCAGTTTTTGATAGGGACCGGAGTGTGAAAACAAGACGCCGACAGGGATGTCAATTTTGTTGTTTTGAGACATGCAGAAAGCCAAACAAAAAAACCCCTCCGGAATTTTCAGATTCCGAGAAGGGCCTAAATGCCAAAATACGAATTTGACCCAGAAATTACTGAATTTAGCGCAATTCCGTCAAGCTATTTCTTTTTGCCGTTATTTTAAGCAACATTATTAATCTTAAGGCAAAACTCAATCTTCGCCAGTGGCGCGGAGTACGTCCTTATCGATCTGGACAAAGCTCCCCCCGATTTATAGAGACCACCACTTTATGTCGTACAGCTCCGACGAAGGCCGGTTGCGCTAAGAGGCGATGACTTCGTCGGGTAATTGTGAAGCCGTCTTGTGGTCAGTGAGGCGGCAGTCTTTTGCTCCGACGCTCGCAGACGCTGATGCGATAGATTTGCCATGCACATCGCCACGCAAGTCTCACTGGTTCGCGTACGAACCACGTGCGCACAGACTGAGGTCGACATTGCACCTTACGATATGATTTTTGCTGGTTCTGTATATCTCCTGACAACGCCAATAAGTGCGAATTCAAAAAGCAACCGGCAAATAACCGTATGTCTTTACCTTCAGCCTCAGGCATTTCATCGTGGCATCACGAACGCGGCGTAAGCCGCATTCTTTTACGCATCGCGGATTTTTGTGTTCGACTGTAAAGTTTCCCCGACTGCGATACACTGTACCGTGAACAAGCCACGCGGTCTTTCGTTGGCTCTGAAAATAATAGGTTGTTGACGGAGCGCTGGGCACCCAACGAAAATCCGCGACACTTGCTACCCGTTCGACGGCGGAGCCGCAGGCTTTTATGTCGAGCGTCTGGCTTGGATATGTTCTCAAATATATGCTCTAGTTTGTCGAGTTTTCACATATGGCAAAAGGGGAATTTTGCCATATGTAGTCGCGTCAAACTGCCGTTCATATTGACCGGAAAGGGGCCGGAAGTGGACTGGCAGCCTCCGGTAACAGATGGGGGGTAAAGAGACCTTCAGCGATAGGAGCGGCGCAGTCGACCTTCAATCGTGCCAATCGAAACATCCAGTGTCTCGGATGAACGAGCGCAGGATCCAGCCTGCCTGGCGAACGAGATCTCGGTCGCGACCGTTTTGAGGCGACTTGGCGCCATGGAACAGATTGCAGCGGATCAGATAGATCGTGCGAAGAAGCTGAGGCCAAGTAGGAAGATTGCCGGCCGTCCAACCCACCGGCTGCATCTTGACGTCCTCGCGCCGGCAGGCCTCGAAAAGGGCGTCTCGGTCCATCTGCCAAAACGCGTCGAATCCAAGCTTTTTCGAACCTCGCGGACGTTCAGAACTGGCCACATGTCCGCGAAGGCCAGGACGCGCGCTCGGAACGCGCGGTTCTGGTTAAGGAGTTCATCGTAGACATTCGTCATCCGCCAATTCTCGGCTAGTGCAGTGATCATCGCAGCGTCGGAACCACCGTCTGTCAACCATCTTTCCGCTGACATACAAAAGGCTGTTACAGGACAGGAGGCCAAAACTGCACTGGTCGCAATCCTTACCAGCGAACAGATGGGCTATAGCCAGGAACAAGCCGAAAAGCTCCAGACTTACATCGATCTGGGTGTCATCGTTGTAACGGTTGGCGTCGGTGGCTACAAATTCGTAGTAGACGGAAAACGTCTGGCCAAAGGCGATGAAGCCTTGGCAAAACTGAGTAGGACATCAGATTTACCTGGCCCAACCTTACCAAGAGAAGTGGCAGATACTTTTTCTGATGGAGTTTATACCAATCGAAAATTATTAGTAGATACCCCATTCTATAAATACCATGGTGTAGACAATAGAACTGGAAAGAAAATAAGCTGGGTTACTAATGAAAAGTACGGAACTGAAAGAGAACTACGAAAAAATTTGGCTATTAGGGATGATTGGGGCGTGAAAATTACAGCTGTTTCAGAATTTAACGTTCCGGCGGGTACGTGGGTTAGTGAAGGGGCTGCAGCTTCTCAAGGCGCAGGCTACCCTGGACAAGGCTACCAAGCAGTAATTCAAAATCTTCCGAATTCATGGGTAACAAGAACAGACAAGGCTTTCAAATGAACTTAGAAATAGCAAAGTCAGCAATTGAGAGCTTGGCATTGGAGTTGTCAAAAAACGGCAAGGGCGATGTCGCTAAATATTTTCTTAGCTCTCTCGATAAATTGAACCAGGGCACCGACATCAAAGAAACACTCAGACAATTACAAAGATCAGGCATGATAACTCAGTATGCTAATTTTTCGAGTATTGAAGACGAACTATGGAAAAAAGTACACTTTGAGGTGACGAACTGCCTCGAAGCTGAATAATTCGACATCCTTATTGGACCGTGTGGCACCGTAACCTTAACTTTGATGTAACTCTCAGCGGTTGAAGCGAAGGCGTCCGAGTTTTCATAGGTGCGGCGTTCATCGATCACCGCCGATACGGGACCGAAGGGTGACGGCGGCACGGCTTCGCCGGCGGAAAGCGCGCTGTAGATTTCCGCCACGCGGCGCGTCAGCGCCGTGAAGCTGAACCCGTCGAGCATCACATGATGATAGCGCTGGTACCAGAACAGGTGGCTATCGGTGTCGCATCGGATCAGTGCCTGGCGGCAGAGCGGATGTGGGCCATTGGCCGGCAGGTCGGCGGCGATATCGGCCTGCATGAAGCTGCGGGCGGGCATCTAATAGCTCGACATGTGGGAAAAACTGATGCGGAACTCTCGGCGAGATTAGCTTCGCAGCCAAATATCTCTGCGGCATCTTCGTTCTTAGACAGAGCTTCTGCAGAATTCGCAACTGCTTCTGCAATTGATACTCATGCTAGCGAGATAAATGCTTTCTTGAGTGGAACGAATAACCGCCTAGTGATCAATTATGACGTTGGGAGAATAGTGGGAAGTGTCATGAATCGGGGAGGAAACACATCTGTTCCCTCGTCAAACATACGAATTGTTTTGCAAAAGGACCCATCTATGAATATCGGATATAAAATCTTGACTGGATCCCCTGTGCCAATCAAAATGATTATTTGAAGCAACTCTTTGGCGGGTACTTTCATCAGGATTGGGACATTGAAGGTGACACTGATGCGGACGTAGTTGCAGCTTTTGCGAGCAAATTATCTCAGGATCAGATAAAGGCGACCATTGATGAATTGGATGACCTAATGCGTCGTTTTCCCGATAATGAACTAGCGATTGAGCGCTCATTGAAGGAACTTGGATCAGAATACTATTATCAGGCGGATGGGTTAAGCGCTATGGATTGGCTAAGCAGAATTAAACATTTACTTGTGAAAGTCGTTTACTATTGAGGACGTTGTGTAATCGCTTTTTTGAAAAGGTCCGAACTTAGACGGGTTTGCTGGAGGCCTGTTGATTTCCACGCAGAAGTGAGCCGGATCAGCCGCTAATTTTCATTGAGAACTGAGCCATGTGACCCTCTTCCCACTGCCTAGGTGACCGACTCATAAGATCGAAGCCAAATACGAATTGAAGCAAGCTGGATAGAGGCGAGGAAATTATCGTCGCGTTTGTCGTATCGGGTTGCGATGGCCCGGAAGTGTTTGAGTTTGTTGAAGAACCTTTCGACAGCGTTGCGTTGTTTTTAGAGCTATACGCCAATTCACACGGAAAACGGCTTTATTGGAGGGAATCCTCGCTCTTTAAATTGGGGCAAGCCTAACCGGAGGGAAAGAACAGATTATAGTATTAAATAAGTCGATTGTGGCCTTTTATTGTGTTGTTTAGATGTAAGTACTATATTTTATACATCTGATTATCCAGGGTGTGTCGATATTACTACAGATAAAAAAGGTTATAGGGAATTATATGGAAACTGCGGTTTTAATTTAGGTCCTGTTGACAAAGTGCTGCTGCCAAAGCGAATCCTCCGGTCAGGGGGACGTTATGGCGATACTTAGGATTTATGATCTCAAAGAAAATGTCCTGGCGCTTGATCTCAGAGACTTACTGCGGCTTTTGACACCTCGATCTTTGCAGGCAACCTGGACATTTTCGACCGTCAAGTCATCCAAACCTGGGCACGAATGGTTTGAGGCCACAGGTGACGGCGGCGAGCAACTGGAGGAATTGGCGCAGGACGGCGCGCGGCGGGAAGTGCGTGTGGGGTTCATCGAGGTCTGTATGCGAGAAGCCGCAACCAACTGCTGCCAGAAGACAATTACGATATTTACCGGTGAGGAATTACCGAAGGACGGCCATTTGTTCCTGCTTTGACGCGCAGGACCATGCGACGAACCCAACCTTCGGAGGGAACGGGAGACTGGGCAACAGGCATCGGCGCATTGACTGCGGCGATCTTGATCTCATGCTCGTGCAACCAGGTCTTCAGCTTTTCCTGCGGTTTTTAAGTATTCCCTAAATTGAAGTCCTGTTGATGTGAGATGACGATAGTAGGTGTATCGAACTATCATCATGTAATCATAAATAATTTAGCTTCTTCTAAAATAAATCTTATCAACAAAGTAAATAGAACTTGTACTGATTAATTGATATTTATTGTATGGCGTGTATAAGCTGAAAATCGGGACAGAAATTTTTATTGTTCTTGCGTGAAATGACGCGCCTTGTCTGGCGGATGCAGGCGGGGGCGATGTTTTCGCAAATTGCAGCCGGTGACGGTTGGCTCGGTAAGAGCCATCTGCCGGCTGAGCATTCATGCGCATCGATTTTTTTTGAAGCAAGTTTGGAAGACAAGATGATTGACCGTTCGAGACAGCCAGCACTGTCAACCCGTTCGCCTTTGGCGGTTCCGTTCAAACGCAGCTTGCGCGCAGGCGCTTCGGTGCTGGCGCTCGTGGTCGGGGGGCTCGGCGCAGGCATGGTGCAGCCGGCTTTTGCCGTTGACTATACGATTGATGGCGGCAAGACAGAGACTGTTCCGGGCACCCATGATTCAGGTTGGCAGATTGACGGTCGCCTCCGAGTTGGAAACATCGGCGATGGCACACTCATTATCAACTCAGGTGCGCAAATTACCGTCACAGATGTTGTCCGCTCCTCTTCTGCAAGGGGGGGCACAGGTACCATTACTGTCGATGGAACTGGCTCGGTTTTGTCCGGCCAATCCGCAATCTACATTGGTGTTTACGGTGATGGCACGTTGAACATTACGAATGGCGGCACGGTTTCTGGCGGGACCGCTAACGTAGCCAGTTATATAGGAAAGACGGGGTCTCAGGGGTATGTGACGGTCGACGGACAGGGGTCATCGTGGATATTGAAGGGCGGACTGTTCGTAGGTTATGAGGATGGGGTATCACCGTATGGCAGCGCTAAAGGCACCTTGATCATCCGTCGAGGTGGCACTGTAACCAGTAGCCTAGATAATTCTATTCAAAATTCTGGAATCGGCACTGGTTGCTGCGGGGCCGACGGTAGTACGACCGGTACAGTCGTCGTTGATGGGATCGGTTCGACCTGGAACGACACTGGGAGCGCACTAGAAGTGGGGTTCCAAAACACTGGCACGTTGACCATCAGTAACGGTGCAATTGTTACCCAAGGTGACAAAGGGCGAGGTAAAGTTGAGGTGGGAGGTCATGGTGGCAGCGGCACTTTGAATATTGGTGGTGCTGTTGGGGAATCAGCTGCTGGGGCCGGGCAGTTGCGGGCCCAGTCTGTTATCATCGGCGAAGGTGGCGTCGGCACTGGCACAGGCAGGATCAACTTCAATCATACGGATACCAACTATAGATTTGACCCTTCGATTTCCGGTGTTGGGACGATCAACCAGCTTTCTGGCACGACGATTCTTACAGCGGATAATTCGGGCTTTACTGGTACGCTGAACATCAATGGCGGCACGCTTTCGGTCGGCTCGGAGAAAAACCTTGGCGATGCGACGGTTGCGTTGAATTTCGATGGCGGTAATTTGCGGATCACCGGCACAACGATGCAATCGACACCACGCACGATCAACTGGGGTGCTGGCGGCGGCGGGTTTGACATTGCCGATGCGGGCAACACGTTTACGGTCAATCAAGATTTTGGTGCGGGCAGCATGGGCTCGCTGACCAAGCGCGGGGATGGCACTTTGGTGCTCTCGGGTACGAATAGATATTCGGGTGGCACCAATCTGGATGCAGGCATCCTGTCTGTTTCGTCAGATGCCAATCTGGGCGATGCATCGGGCGGGCTGCGTTTCGACGGCGGCACTCTGCAAGTCATGGATACGATGAACTCCGCGCGGGCGGTTGCATTGGCTTCCGGCGGCGGCACGATTTCCGTTGATGATACCAAGACGGCGACTTTCAGCGGGGTTTTCTCGGATGCAGCTAGCGCCAAGGGCAGTTTCACCAAATCCGGTGCTGGCACATTGGTCCTGACGGCGAATAACAGCTATACGGGCGGCACGACGGTTTTGGGCGGCATTCTGCAACTGGGCGACGGCACCACGGATGGTGCGATTGTTGGCGATATCGCCCTGACGGGCGGCGATCTTGTGGTCGATAACACTGGCGCAACCGCGCTTTCCGGCGCGATTAGCGGCACGGGCAGCGTGACGCAGAGGGGCACCGGCACGCTGGTGCTTTCGGGCAATAACAGTTATGGCGCTACTTATCTTAACGCTGGCGTGATTTCGGTCGAACAGCAAGAGAACCTTGGCACGGGCGCACTCAATTTTGATGGCGGCACGCTGCGGGTGACCGGCACGGCTTTCAACGATACCACCAAGTTGATCAACTGGGGCACCAATGGCGGCGGCTTCGACATTGCCGATGCCAACAATGTGTTTACGCTGTCGAATGTCTTCACCGGTTCGGGCGGCTTGACCAAATCGGGTGACGGCACGCTGGCGCTTTTGGGCGACAGTAGCGGTTTCAAGGGCAACACGAATATCAATGCCGGGAGGCTGCGCCTTGACGGCGGCAAGCTTGGCGACGGCACCGGTACGGTCAATGTCGCGTCCGGCGGTTGGTTTGGCGGTCACGGCACGGTTGGCGGCAACACCACG
>NZ_JBVPGR010000027.1:0-41235 GCF_055816895.1 Ochrobactrum sp. PL_is501 | reverse complement strand
GGCATTGCCAATCTCTATCAGGAGATGCTGGGTGGATCGTCGGTCAATGTGGCGGGCGTCGATTTTGACACCGACAATGACCGGACCTGGGGCGGCATCGGCGCTGGCGGTACCTATGCCTGGGCCGACAACAAATATGCCGTCTATGGCGAAGGCTCGATCAACACCGCGCTCAACCACTTCGCCGACAGCTACGCCCTCAAGGGCACCGTCGGCTTCAAGGTCAAGTGGTAAGGCGCAAACCCGCCTTCCAAAAAGCAAAGCCCCGGTTCCAGCCGGGGCTTTGTTGTCTGAACAATCGGCACGTTCCGCCAAATGCCTCATATGTGAACTGCGATGCAAAGGCTGAACTGAAGCGGGCCGTATCCTGTCCGAAAACGGTTTCACACTTTTCGGGATGCGCTCTAATCCGCCAATACCAGCAGATCGTGCGAGGCGAAATGCACCGTCACCTTGTCGCCGCGCTGCGGCGGTGGCTGGGTCGGGTCGTTGAACGCGTCGAACGACAGGCGGTTCTTGCCCAATGCCACACGCGTACGGATGACGGAGCCGAGGAAATGCACGTCCTCGATGGTTGCATCCAGTGAGGTGTCATGGCTCTTGCGGGCTTCGAGGCTGACAGCTTCCGGGCGCAAGGCAAGCGTCAGCGGCTTCCCCTTCGGATGATGGTCGAGCTTTTCCTGCACGGTGATGGTGCGCCCGTCGAGATCGATGCTGTTCTGGCCCGGTTCGCTGACCGAGGCCTCCAGCATGTTGAGCGTGCCGACGAAGGACGCCACGAAGCGCGAGGCCGGGCGGTTATAGATGTCGAAAGGCGAGCCGATCTGATCGGCGCGGCCTTCGTGCATGACCACGATGCGGTCGGATATCGACAGCGCTTCTTCCTGATCATGGGTGACGAAGACGGTCGTAATGCCGAGCTTCTGCTGGATGGCGCGGATTTCCTCGCGCAGGGAGATGCGGATTTTCGCATCCAGCGCCGATAGCGGCTCGTCAAGCAGGAGAACCTGCGGCTTGGTGGCGAGCGCACGCGCAAGCGCGACGCGTTGCTGCTGGCCGCCGGACATCTGATAGGGATAACGACCCGCCAGATGGTCGAGACGGATGAGGCCCAGCATTTCCTTCACCGTGGCGTCGATTTCCGCCTTTGGCTTTCCGGCGACGCGCAGGCCGAACGAGACATTCTGCGCAACCGTCATATTGGGAAACAGCGCATAGGCCTGAAACACCATGCCGATATTGCGCTGGTTGGGCTTGAGGTCCACCACATCCTTGCCGTTGATTTCAATCGCGCCGCTGTCGGGCGTCTCGAAACCGGCGATCATGCGCAGAACGGTTGTCTTGCCGCAGCCCGATGGACCGAGGAAGGAAACGAATTCGCCCTTTTCCACGGCAAGGTTGAAGTCGTGGACGACGGTATTGGCGCCAAAGCTCTTTTTCAGGTGCTTGATATTGAGAAAAGCCATGAATGTTACCCGGCGGTTGTTTTGAATTTATTGAGGCGTGAAACGAGTTGCAGCATGATGATGCTGAGCCACGTGATGCCGAACGAAATGATCGCCAGCGCTGACGGTTCGTAGGCGCGGTTTGCGCCGACCAGCTGCAAATAGGGGCCGAAGGCAGGGCGGTTCAAAAGCGAGGCCAGCGTGAATTCGCCGATGACGATGGCGAATGTGATGAAGGCGCCGCTCATCACGCCGGAAATCACGTTCGGGAAAATCACCTTGAACATGATGCGTCCCCAGCCTGCGCCGAGGCTTTGCGCGGCTTCCGTCAGCGTCGTGACGTCGATGGTGCGCATCGCCGTATCGACGGCGCGGTACATATAGGGCAGCGACAGCGTCATATAGCCGAACATCAAAAGCACGTCGGTTGCCCGTGTTGACGCCGTGAACGGCAGCCATGACGACGAGTTGTAGATGCGCAGATAACCGAACACGATGACGATCGCCGGAATGACCAGCGGCATCAGCGTGATGAATTCCATCACGGGGCGCAATTGCGGCAGGCGCAGGCGCACCCAATAGGCAGTCGGCACCACCAGCAACACACCGAATATGATGGTCAGCAGGCCAAGCAGGATTGAATAGCCGAAGGTCGCCTGGAAGTTCGGATCGGCGAACACGACCCGATAGGCATCGAAGGAATATTCGCCGCGCCGCATGCGCAGCGAGAATTCGAATGTGCCGATCAGGGGCACGAGGAAGTAGATCGCCCCGATCAGGAAAGCGACCCACGCTCCAATTTTTTGAGCCTTGAAGCCTTTCATCGCTGCCACCTCTCGGCGCGCATGCGCAGCCAGATATAGATGAGGTTGGAAACACCGGTAATGACGATCATGCCGAGCGCCAGCGCATAGCCGAGGTTCTGGTTATGCAGAACGTCGCCGCGAATCTGGGCATAAAGCAGGATAGGCACGATGTTGAGCGAGGAACCCGTCAAGGCATAGGCGGTTGCGATGGCGCCAAAGGCATTGGCGAACAGCAGAAGCGTTGTGCCGAGCAGGCTCGGCCACAGGATCGGGAAGGCCACCATGCGCCAATATTGGGCTGTGGTCGCGCCCAGAATGGACGAGGCTTCCCGCCATTCTTTTTTCAGGCCATCGAGCGCAGGCGTCAGGATCAGCACCATCAGCGGTATCTGAAAGAACAGATAGGTCAGCGTCAGCCCGAAGAAGGAGAGCAGGTTGAAGCCGGTCGAGTAGAGATTGAAGCCGAACCATTCCCTGAGCAGAATGGTCACGAAGCCGGTTCGTCCCAGTGTCGCCAGAAAGGCGAAGGCCAGCGGCACGCCCGCAAAGTTCGACGCCACGCCGGAAAAGGTCAGCACCGTCGGGCGCAGCCATGGCGGCAGATTGCCGAGGACGACCGCCCAGGCGAGAAAGAAGCCGATGATCGCGCCGCCAATGGCCGATGCAAGGCTGACCTTGATCGATATCCAGTAGGCGCTCATGATTTGCGGCTGGAACAGATCGTAGATGTTCTGGAGCGTGAAGTTGCCTGCCGGGTCCTGAAACGCGCCGATGATGAGATACATCGTCGGCCAGATCAGGAACAGAATGGCGAAGATGAAAAACGGTGTCACGCCAAGCCAGGACAACGGAAGCTGGCGTTTGCGCGCCCCGCTGCTGGGGACGTTTGTTTCTGCTACTGCACTCATGCGCTCTTTCTTTAGACCGGGTTCCCGCAGAACGGAACTGAATCGTTCCAACTTTTTGTTTTATTTATGCGATCAGCAAGGGCTGTCATTCGGTGTCAGGCAATCAATAAAGTGCCTGAGTGTGAACCCTTTGATATCGCGCCGACCGTGTAAGGCCGACGCGATATGTGTTCGATGCGACAGGCACGAGCCCGGCGCTCGCGGTCCTTACTGGACGTTTGCGCCCACGACGCTATCCCATTCCTTGGTGATCGTGGTCTGCGCGGCCTCGATCTGCTCCAGGGTCGGGAAGATAGCCTTTTCATAGGCTGCTGCCGGCGGCAGCTTGTCGAGCAGTTCCTGCGGGATCTTGCCGGCCTTCGCCATCGCGTTGAAGCGGATCGGGTGGCAATAGCCCTTCAGATAGCCGAGCTGACCTTCATCCGAATAGATGTGCTCCATCCAAAGCTTCGCAGCGTTCGGATGCGGTGCGTAGGCGCTGATCGCCTGAACATAGACGCCGGCGATGACGCCCGACTTCGGAATGACGGTTTCGACTTCCGGATTGCCCTTGAGCGTGTCGCGGTCGGCGAGCGCGTTATAGTCCCAGCGGATGACGATAGGGGTCGAACCCTGCGCCAGAGAAGCGGCCTTGCCGATGACCGGAACGAAATTGCCGTTGGCATTCAGTTCCTTGTAGAATTCAAGGCCTTTCTTGCCTGCGGCTTCGCCCGGCTCGCCGCCACGGGCGATACCGGCGGCATGAACGCCGAGAATGGCCTGTGCGGAAACGCGCGGATCACCTGCAAGCGCGACGGAGTTCGCATAGTCGCTCTTGAGCAGGTCTTCCCAGTCGGTGGGCACGTCCTTGACGATGTCCTTGTTCACTTCGAAAGCCAGAACGCCGTAATAATCGCCGTACCAGTAGCCTTCCGGATCCTTGGCGCTATCCGGAATTTCGTCCCAGGTTGCGACCTTGTAAGGCTGGATGAGGGCATCCTTCTTGGCAGAAGCGCCAAAGGCAAAGCCGACGTCGATGACGTCAGGAGCCTGCGGACCCTTGTTGTCCTTGTTGGCCTTGATGGCTTCGACTTCATCGCCCGAACCGGCGTCCGGGTTCAGTTCGTTGACCTTGAGGCCATACTTGTCCTTGAAGCTCTGGATGATTCCGCCATAGCCGCACCAGTCATGCGGGAGTGCGATGGTGGTCAGTTCGCCTTCTGCCTTGGCGGCGGCGATCAGTTCGGCTGACGGCTCGGCAGCGGCGATGGAAACTCCGGCAACGGCGATCGCCGTCGAAAGCGACAGCAGACGCGCTGTGTAGCTAAGCATTGTTTGACTCCCCTGTTTAAGGTCCGGCGAACGCCCCGGGTCGATTCCGGTGCTCGCGCATTCCCGATACCCGCCCTGTATGACGGTTGGATGACAGTTTGTGGCTTGTCACAAACTGCCAGCGACGGAAAGTGAAACACGTTTTCAGAGACTTAGCAATTCATCCGTTTGCGGGAGCGGCATTTTTATGACAGGAATTGTGACAGAGAATTCGCGATTGTCATAAAACTGCAAGACGCTTTTCCCTGTGCGACAAGGGTTTGTCCCGGTGCGGCATCGATGCCGTATGCGAGGGGATAAACGAAAATTTCCGAAATGAGAATGAAAACCCTCAGGTTTCGTATGAAGCTGGAGGCGGGGGCCTAATGCCCTCCGCCTCCACCGGCAACCTGCTTGGGCTTGCGCAGCATGATGGCGCAGACGGCAAGCGAACAGAACATCATCGTGAGGATAAAGAACACGTCGATGAAGGACAGGAGGGTCGCCTGCTGGCGCACCATGCCGGAAAGCTTGGAAATGGCGATGGTCGCGCCGTCCAGACCCGCCGCATTATATTTGGCGGTCAGATTGGCGATCATCCTTTCCGCTTCGGCATTGCCCCAGCGGGCATGTTCGGCCAGCCGCTCATAATGCATGTCGCCGCGCCGGGTCAGGATCGTGTTGATGACGGCAAGGCCGACAGCGCCGCCCAGATTGCGTGTCAGGTTGAACAGGCCGGACGCGTTCTTCAACAGGGAGGGCGGAAGCGTGCCGAGCGCCAGATTGTTGATCGGCACCATGCACAGCATCAGCGAACAGCCGCGCAGAATCTGCGGCAGCAGCAATTCATAGAAATCCCAGTCGGCGGTGAGGCCGGTTACCAGCCAGGTTCCGGCGGCAAAGCCGAGGAAGCCGATCATCATCATCAGGCGCGGGTCCATCCGGTTGGACAGGAAACCGGCAACCGGCGCGGTGAAGAACATGGCGAGACCGCTGACAAACAGCGCCTTGCCGATCATCAGGGCGTCATAGCCGCGCACGCTGCTCAGATAGAGCGGATAGAGATAGGTAAGGCCGTAGAGGCCAACGCCCATGACAAAGGAGAAGAGCGAGCCGAAGGCGAAATTGACATTCCTGAAGGCGCGCAAATCCACGATGGGCTGCTCCGCCGTAAACGCCCGGTAGAAGAAGACGATGCCGCCGACGACCATGACGATGGAAAGGAAGAAGATCGCGTCGTCCTGCAGCCAGTCGTTGCGCGGGCCTTCCTCCAGCACATATTCCATGGAGCCGAGGAACGCACCCATGCCGATCAGGCCCCACCAGTCGAACTTGCTCAGGAGTGAACTGTCGCCTTCGTCGAAGTCGATCAGGTTCCATGCGGCGATGGTGACGAGAATGCCGGGGCCGACATTGACCAGAAACAGCCAGTGCCAGGAAAAAGCGTGGCTGAGATAACCGCCGATGGTCGGGCCGATGGTGGGGGCGAGCGTCGCCACAAGGCCGATCATTGGCGAGACGATGGAGCGCTTGGACGGGGGGAAGATGGTGAAGGCGGCTGCGAACACGCTGGGGATCATGCCGCCGCCGATGAAGCCCTGGATGGCGCGGTAGACGATCATCTGCTCGATGTTCGTCGCCGTCGCGCAGAGCATGCTGGCAAGGGTGAAGCCCGCAGCCGAAAAGGTGAAGAGCACGCGCGTCGACAACAGGCGGCCAAGGAAGCCTGACAGCGGAATCATGATGACTTCCGCGATCAGATAGGAGGTCTGGACCCAGGAAATTTCATCGGAACTGGCGCTCAGGCCCGCCTGGATTTCGGCAAGCGAAGCCGAGACGATCTGGATGTCCAGGATCGCCATGAACATGCCGAACACCATGGCCAGAAAGCCGATGGCCTTCTTCGGGTCGATGCGGTCATCTGCCGGGGTCAAGGGCCCCATCGTCGTGTCTGCGGCCATGACGGCGCACTCCGGAATGAAAGAGAAAGGCGCGCGAAATCCGTTTCAGCGCGCCGCCATCTGTTATTTCATGTCAGCCCACAGGTCTCGATCAGTCGGCCTTTTCGCCGGGCGCCGTGCGCGTATCGATATCGACCACGACGCTGAGGCCCGCGCGAATCTTGCCGGATTCCAGCGCTTCCTTCGGGATCATGATGCGCACGGGCACGCGCTGCACGATCTTGGTGAAGTTGCCGGTGGCATTTTCCGGTGGCAGCAGCGAGAACACGGCACCTGAAGCCGGAGCGATGGATGCGACCTTGCCGTCGAACTTCGTGCCGTCAAGGGCGTCGACATAAATATGCGCGGTCTCGCCGGTCTTGATGCTTGCGAGCTGTGTTTCCTTGAAATTCGCGTCGATATAAAGCTCGTTGACCGGGACGAGCGCGGCGATCTTCTGGCCCGGCGAAACGAGATCGCCCTTCTTGCCGGCAAGATTGCCGATCACGCCGTCAAACGGCGCGCGCAAGGTGGTGAAGGACAGGTCGCGGGCAGCTTTGTCGCGAGCAAGTTCCAGCGATTTCACCGTGCTTTCCGCTTCGCTATATTGGGCGTTGAGCACTTCGATATTGGCCTTCGCAGATGCAATCTGCGCATCGCTGCCTGCGACCTTGGCGCGAGCCTGATCCAGCGAGGACTGGGCCGTGTCCAGTTCGGCCTGGGCGACGAAACGCGTCTGGTGCAGTTTCTGCACGCGCGCAATCGTATTCTGCGCATTGGTCAGGACCGCGGTTGCGGCCTGCTTGTCGGCATTGGCCTGCTGGAGCACGGTCCCCGCGGCGTCGGTCTGCGCCTTGATGCGGATGAGCGTCTGCTTCTGGGTCGCAAGCTTCGCTTCGGCCTCATCGAGCGCGATCTTGTAGTCGCCCGCGTCGAGCTGGAAGATCACATCGCCAGCCTTGACCTGCTGGTTGGCAACCACGGGGATATTTTCGATATAGCCGGTGACCTTCGGCGCGATGGAGGCAATATCGCCGTGCACATAGGCGTCGTCGGTCGAAACCATGAAACGTCCGACCGTCCACCAGTCATAGGCGAACCACAGGCCGCCTGCGACCGCGACCGTCAGAATGCCGGGCAGCAGGACGCGTTTGCCGAAGCCTTTCTTCTTGCCTCCCTTGGCGGTTTCCCCGGGAGCGGCTTCCTGCGGGTTGGGGACGGTATGGGGCTGCGATCTCTCGCTCAGCGGTGCCTCATTCGTCGCCGGCTGGGTCGCCGAGGCGAAGTTCTTGGCGTTGGGGAACGGATGAATATCGGCCTTATCAACGGACTTCGGGGCGGACATAGGAAAACTTTCTGCACATCCTTCGGATTGAACCGCTCGGTTCGATGTTGACATAGATCAATAAGATGCGCATATCAAGAGGATATCGAACCGATTGGTTCGAAAAAATTATGAGTCTCGAAGAATGAAACCCGATCGCAACACCAAAGGGCCAGCAGATACGATAGAGCATGACCGGAACCGGCATGATGAGAAAGATGTCGGCCGTCCCGGCGATGGCAAATCGTCCTGCACCGAAACGGAATGCGGTCGCACGCGGCTCGGCGCTGGCCAGGACCCTGCAAAGCGCCGCCAGATTCTCGAAGGTGCCCAGAACGTATTCCTGCGCATGGGGTTTGATGCCGCCAGCATGAACGACATCACGCGTGAGGCTGGCGTGTCGAAGGGAACGATCTACGTTTACTTCAACAGCAAGGAAGATCTCTTCGTTGCCTTGTGCGAGCATTATCGCCACACGATGTTCAGCGAGCTGATCGACAAGCTCGACAGCGGTTTCGAGAACCGTCAGGAACTGATCGATTTCGGCGTGGCGCTTGTGACGCTCATTACGTCCTCCAGCGCTATCCGCGCCCAGCGGATCGTGCTGGGCGTGAGCGACCGCAAGCCGGAGCTTGCCGCGCGGTTTTACGAACGCGGCCCGAAGCGCAGCCTCGTGGTCATGTCCGAATATCTCCAGCGGATGATCAAAAATGGCCAGCTCAAGCCGTTTGATACCGAGCGGATGGCCTACCAGCTTTCTGATCTGTTCCTGTCCAGCCTCTACAGACCCCGCCTGTTTGGCGCCCTGTCGGAGCCGCCATCGGCAGAGACGATTCGCAACAATGTCGAGCTTGCCGTCGATTTCTTCTACCGCGCTTATGGCACTGAGAACGAAGTTGTTCTGAAATAGAACAGTCGGGGCGCTCGGGGCCTCGTACTCAAGAAAACTTTACCGCCGAACCAATTATGTTCTCAATTGAGCCATATTTTGGCGCGGGTTTTATGTGCAATTCTTTGCCATCGATTAATTGTGGGTTGTCAAAAGCCCTGTTTTTTTTGTCACTTATTAAAAAGATTGAATGGCTTCAGGCGACGATTCGCCTTCTCTAGAATAAGGTTAAAATCGCCCGCCAGCACCAAGGACATTATTATAATGACACTCGATCTGATCCATTTTCCGAATTTTAAGAAGACATTTTTTGGAACATCATTCCAGAGCGATACACTGGCCCTGCTGACAAGAATTCGCGACGAAATCGGCTGTCGCCACATCCTGCACACTTATCGCGGACGGATGGGCGATTGCGCGAAAACCAATGCCTCCGACCTCACTGTTGTGATGACCGTGCCTTCCAACTGGGCGGCGCGCTACTCGACCAAGAACTATTTCGTCATCGATCCGATCTTTCGGGAAGACTCGCCCTATTTCAAGGATGATGTCAGCGGCATCGTTCGTGACCTTCAGGAAGAAGCCGACGAGTGCCCCGCCGTCGCTGAAATGCTGCAGGATGCGGAAAAGCACGGATTGGGCAATATTTTTATTGCCGTCTCTGCCCGTAGCCAGAAAGGTGCGCCCGGCTGTTCCCTGTTCAGCTTCGAGATCAGCCCCGACGAGGATCGCGAGCAGTTCGTGGCCAAGCTTCGTCCGCGCCTGCTGAGCCTGTCCGGGATCATTCATTCCTCCCTGTGCGACTGCAAGGATATCGCTACGGTCTCAAGTCTTCTGACCCCGCGTGAAATCGACTGCCTGCGCTGGGCGGCAAACGGCAAGACAGACGGCGAGATTGCGGAAATTCTGAACATCGCCCGCTGGACTGTCGTGACTTATCTCCAGAACGCGAAGATCAAGCTCAACTGCTCCAACCGTACTTCGGCCGTGGCGACAGCGCTATCGCTGGGCCTGATCGAAATGCCGGAAACGCATCATCTGAGCTGATCCTGCGGCTGCGTGAAGAAAAAATACCGGATGCTTTCATGCATCCGGTATTTAAACATATTGTCGCGAAAATCGGCGAGATGTTTCCCGAAAAGGGAACCGCTTCAGGCCCGTTTTCGAAGCGGCAGGCGGGCGGCGTCGAAGGCGTTGGCGAGCCTTGCCGTGTTCTTGGCCGGGTCCTCGTCCGCATCCTCGAAAGCGATGTGGTTCAGTTCGATCCCCGCCGTCTTGTCGGTCAGCGTCAGCCGAAAATAGGCATAGACGCCCTGATTGCGAAACTCCATGTCCAGCACGATGGCAGGCGGCGACTGCCAGTCGCAGCGATATTCCCCGCCATGGCCGAGCTCCAGCGTGCCGGGAAAGAAGTAAAGCTCGGTCGCCGAACTGACAATATCGGCGATATTGGCAAAAAGCTCGCAGCGTATGAAGGCAATGTAGTCCGCCGGATCGACCAGACGAAGGTCGGTTGCGACTTCGCGCAGGTTCCCGGCAATGATCGCCTCGCGCTCGTTGGAGAATTGCAAGCTTTTCATGGTCTCACCGCCAATCTGGGGAACAGGCTGCCACTGTTCTGAAACATATAAATATCATGGCTATCCATTTGTTCTTATGCATGTCTTACTCCCAAAACCGGTTCCCACTTTTGGGAGACATGCTCTAATGTAATGCATGCCGCGTATTGATGACCCGGATCAGTTCGGCCACGGCCTTGTAGAATTCCGGTGCTATCATCTGGTCGACATTGACCTGTTTATAGAGCGCGCGCGCCAGCGGAACATCCTCGAATATCGGGATGGAATGCTGTGCGGCGATCTCCCTTATCTTCAGAGCGATCAGATCCTGCCCCTTTGCCACGACGACCGGAGCGGCATCCTGCTCAGGCTTGTAGCGCAGTGCTACGGAAAAATGAGTCGGATTTGCGACAATGAGCGTTGCCGTCGGCACGGTGTTGATCATGCGACGGCGCGCACGGTCGCGGCCCAATGAGCGCAGGCGCGACTTGACCAGCGGATCGCCTTCCGACTGCTTCAGCTCGTCTTTCACTTCCTGCCTAGTCATGCGCAGTTCCTGCCGCCAGTGAATGCGTGACCAGGCAAGGTCGAAACCGGCGATTGCAGTAATCGCCAGAACATTGGCGACGAGCAGGCGCACCATGTTCTCGCGCAGAAATTCCGGCAGGGCGCTCGGATCGGAGGCGACCGCATCGGTGAAAAGGCTGTTGCCGCTGAAGAAGACGATAAAGACGATGACGCTCGCCGCCAGGAATTTCGCCAGCGACTTGAGAAATTCGACCTGACCGGCGCGCCCGAAAATCCGCTGCCAGCCCTTGAGCGGGGATATGCGCGATGCCTGCGGGCGGATGCGTTCGCCAACGAAGCGCGGCGCATTCTGGAATGCGGAGGCTGCAATACCGGCAAGCGGGATGATGATGAAAACCGGCACCAGCGCTGCGCCGACAGCCAGCGCCAGCACACCGAACAGACGGCTTGCATCTTCCGCGCTGTTGAGGAGCCAGTCTTCGGGACGGTCGATCAGCTCGCGCAGGAAGACAGCCAGCTTCGTGGTGGCAGGTCCCGCGACAAAGACAGCGATAATCAGAAAGGAAGCAATACCGGCGAGGATCGGCGTTTCGCGGGAAAAGGGCATGTTGCCCTTTTCCAAGGCGTCGCGGATCTTCTGCTCGGTAGCTTCTTCTGTTTTGCTTTCCTTGTCAGCATCATCTGCCATGGGTCACACGAAATCAGGACGAAGCTTCGCTTGCGTCGAGGGTGATGATACCGCGCTCGGAAAGATCGATGGCGATACGGGCTATCGTGCGGCGCGCATCGGCGATGTTCTGCGCGGTGATGTTGCCCTGCTCGGCGCCAAGCTCGGTTTCCACCATGCGTCGGCCACGGGTCGAGAGCGAGGAGAGAACCAGTTCCTGAAGCCTTGTGTCGGCCCCACGCAGTGCGGTTGCGATCTGTTCCGTCTGCACTTCATCGAAGAGCAGCAGGCGCGCGCGCTGCGACAGGCGTTCAATGTCTTCGAAGGTGAAGAGCTTGGCCTTGATGCGGTTGAGATCGTCGCGGTTGAGGTCTTCGAGGCTCGCCATCAGTTCTTCCATCTCGCTTCTGTCGAGCTGGTTGAAGATGTTGGCGATCTGGCCGTGATGCGCCTTGACCGGACCGGAATCGCTGCGGCCCAGAAGGTCGCGCCGCAGCACGTCTTCCAGAAGTTCCACCGCCGCTGGCGCCACATTGCCGATATGGAGCGAGCGCTGCACGACGGCATTGCGCAACTGCGGCGGCAGGACGACGAACAGGCGGGCTGCAAGGTCGGACGGCAGCTTCGACACGATATAGGCGATGATCTGCGGATGCTGGTCGGTCAGATAGGCTTGCAGGCTTTCCACCGGCAGGCGTGCGAGCTGCACCCAGACCGATTCCTGAACGAGCTGCGGCTGGACACGGTCTTCGAGAACCGCATCGACCTCTTCCTGCGGTAGCGCTTCGCGCAGCAGGCCTTCGAAGCGCTGGGCAGCTTCCGAAACCGGAGCGCCTTCGGCAAAGGAATCCTCGAACTGCTTGACGAGCTGCTCGAAATCGAGCGGTGAAATCGGCTCCAGCGTGCGGGCATGACCGGCAAGCTTGCGCAGGTCCTCGGCATTGAAATGCTTGAGAAGACGCGCGGCGGCAGGCCGTCCGATGGCAACGAGGATCGCCGCCGCCTTTTGCGGGCCGGTCAGCGTATCGACGAGGCCGGTCGCGCCGCCTTCCATGTCTTCCGCAAGCGCCTGCTGTTCATTGTCGGCCATGGTCACGTCCGTTACTTGCCGATGATTTCGGTGAGGCTGACGCCGAAACGCGAGGAATCGTCTTCCAAAACGATCACTTCGCCACGCGCGATGACGCGGCCATTGACCACGATATCGACCGGATCGCCGATCTGCTTGTCGAGGGTGATGACCGCGCCGCGACCAAGCTTCATCAGATTGGCGACCGGCATGGTCGTGCCGCCAAGAACCACCTGCACATCGACGGGAATGCCCATGATGAGTTCGAGATTGGGCTTGGATGGACCTTTCTGGACGCTGCGCGGCTTTTCCTCGCGCAGTTCCTCAATGGCTTCGTCCAGTTCCTGCTGCATGTTCTTTTCCTTATTGTCCGCGCTCATGCCTGGCCTGCGAGATCTACGGTAGCTTTACGGACCGCGCGACGCACGAAAACCGGCAGTGCGTTCTTTTCCTTCGGAAGCGATTGTTCGGTGGCGATCCTGTCTTCGGTGCGTGCGCTGTCGGCGACGTTGCGCGCGTGGCGTATGTCGCGGGTCAGCGCCTTGCGCAGCCGGGTCAGCTCCTCGATTGCCTCTTCCATTTCGCGGCGCACGCGCTGCGTTTCGGCAAGACGGGCTTCAAGCTTGGTGTTTTCGTCAGCCAAAGCAGTGCCAAGATCGGCGCGCTCGCTCTGGATCGCCTTGACGGCGCGCTCCAGCCCGTTGGAGGCGGCAGCAATGCGCAGCGCCAATATCTTGCCGAGCTTGATCGTCTCGTTGGCCTTGCGGCCCACCACGATGAGCGCGCCAAGCGATGCAAGAGCCATCAATGTGGAAAGCACGTTAGCCAGCAACAAGCTCATCGATGAAATCCTCTTCCTGATTGACGGGGTCGCCGACCTTGACTGTGAAATGAATGCCCGATTTGCCGAGCGTGCACTTGAAAAGTTGCTGGTCGCCAGCGCGCAGGCGCACCTGCTGCATGGCGTCGGCAGGCAGTTTCAGAACCTGACCGATTTCCAGCATCGACAAGGCGTCCAGCGTCATCGATCCCTGCTGGATGAAGGCTTCGAGTTCGATGCGCGCGCGGCTGACTTCGTGGCGCATCTTCTTCGCCCAGCTCGGATCGGCCTGGTTCATCGGGCGGCGCAAAAAGGCTGCCACGGCATCCTGCATCGGCTTGTGCGTGCTGCGCGGCAGAAGCAGATGCACCTGCCCGGTCTTGCCCGCGGCCGTAACATCGATGCGGCAGACGAAAAGGCGCGAGCGCTCGAAATTCTCGCGGTCGAATTCGGCGGTATCGATGCATTCACCGGCGGCAAAAAGCGCCTGGCCGTTCGCTTGTCCGCTTCCGGCAAAGACCTGATCCAGCGAACCGGCGAGATGACCGGCCAGAAGCGCGGAAATCTTCTGTTCCAGCATGCCGAAGGGGCGTTCTTCGTCGACGATTCCGAGATTTCCCTGCGCGCCATACATGGCTTCGATCACGGAAAAAACGAGCGTGGCATCGGCGGCAAGATAAAGCGTGCAGCCCCAGCGCTCGGCCTTCAAGGGCGCGATGATCGCCGCCTTGTCGAGAATGTCGCCAAAGGCGGCATCGTCGATGCTTTCCACCTGACCCGCCTCAATGTCGAATGCGGCAGCGCAGCCGTGTTTCAGCCGGTCGCAGAAATGCGTCGAGGCATCCTTGAACACATGGGCAAGCGATTTCAGGTCATCGCCCGAAAGGCCTGCGGCGCGCAGCACATTCTCGGCCAGAACATCGGTTTTGCGGTTTTGTCCCAATGTGGCTGTTTCGGGGGTTGTCATCTTATGCCGCCTGCTGGGTCGGCGCGCTCGCCATGGTTTCCTGCTCGACCACATCGATGGTCGGACGATCATAGGCGGAGATGGTCTTGCGGCCATATTCCACGGCGATCTGCGGCAGGGAGCCGTTCATATAGGCGAGAAGCGTCTGCTTCACGACGATATAGAGGCGATTGTTCTTTTCGCGGGTCGATTTGATCTTGGCTGCGATCGGGCCGACGACGCCGTAGGAGAAGAAGATACCGGCAAAGGTGCCGACGAGGGCGGCGCCGATCAGATGGCCCAGCACCTCCGGCGACTGGTCCAGCGCGCCCATGGCCTTGATGACGCCAAGCACGGCGGCGACGATGCCGAGTGCCGGAAGCGCTTCGGAAATGCTGACCATGGCGTGATAGGGCTTGAGCTTGTCGCGGGCGATGGTGTGGATTTCCTCGTCCATCAGCGCCTCGATTTCATGCGAGCGCACATTGCCGACAATGATGAGGCGGCAATAATCGCAAATGAAATTGGTGAGGTCCTCTTTCTTCAAGACGCTCGGATAAGCCTGGAAGATCGGCGATTCCTTCGGATTGTCGATATGCACTTCCACTTCATTGCGCGACTTGGCGCGCAGCTCGCGCATCAGGCTGTAGAGCACGCCCAGAACGTCGAGATAGTCGCGCTGCTTGGGAACGGCATTGCTGAATGCCTCCATGCAGGCGCGGCCCGTGTCCTTCACCAGCGAAAACGGGTTGGCGATGAAGAAGGTGCCGAGTGCCGCACCCAGAATGATGACGAATTCCCACGGCTGGATGAGCACGCTGACATGTCCGCCCATGGCGATAAAGCCGCCCAGCATACAGCCCAGTGTGATGACAAGACCGACAATAATGCCCAAAGCTCGAGACTCCCGCCTACATTCTGTTTGCAGGGAACCTAAGCGCTGCGCCTTGCGCGAACCTTGTCTGGGGAAGCCAGCTTTGGCCAGCTTCGGACAAGCTTGACCTTTCATAAAGAGCGTAAATTTCAGCAGGGGGTCATGCGCATGGTCGATACGATGACGAGCTATCGCCTGATCGCGTCGAATATGGCGCGGTCGTTGCAGCGTGTTTCGAAGGAACCGATGGTGGAGCGGGAAACCGCCTACTACAAGGAGAATATCGGCAAGGTGAAATCCATCGATGATTTCATGGCCGACAGCCGCCTTTATAATTATGCGATGAAGGCGTTCGGCCTGGAGGACATGGCCTTCGCCAAGGCGTTCGTGCGCAAGATATTGACGGAAGGCATCAAGAGCGACGATGCCATGGCCAACAAGCTGACCGACAAGCGCTACAAGGAATTTGCCACCGTCTTCGATTTTGCGGGCAAGGGCGCGGAGGCGACCCAGAGCACCGCTGCGCAGCAGGGCGTCGTGGACAAATATGTTCGCCAGACGCTGGAGACGGAAGCGGGAAGCCAGAATGAAGGCGTGCGGCTGGCGCTCTATTTCCAGCGCAAGGCGCCGACGATCACCAATGCCTATGAAATCCTTGGCGACAGGGCGCTGGTATCGATGATCCAGACGACCTTCGGCTGGCCATCCTCGATATCCAATGCCGATATCGACAAGCAGGCGAAGATGATCGAGGACAAGATCGACTTCACCAAAATGTCCGATCCCGATTATGTCTCGAAGCTGATTTCCCGATTTACCGCCATGTATGAGATGAACAACCCGACCGCGAGCAGCCCGGCGTCGATTGCGTCCCTGCTTCTGGGCGGTACGTCTTCGGTCGGCATTTCGATGGACATCTTGAGCACCTTGCAGAACTTCAAGCCGGGCGGGCGCTAGGCGATGCAGAATAATTCGATCTATGTCGGGCTTTCCTCGCTCATCACGCTGGAACGGCGGATGGATTCCATTGCCCAAAACATCGCCAATGTCTCCACGGTCGGCTTCCGGGGCGAGGGCACCAAGTTCGAAACCATCGTTTCGAGCAAGGCCAGCGACGATGTGAGTTTTGCCACCGCAGGCAAGAGCTTCATCCGCACCGAGGCAGGCCCGATGATCAAGACCGACAATCCGCTGGATGTCGCGGTCAAGGGCGATGTGTGGATGTCTGTCTCCACGCCGCAAGGCCAGATCTATACGCGGGACGGGCGCATGAACATGCTGCCGACGGGCGATCTCGTCACCGTCACCGGCCATCCGGTTCTCGATGTCGGCGGCGCGCCCATCGTGCTCAATCCGGCTGGCGGCGCGCCGAAGATTTCGAGCGACGGCGCGATCTACCAGAATGGCGCGCAGATCGGCGCCATCGGTCTCTTCACCATTCCCGCCGATGCCGACCTTACCTATGCGGGGACGTCCGGCGTGATCCCGAACAAGCCCGCCCAGCCGGTGGCCGATGACAACAGCGTCGGCGTCGTGCAGGGCATGATCGAGGGGTCGAATGTCGATGCCATGACGGAGATGACCCGCCTCATCAGCGTGAGCCGCGCCTTCGAGCAGGTCAATAATCTGCTGGCGCAGCAGGAGACCACCGTCTCCGAAGCCATCAAGACGCTGGGCTCCAGAAACGGATGACGCCTGACCTGCCGCTCTCCCGTCTTGCCGCTTTTGCCCGCCAGCAGTCGGTGGCACATAAGCCGCTCACCGGCATTGGCGGAACGGTGAGCGATGTGTCGCGTTCGGCGATTGCCGTGCGCGGGCTTTCGCGCGATGCGCGGCTGGGCGATGCGGTGGCGATCCATGCGCAAGGCAATCAGTGCCTTGCCGAGATCATCCGGGTGGCGGATGCGCAGGTGCTGGTAAAACCCTTTGACGACCGCATCATTCCCTCGCTTGGCGCAGCGGTTTTCGAGGAAGGGCCGCTCAATATCCGCCCGGCGCCGGAATGGCGCGGGCGCGTCATCAACGCGCTGGGCCAGCCGATTGACGGCAAGGGAGCCTTGCAGCCCGGCACGCGGCCCATGGCGTCCGAGAGCCTTGCACCGGCGGCCTTGCGCCGCGCGCGGGTGGATCGCGGTTTGCGGACCGGCGTCAATGTCATCGATATTTTCACGCCGCTCTGCTTCGGCCAGCGCATCGGCATCTTTGCGGGTTCGGGCGTCGGCAAGTCGACGCTGCTCGCCATGATGACGCGCGCGGCGGATTTCGACACGGTGGTGCTGGCCCTGACCGGCGAGCGCGGACGCGAAGTGCGCGAGATGCTGGAAGAAACCATGGCCGGCCATCTCGACAAGACCATCACGGTGGTTGCGACGGGCGATGAAAGCCCGATGATGCGCCGCCTCGCGCCCAACACCGCGACCGCCATTGCCGAATATTTCCGCGACCTTGGCCATAATGTCCTGCTGATCGTCGATTCCGTCACGCGCTTTGCCCATGCCGCGCGCGAGGTGGCGATCGCGGCGGAAGAGCCGCCGGTTTCGCGTGGCTATCCGCCAAGCGTCTTCAGTCAGCTGCCGCGCCTTCTGGAGCGCGCGGGACCGGGCATCACGGAAGCGGGCGGCAGCATCACCGGCATCTATTCGGTGCTGGTCGATGGTGACGATCATAACGACCCGGTTTCCGACACCATTCGCGGCACGCTGGACGGCCATATCGTGCTCGACCGCGCGATTGCTGCGCAGGGGCGCTTTCCGGCGGTCGATATTCCGGGTTCGGTCTCGCGCCTTGCAAAGCACAACTGGACGCCGGAACAGCGCAAGCTGGTCAGCCAGTTGCGGAGCATGGTCGCCCGTTTCGAGGAAACGCGCGATCTGCGCGCCATCGGCGCCTACCAGAAAGGCCATGACGGCCTTCTGGATCAGGCGGTCGACCTTGTGCCGCGTATCTATGATGCCTTGCAGCAATCGCCGGAAACCGGCCTATCGGACGATCCCTATAACGACCTTGCCGCGGCACTGCGCGGCGACAGACAGGCGCAACACGCATGATGACGGGCTTTCGCAAGACAAAGGAAGAAAAACTCCTTGCAGACCTGACGGCGGAGGTGGAAGCCGCCGCACGGCAGGAGGGCATGAAGAAGCCGCAAAGCAAGGTGGACCGCTATCTGAAGATCGCGGCCATCACCCTTGCTGCGGGAAGCGCGATGCTGCCCTTCATCACCTATTTGCAGCGCGCCGATCTGGGCGCGCCGGAAAAGGCGGAGCGCAAGATCATCGATCCGCTCGACCGCTCGGAGCAGAAGACGGTGCGCCGCTTCCCGTCCTTCCGCCCGTCCGAACAGGTCGCGCCCAACGCCGATGTGGACGATACGATGACGGGTTCCGTCATGTCGAACGGCAAGGGTCTTCCGGGAACAGGTGCAGGCGGCGACGGCGATGGCGGCGACGGGCAGGCCATGCCCAAGCCGGTTTTCGCGCTGCGCGAGGTGGTCGGCGGCATGGCGATGATCGAGGATACATCCGGCTACTGGTTCGTTGAAAAGGGCTCGCTGCTGCCCGATGGCAGCCGCCTTGTTTCCATCGGTCGCGGCGCGGGCACATGGCAGCTTACGACGTCGTCCGGCGATGTGATCCAGAAGACGCCGTAAGCCATTTTTCAGGTCCCCGCCAAGGGCGGTTTCCGGTCCGGTTTGAATTGAACCGTTGGAAAGGCTCTAACTATTTGTTTTGTCGCATTTTCCAACGCAAAACCGCTTCGCACTTTTGCTGGAAATGCTTTAATCAGAACTCATATTTCATGATGCGTTCGCCGCAGATCACCTCTCCCGTCATCCGGAAGCCTGTCTGCTCATAGAGGCGCTGGGCGCCATCGTTGCCCGGCTGAAGGCCGAGAATGACGAAGGGGCAATCCGGCAGTTCTGATAGCAGGCCCAGCAATTGCTTGAGGGCTGCGCGGCCATAGCCCTTGCCCTGATGGCGCGCGTCGATCATGAGGCGATAGATCCAGTAGTTTCCATCGTCTTCATCCAGGGCATACATGGCAAAGCCGACCGGCTCGCCTCCGGCCCGGATAAGGAGCGGAACACAGGCCGGGTTCTCCTCAGCGTCTTCCAGCGATTCCTCATTGCTGGCCACAAAGTCCTGCTGATGCGGATGAGGATGCAGGGCTATCACCTGCGGGTAATCTGCCTGCCTGACCGGTTCGAGGGTCACGGCGGTATCGTTTGCAGCGCGAGGCTGTCCATTCTGTTTCATGACAGTGGGTTCCTGTAAGGCGCACGAGTTGGGCGTCCGGATGGACGCACGGCGCTCCAAGTTTCGATAGGATGCCCGCTGGCCGATAGGAAACGCTTTAAACGGTCGCGCCTTGGCGCGTTCCAAAACCAGCGAGCGTGGCAAATTCTGTCTTGTTCAGCATGTCGCACCTCCCGGTTCGCGTTGACGATGGCTTGCAGTTAGCCGCTTTCCTGGCATCACGCAAGTCTCGCACAAGATTCGCTGTGTAGGTTAACGAACAGTGAATAAGGATGGCGGGTAATAGTTATGGGGCCGATTCATCTCTTCGATCTGGCCGCAAGGCAGGCGCAGTGGCTGTCGGTAAGGCAGGCCACGGTCGCGGGCAATGTTGCCAATGCGAATACGCCTGATTTTCGTGCGCGTGATGTGCAGCCTTTTGCGGATGTGCTGGACAAGACGCAGCTCACCATGGCGGCCACCAGCCCCTTGCATCTGGAAACCGGAGCCGATGGGATCGCGGCCACGCGCCTGCGCCCCGACGACATCACCGAGCAGACCCATTCGGGCAATACGGTGGATGTCGAACAGGAAATGATGAAGGCCGGTGAGATTGCCCGCGAATATTCGCTCAACACAAGCATCGTGAAGGCGTTCCACCGCATGATGCTGTCGGTTGCGAAGGGATAGTCATGTCTTCCGATGCCTTGCAGAGCACATTGAAGATCGCAGCGTCGGGCCTTTCGGCCCAATCGACGCGTCTGCGCATCGTTTCCGAAAACATCGCCAATGCGCAGTCGACCGCCAAGACCGCCGATGCCGATCCCTATCGCCGCAAGACGGTTTCGTTCCGCACCGAGCTGGAACAGGGCACCGGAGCCGCCGAAGTCCGCATTGCGGAAGTCGGCAAGGATACGTCGCCCTTCGTCGAGCAATACGAGCCGAGCCATCCCGCAGCGGATGAGCGCGGCTATGTCCGCTATCCCAATGTCAACATGGTCGTTGAAATGGCGGACATGCGTGAAGCCAATCGTTCCTATGAAGCCAATTTGCAGGTCGTGAAACAAGCCCGTGAGCTGATCTCCATGACCATCGATCTCTTGAGGAGCACATAATGTACGACTCGATCATGAGCATTTCGGCGCGCAATGCCCTGTCGCGCCTTTCCGAGACGGTCGCCGAAAAGGGCGTGGGTTCGGCCTCCGCGCCGCAGGCGGTTCCGGCCGCTCCCGGCGCTTCGTTCGGCGAAGTCCTGTCGCAGATGACGGATTCCGTCGGCCAGAAATTGCAGGCGGCAGAGGCAACCTCCATTCAGGGCATCAAGGGCGATGCGCCGGTGCGCGACGTGGTCAGCTCCGTCATGGAAGCCGAACAGTCGCTCCAGACCGCCATCGCGATCCGCGACAAGATCGTGCAGGCATATCTCGAAATCAGCCGTATGCCGATCTAGCGTCTGATCCAAAAGTCGCCGTTTGCAACCCGCATGGCGACTTGTGATTCAGACTTCTGTCCAGACGAGAGATTAAGGACGCGCCATGAAAGCCCTGACGATTGCCGCAACAGGCATGAACGCCCAGCAGCTCAATCTGGAAGTGATCGCCAACAATATCGCCAATATCAACACGACCGGCTTCAAGCGTGCGCGGGCCGAGTTTACCGATCTGCTCTATCAGTCGGAGCGGACGGCGGGCGTGCCCAATCAGGCGAACCAGGCCATTGTGCCGGAAGGCGCGCTGGTTGGCCTTGGCGTGCAGACGGCGGCGGTGCGCAATCTCCACATGCAGGGCAGCTTCAACCAGACCGGCAATCCCTATGACGTGGCGCTGACCGGGCGCGGCTGGTTTCAGATCCAGAGCCCGACGGGCGAGACGCTTTATACCCGCGCCGGCGCGTTCAACAAGAATGCCGACGGCCAGCTCGTGACGCTCGACGGCAACCCGGTCGAACCGGCAATCACCATTCCGCCGGACGCTATCGAGGTGACGATCAGCGATACGGGGCAGGTGTTCGCGAAATTGCAGGATCAGGTCAATCAGGTCGATCTCGGCCAGCTGACCCTTGCGAACTTCACCAACGAGGCGGGGCTGGAGCCGCTCGGCGGCAATCTCTACCGCGAAACGGAAGCATCCGGCGGTCCGCTGGTCGGCGTTCCGGGTGATCCGGGCTACGGCTCGATCAAGCAGGGCTATCTGGAAGCGTCGAATGTCGATCCGGTGAAGGAAATCACCGATCTCATCACCGCACAGCGCGCCTATGAAATGAATTCCAAGGTCATTCAGGCTGCCGACGAAATGGCGGCGACCGTGTCGAAGAACCTGCGCTGACGGTGATGGCGATGCGGCTGGTGAAAGCAATCTTACGGAAAACAGGGCTGGCGCTTGCAGGCGGGTTGCTGCTCGCGGCAACAACCGGTGCGGTTGCTGCCGACCGCATCGCTTTTGTCGTGCCTTCCGCCACCGTTTATCCCGGCCAGATCGTGAGCGATACGGTGCTTCTGGAAAAGCAGTTCTTCATCAATGCACCGGCAGCGGCCCAATATGTGCTGTCGCCCGATCAGGCGGCGGGCAAGGTGGCGCGCAAGACTCTGCTTCCCGGCAAGCCTATCCTTGTTTCGGCCCTGGGCGAGCCGTCGCTGGTCACGCGCGGCGTTCCGGCACCTCTGGTCTTTACCGCCGGTACGCTGACCATAACAGCCATGGGCACACCGCTCGAATCCGGTGCGGCTGGCGATTTCATCAAGGTTCGCAACGTTGACAGCGGCATCATCGTGTCCGGCACGGTGCTGGCAAATGGTCGTATTCAGGTGGGGATGCAGTGAAGAAGACTTGCGCCGCCCTATTCACCGCTTTCGCACTCCTGTTCCAGCCCGTCGCAGGCTTTGCGGACGAGTCGTCGAAGAACGCGCGGGAATTCGGTTCCGCGGTGGATGCCGACGCCGATTGGCTGGGCTCCGGCGGTGATCCGTCCAAAATGGCTTATGCCGAGCTTGGCCGGGGCAGCGCGGTCGCGCGCCTGAAGGACATCGCCACCATTCAGGGCGTGCGTGAAAATCAGCTTGTGGGCTATGGTCTCGTCATCGGCCTCAAGGGCACGGGCGACAGCTTGCGCAATTCGCCGTTCACCGAACAGTCCATGCGCGCCATGCTGGACAATCTCGGCATCAGCGCTCCGCGCAATTCCACCCGCTCGAAAAACACCGCTGCGGTCATCGTGACCGCCAACCTGCCCGCCTTTGCCGGTGCCGGTTCGCGCATCGACGTCACGGTATCGTCGCTCGGCGATGCGACCTCCTTGCAAGGCGGTACGCTGGTCATGACCCAGCTTATGGGTGCCGACAACCAGATTTATGCCGTGGCGCAAGGCAATATGATCGTGTCCGGCTTTTCGGCGGAAGGCGAAGCCGCAAGCGTGACCCAGGGCGTGCCGACTTCCGGCCGTATCCCGAATGGCGCGCTGGTCGAGCGCGAAGTGGCGGGGAATTTCGGCAAGGAAAGCGAAATGATCGTCGAGCTGCGCGATCCCGATTTCACCACTGCCGTGCGCGCTGCCGATACGATCAATGTCTTCGCCAAGCGCCGTTACGGGCGCGGGGTGGCCATTGCCCGCGATGCCAAGACGATCCGTCTTTCGCGCCCGAAGAATGTGCCTGCCGCCCGTTTCCTGGCCGAGCTTGAGGGCCTGCCGATCACGACCGATGAGGTAGCCCGCGTGGTGGTGGATGAGCGAACCGGGACTGTCGTCATCGGCGAGAAGGTGCGCATTTCCAAAGTCGCTATCAGCCATGGCAGCCTGACTGTCCGGGTGACGGAAACGCCGATGGTCGTCCAGCCTGAACCGTTCAGCGACGGCGTGACGGCGGTTGAGCCGAACACCGATATCGCCGTCAACCAGCAGAACGCCAAGATCGGCATCCTGACCGGCGCGAACCTTGAAAATCTGGTGAAGGGCCTGAACCAGATCGGCGTGAAGCCGACCGGCATCATCGCGATATTGCAGGCCATCAAGACATCCGGCGCACTTCACGCGGAACTGGTGGTGCAATGACCAAGGCTCGTAAAATGATCCGGTATGGCTCGGCAGCGATGCTGTTTCTGGCAGCGTCCGTCCCCGCTTTCGCCGATCCGCCCGCACTCGGCAATCTCGATGAAATTCGCAAGTTCTGCGGCAATATCGATGATCAGGCGGCGGATGCGCGCTATGCGCTGCAAACCCGCCAGCTGACAGAGCTGAAGGCCGATGTCGAAGAGCGGATGCGGGCGCTTGAGGAAAAGCGCCGGGAATATGAAATGTGGCTGAAGCGCCGCGACGAGTTCGTCAGCAAGGCGCAGGATTCGCTGGTCGACATCATCTCGAAGATGAAGCCGGAGGCGGCGGCGGCGCAGATGACGCTGATCGGCGACGAGGCGGCGGCGGCCCTGATCCTCAAGCTCAACCCGCGCGTTTCCAGCATCATCCTCAATGAAATGCCGCCGGAAAAGGCGGCCAAGCTTGCCCGCGTCATCGTCGGCTCGCAGCGCACCTCGACCGCGCCGCAGCCCGCCAGCGACCAGCGCGCCGCAGCGCAGACCGGGAATACGGTGCAATGAAGAACAGCATGAACAAAGCGACCCTTGCAGCAGCAACCCTGATCCTTCTGGCCGGTTGCGCGACCAAGCCGGAGGAGATCGGCCGCGCGCCTGACCTGTCGCCGGTCGCGGCCAATCTCGGCATGCAGAACAATCCGCAGTTCAACGGCTATCCGGCGCGCCCGAGCAAGGCGTCCTATTCGCTCTGGGATCAGCGTTCGACCAATTTCTTCAAGGACCCGCGCGCCGCAACGCCCGGCGATGTGCTGACCGTCATCATTTCCATCAACGACCGCGCCAATCTGGATAACAAGACGGACCGCGAGCGCGTGTCGAAGGGCATCTACGGCGCGGGCGGTTCGTTCGCGACCAGCAGCATTACGGGCGCGGCGGCTGGCGGCGACATGGACGCTTCGGTCAACACCCATTCCGACAGCAAGTCGAAGGGCAAGGGCACCATCGAGCGCAGCGAGGATATCCGCCTGCAGGTCGCAGCCATTGTCACCGATACGCTGCCGAACGGAAACATGATCATCCGTGGCTCGCAGGAAGTGCGGGTGAACAATGAATTGCGCGTGCTGAATGTCGCTGGCGTCGTGCGTCCGCGCGATATTTCCGGCAACAACACGATTTCCTACGACAAGATTGCCGAAGCCCGCATTTCCTATGGCGGTCGCGGACGACTGAGCGAGATTCAGCAGCCGCCTTACGGCCAGCAGATTCTCGATCAGGTTTCTCCCTTCTAAGGCATACCGGATATGAGCGACACGACGGCAACGGAAAAGGACGGCAAGGCGAAAAGCTCGCTGACAGGGCTTCTGGCGGCGCTGGCGATCCTGACCGTCATCGCCGGTGGCGGCGGCTGGTATCTGGGCGGCATGATTTCCGCCGACCGGCAGGCATCGGCTAGGCCGTCGGGCAAGGAAGACAAGCCGAAACAGGGTGACTTTGAATCGCGCTCCATCGGTACTGTCGTGCCCTTGCAGCCGATTGTGACCAATCTCGGCATTCCGCAGGATACGTGGGTGCGGCTTGAGGCGTCGCTGGTGGCAAAGCCCGGACATGAAATTCCGGCGGCGCTGGCGGCGAGCGTCGGCGATGATTTCCTGAGCTTCCTGCGCAGCGTCAATCTCATGCAATTGCAAGGCGCGGCGGGGCTTGCCTATCTGCGCGCCGATCTGGAAGAACGCGCGCGCCTGCGTTCGGAAGGCGCGGTCGACCGCGTCTTCATCTCGGCGCTGGTGGTAGAATGAAGAAGCTCCTTGGCCTCGGCGTCGTTCTGACGCTCGCCCTCACGGTGTCCGCTCAGGCGCAGCAGGCGCTGACGCTCGACAACCTGCTTCCGGCAGGCAGCGGTGCGGCGAGCGGCCAGATCGTGCAATTGTTCGGCCTTCTGACGGTGCTTTCCATTGCGCCGGGCATTCTCATCATGGTGACGAGCTTCACGCGCTTCGCCATCGCCTTTTCGCTTTTGCGTTCGGGCCTCGGCCTCCAGACCGCGCCCGCCAGCATGGTGATGATTTCGCTTGCCCTGTTCATGACGTTCTATGTCATGGCGCCCGCCTTCGACCGCGCGTGGAACAACGGCGTGCAGCCCCTGATGCGCAACGAAATCACCCAGCAGGCGGCTTTCACCGAAATTTCCCAGCCGTTCCGCGAATTCATGCTGGGTCAGGTGCGCGACAAGGATCTGCGGCTCTTTGAAGATCTCGCCGATCCGTCTTTCCGCACCGGCGATAACGGCATTGTCGATTTCCGCGTGCTGGTTCCCGCCTTCATGATTTCGGAACTGCGGCGCGGGTTTGAAATCGGCTTCCTGATCGTGCTGCCCTTTCTGGTGATCGATCTCGTCGTGGCGACGCTCACCATGTCCATGGGCATGATGATGCTGCCGCCGACGGTGATCTCGCTGCCGTTCAAGATTCTGTTCTTCGTGCTGATCGACGGCTGGAACATACTGGTCGGAAGCCTGATACGTTCGTTCTCGTAGACTGGAACGAGCTGACAAACCGCAGCTCGTTGTCGTCTTCAGTTGTTGATGCGGACGGTCAGCTTGTAGTCGCAGGTGTCATGATTGACCTCTTCGGCTACAAGAGTGCAGGTGGGGCTGCTACCGGTACCATCGGATTTCAAGAAATGCCGACTATAACCTGCAGCCTTGCATCCAGGTGTTGGGTTGGTGAAGCTCGGTCCTTCAGCATAAACCGTCAACTGACACGACTTATAGACGGTGTTGTCGGAATAGCGATACCGCGCAATCATCGAACGCAGATATGTATCATCTTCCGCCTTGTGTGTGAGGACGCCCGTTGCACCATTTGCGATGGTCGACGGTCGCGTGCACTTTCCATCCGGATTGCATGCGCCTTGCGTATAACTGATAGACTTGCCCGCATTGTTGATCCAGTTCACCGTGATTTGATTGTCGGCCAGTGCGGTCGACGCGGCTACAAGCGAAACAGCCAGAGTTAAAAAACGAAGCATTGATCTTCCCTCCATTAATTGACGCGGAAGGAACATACAGCGAACATTGCGGGTGGGGATAAATTTGGATCGGTGAACCGCTTGATGAAAAAGACAGTCCTAATTAAAATTTGAGCGGATTATTTAGTAATCTCTTAATATTTGAGGCTTACGATGATCTTCATGGTGGGTTTCCGCGCGTTACGCGGCAACAGGCATGATGCCGCTCCACCATGCCGGTAATCCAAAACCCGGCCTGTCCCTCAGATTGTTTTTCCCAAGGGGCAAAAAACTATGGCAAGTCTTCTGACTAATTCTTCCGCTCTGACCGCTCTCCAGAACCTCGCTTCGACGAATCGTGCGCTGGAAACCACTCAGGGCCGTATTTCCACCGGTCTGCGCGTTGGCGAAGCCGCCGACAACGCTGCTTATTGGTCCATCGCGACCACGATGCGTTCTGACAACAAGGCAAACTCTGCCGTTCAGGATGCTCTCGGCCTCGGCGCTGGCAAGATCGACACGGCCTACACCGCCATGAACAAGGCGATCGAAGTCGTAGACAAGATCAAGGAAAAGGTTGTTTCGGCAATCGGATCGAGCGCTTCCGACAAGGAAAAGATCCAGTCCGAAATCAAGGTCATGATCGACCAGCTGAGCAGCACCGCCAAGGGCGCGAACTATGCCGGTTCGAACCTGCTTGCTTCCGACACCGCAGGCGCAGCCGCCGGTTTCAGCGTCGTATCGTCCTATGACCGTGCATCTGACGGCACCGTCAAGGTTGGCAAGATCGACGTCGACACGTCCAATCTCGTTCTGACCAAGGCTGACGGCACGGCTGGCGGCGTTCTGGTTGACGTGATGGCTATCGATGTCAAGGCAGCAGCCGACGACGCCGCAATCGAAGCTTTCCTGGGCACCATCGAAACCGCAATGGGCAAGATGGCGAACGGCGCAGCTGAACTCGGCGCAGCAAAGTCCCGCATCAACATGCAGAAGGACTTTGTTTCGAACCTGTCCGACTCCATCGAAAAGGGCGTTGGCCAGCTCGTTGACGCTGACATGAACAAGGAATCGGCTCGTCTGTCGGCTCTTCAGGTTCAGCAGCAGCTCGGCGTTCAGGCTCTGTCGATCGCCAACTCGTCGAGCCAGTCGATCCTATCGCTGTTCCGCGGCTAATCTGGGTAACAGCAGGGCGCCGGGTTGCCGGCGCTCGCGAGTTCTCAGGCAAATCAGGGGTTCGCATCCGGACCGACCTGATCGGATCGGATGTCTTTGGGCGGAAAACGGGGCGCGGGATTTCATTCCGCGCCCCAATTCTTTCCCTGTCTCCAGAAACACCTGCTTTCATCCGCCGCCACTTTCGCGCAAGCTTCGCGGGCTAGTTTGCATCCATCATGATGGCGGTGGTGTCGATGCAGCAGAATTTCCAGCAATTGATCGAACAGCTCAAGGCTACGCTTGGCAAGCTTGGCGCGCGAAAACTCGCGGCGCTCGGACTTGTGGGCGCGGCGCTTATGGGCGCGATCCTCTATACAAGCATCTATCTGAGCCGCCCCTCTTACGAGACACTCTATGTCGGCCTTTCGCGCGATGACGTGAACCGCATGGGCCTCGCGCTCGGCGAGGCAGGCATTCCTTTCGATGTGAAGGCCGACGGCTCGTCCATCCTCGTGCCCATCGGCAAGGCGGAAAACGCCCGCATGTATCTGGCCGAAAAGGGCCTGCCGACCTCCAACAATGCCGGTTATGAACTCTTCGACAATATGGGGTCGCTCGGCCTCACCTCGTTCATGCAGGAAATCACCCGCGTGCGTGCGCTCGAAGGCGAAATCGCCCGCACCATTCAGGCCATTCGCGGCGTGAAAGCCGCGCGCGTCCACATCGTTCTGGCCGAAAAAGGTTCGTTCCGCCGTGGCGACCAGAAGCCGTCGGCCTCCGTCGTCATCCGCGCCGAAGGCGGCTTTGCTGCTGAATCCGCCCAGTCCATCCGCCAGTTGGTCGCCGCCGCCGTTCCCTCGCTCGATGCTTCCGCCGTGACCGTTCTCGACACCAATGGCCGCCTGCTGGCGTCAGCAGGCGAAGCCGCCAATGGCGCGGCACTGATGACCGCCTCGCTGGAACAGCAGGTCGCAGGCAATGTGGATGACAGCATCCGCAAGGCGCTGGCACCCTATCTTGGGCTGGGCCATTTCCAGACAAGCGTTCAGGCGGTGCTTGATACGGACCGCCGCCAGACCAACGAAACGATTTTCGATCCTGAATCCCGCGTCGAGCGTTCGGTGCGCGTGGTCCGTGAAAGCGGCGATTCCCGCAACAACCGCAACGACAACGCAACCGGCGTCGAACAGAACATTCCGCAGGAAGAAATCCAGAACCGCAACGGCGAAAGCTCGTCGGAAAAGACCGACCGCCGCGAGGAACTGACCAATTATGAAATGAACAGCAAGACGGTTTCCACCGTCAGCGACGGCTACACCGTCAAGCGCCTGTCCATTGCCGTTGTCATCGATCAGGCGCGGCTTCTGCAAACCGCAGGCACCACGCCGCCGCCCGCCAATTTCGTCGACCAGCAGATCGCCAAGATCCGCGACCTCGTGGCAACCGCTGCCGGTCTCAATGCGGATCGCGGCGACGTCATCAACGTGACGGCGGTCAACTTCCTCGATCCTGCCGGTGCCGATATGGAGCCGGTCTCCACGCCGTGGACCGATACGGTGCTTCGCCAGAGCGGTTCCTATGTCAATGCGCTTGCGATCCTTGCCGCTGTCGGTCTGCTGATCTGGTTCGGCCTGCGCCCGCTGCTGCGTGACCAGACTGCCAAGCCTGCGGGCACGGAAGTCGCCATCCGCGAGACAAGCGAAGTGGCTGCGCCCGATTTCGTCGGCGGTCAGGCGGCAGGTGAGGGCGTACAGGCCGTCATTGGCGGGCCGGAAGCCTATGCCGACCAGATGAAGACCAGCCTCAGCGATCTTCGCCAGCGCATGCGCATGCCCGCAAAGCTGCGCCTGGAACAGATGATCGACATGGACGAGGAGCGCGTCGCCGCCGTTCTCAAGCAGTGGATTCACGAAACCGCCGCCAGCCGCGAGGCCCAACCATCGAGGGAATCGGCTGCAAAGGCTTCGGCCATGCCGGAGCTTGAGGCGGCCTGACGATGAGCGCGCTTTCGCTTAGCCGTTACCTTCCCGATTTTTCGACCCATCATATCGGTGATGAGGCGGTCGAGATCATTGCCGCGCCGCTGCCGCCGAAACCGCTGAAGGAAACGCCTGCCTCGCCAGCCGTGAGCGAGACGCCGAAGCGTACGGCTTCCGCCGAAAAGTCTGCTGCCGCCGAGCAGGCGGAAGTCGCCGCCATCATCGCCGGTGAGGAAGAAAAGCGCGCTGCCTTTGAAGCAGGACGTGAGGACGGGCACCGCGAAGCCGAGGCGCTTTACGAGGCCGAGAAGGCACGGCTTCTGCGGGAACATGAGACCGAGATCGAAACTCTGCGCGCTGCATTCTCCCGCGAGCAGGCCCTGCTTCTGGCGGGAAGCCTGACCGAAGCGCTGGCTGCGCTGGAGCGCAGTTTTTCCGGCCAGATCGCCGAAATCCTGATGCCGTTGCTGGCGCAAAAGATGGAGCGCGAGGCGGTTGCGGAGTTTGCGCGGCGCATTGCGGCGCTGGCGCTTGATGGCGAAGCACCGGAAATTTCCGGTCCGGCGCGGCTGATCGCGCCGCTGCGGGATCATGCTGCCCTTCTGCCGTCCGGCTGCCGGTTTTCAGAAACCGGCGCGGACGAACTTTCCTTTTCCTTTGGCGAGCGGATGCTTGAAACGCGCATCGCGCCGCTTCTTGAAGAATTGAAGGCTGCGGTCCAATGAGTATCGATCCCGAAACCAAGCGTGAGATCATCATTGTTCGCCGTGGCGGGCATGACGACCATGACAGCCATCATGGCGGCGTGTGGAAGATTGCTTATGCCGATTTCATGACCGCCATGATGGCCTTCTTCCTCGTCATGTGGCTCATCAACGCCGCCAATGAGGAAACCAAGGCCGCGGTCGCCAGCTATTTCAATCCCGTCAAGCTGATGGACCGGCATTCAAGCCCCAAGGGCGTGCAGGATGTCGAGGAAAAAGACGGCAAGGTTCGCTATGAAAGCGACCAGAAGATCGAAAACAGCACCAAGGTCATCAATGATACGACCGTTGCGCCGGTGAGCGAACAGGAAGAGCGCCAGCTTTTCCGCGAACCCTATGCGGTGCTGTCGGAACTGGCCCACGAGACAGGCGTCCTGCAAAACCAGTCTGCCAAGGGCGATGGCGGCACGTCGCAGTCCGGCCCCGCAACGGGTGCCGAGGGCGGCGAAGCCTATCGCGATCCGTTCAGCCCGGACTACTGGTCGAGCAAGGCTGTCGGCGACCTGACCCCGCCCGATGCAGCACCGGCCACACCGCCGAAGCCGGAAGCGGCACAGCCGAAACCGGAGGAGGCTGCGAAGCCTGCGGAAGCGCCAGCAGAAACGCAAGCGCAGCTCATCGCCGATCTGAAAAAGGCGGCTGAGGGCGAGGCCGCCAAGGAAGGTGCGCAGGCGAAGAAAGCCGAACCAATGCCCGACGTGACGGTCGTTCCCGTCGATGGCGGCGTGATGATCCAGCTTACCGACAAGATCGACTATGGCATGTTCACCATCGGCTCCGCCAAGCCGGATGCCCGGGTGGTGCAGATGCTGGAGCGCATTGCGCAGGTGATTTCCCGCCAGCCCGGCGAAGTCATCATCAGCGGGCATACGGATGCGCGTCCGTTCAAGAGCGCGACCTATGACAACTGGCGTCTGTCATCGGCGCGTGCGCAGATGGCCTATTACATGCTGGTTCGCGGCGGGCTTGACGAAAAGCGCGTGCTGCGCGTGGAAGGCTATGCCGACCGCCAGCCCAAGAACACCAACGATCCGAATGCGGCTGAAAACCGCCGCATCGATATTTTCCTCAAGTCCGCGCCATGAAGAAATATGGGAAGCGGTTCGCCACGCGCTCACTCCTGGCATGTGTTGTGGGACTTTCCCTGATGGGAGCTGCCTCTGCGGCCTTCGCGCAAGCGCCAGTGCCAGCCGGGACCCGCACGCTGCCGGTGCTGGAACCCTACAAGCTCGTGCGTTCGCTGCGCATGTTGCAGGATCAGGTTGTCGCCGGAAAGCCGGAAGCGGTGGTGATGCTTAACAAGCTTCTGGGCTTCGTCAGCGCGGATATGGGGCGAGCGCCGAGCGACGTCTGGAACAATCCGGAAAATGTCTATGCGGCGATCATCTATCTCTTCAATGGCGGCAATCCTGAAGCCGTGCGCAAGGTTCTGGCCGACCTCAAGACGGATGCCGTGCCGCCGGAACTGGTCAAGGGCGCATTGGCCTATGCTTCCGGCCAGACGATTGAGGTGGTGAAGCTTTTTTCGGTGCCGCTGTCGCCTGATGTTCCGGCGGAACTGAAGGCATCCATCGTGCTCGTCACCGCCAGCCAGATGACGGCCTTCGATCCGGCGACGGCCTTGATGCGGCTCGATCAGGTGCGGCTCGACGCGCCCGGCACCTTGTTCGAGGAAGCGGCGATCCGCCGCTCGATGCCGATTGCAGCCAGGCTTGGCGACGCCGACAAGATCAGGCTTCTGGCGCGAAACTATCTCCAGCGCTTTCCCCGTTCGCCCTATATGCGTGATTTCATGGCGCAATTTGTCGATGCGGCGGTAAAGCTCAACGACCGTATCGGCAATGCGGAACTGGCAAGGTTGATCGGCTCGGCTGACCCGGCGATGCAATATTCGCTCTATCTGCAAATCGCGCGCGGGGCGCTTGTCGATGGCCAGACGGAGCGGGCGCGTTTCATGTCGGCAGAGGCGAAAAAGCTCGCCGACAAGCTGAAAACCGACCCGACCCGCGCAAATCTCTATGCGGCGGCAAGCGATGTGGCGTCGGATTCGGCGGGCAGCGCACTGCGCGAACTGTCGCAGATTTCGCCCGACAAGTTGCAGGAGCCGGACCGCAAATTGCTGAAGGCCGCCGAAGCGGTCGGGACGGTCGTCACCCGCACGCCGGATGCCTCGCCGCCCGCAAAACCGGCCTTGACCGAAAGGGATGTGCCGCCGATGGCCGTGGCAAATTCGCCGGAAAACCGGGCCGAAAAGCCGACACCAACTCCGGTCGCCGTCAACCGGAAACCGGCCGGAAACGAGCCGGAAGACGATTTGCAGAAGACGATGGAAGATGCGCGGCGCAAGCTTGCCGAGATCGATAGCCTGCTAGGAAAGACGGTTCAATGAGCGTTGATATTTTGCTGAATTCCACCAGCCGACTTGCCTCGCTCGCCCGAAATTCCGGTCCGTCACAGGCAAAAGCCGAGGCGGAAAGCGAGGGGCAGGCCGACCCGGCAAAATTGTTCAGCTCGCTTCTGGAAAGGCCGCAAGGCAAGGTCGAAAAGAAGGACGAAAACGAGGCGGGAGCCAAGACGGACGAGGCTGAAACGAAGGATGAGGACGGAGCGAAGCCGGTTGCAATTTTCGCTCTGCCACAAAATCTCCTTTCTTTGGACGTTTCTTCGCCTGATTTGAAGGGGGCAAATCACAATTTTGCCACAGGAAATATCGCGAAAAACGAACAAAACCTCCTCGATCCGCTTTCTGCCTTAATTCAGGAGATCGACCCGGAACAGGTCGATGAGCAGGGCGGTGAATTGCCTGCTGCCCGTGACGAACAGAAGAAGACTGTCGTTCAGGCGACCGCCCCGGCCAGCGCGAAAACCGATCAGCCGATCAATCAGGATGCGGCGAAAGCGACCGCCGACAATCAGGCGGAAGTAGCAACGGACGACCTCGCCAGCCTTCTGAAAACGGATAAGGGACAGGCGCAGCAGCAGACGGGGCAAATGCCTGACAGAACCGATTTCCAGCCGCAGTCAGTCGCGAAGGGCAATGCGCCCGCAGACGTAAAAATCTCTGCCGCGCCGTCGCCGGGCGCGGCGCGGATCGCCGACATTCAGGTCGTGTCGGAACGCAGCTTCGGCCCGGTCAAGACCTTGCAGATCAGGCTCGATCCGGCGGAACTGGGAACGGTGACGGCGCGCATCCGCGTGGCATCGGAAGGGGTCGAGGTGCATCTCGTCGCTGAAAAGGCTCATGCGGCAGAAGCGCTCGCTGCCGACCGCTCCATGATCGAGAAAGCCCTGAAAGCGGCGGGAGTGGCGGATGACGCGAAAATTTCGGTGACCGTTGCCGACCGCAACGCGGCAGGCGTGGTCCAGCAGGCACAGATGGCACAGAATACAGCGCAGCAGCAAGGCTTTGACGGACGAAACGGCGCGCAGGCGCAGGCAGGTTTTATGGGCGGTGAGGGCAGGCGGAATGGCGAATCCGGTCAGGCAGGACAGGAGCGTTCGGACAGGCAAGCCGCGCAGGACAGCGGCAACGGCATTGCTCGCAATGATGGCCGTAATCGCGGCCTGGTTGTCTGATAGCCCGGCCCGCGCCGAAAATATCTGCGAACGCGAGATGCACCGGGCATCGGCGCGCTACGATGTTCCGCTGGGCATTCTCTATGCGGTCGGGCTGACCGAAACCGGCCGCAAGAATTCCCTGCAACCCTATGCGATGAACATCGAAGGGCGCGCCGAATTCATGCCGTCGCAAATGGCGGCGGTGCGACGTTTCAATGAGGTCAGGGCCGAAGGCGCAAAGCTGATCGACCTCGGTTGCATGCAGATCAACTATCACTATCACGGCAAGGAATTTCCATCGGTCGCCGCGATGCTGATGCCAAGCCTCAATGTCGATTACGCGGCCCGTTTTCTCAAGCAGCTCCGACAGCGCGAAGGCAACTGGACGATGGCGGTCGCGCGCTATCACGCAGGGCCGAACAACGACCCCGCCCAGAGGCGTTATGTCTGTCGCGTGATGACGAATATGGTCGCCACCGGCTTCGGAAACTGGACGCCTGAGGCACGAAACTTCTGCTTCGGCTGAGTGAGTTTCCTGCGAATTTTAACAGGTTGTAATAGAACGTCAGATGCACCTATGTTGCGGGTATTCAATTAATGGTTGCAGCCCTTGGCGCATGCTGTTAAAGCGACCGGAATTTTAAGCCCTTGTAATGAATCGTAAAAGTTTGTGAGGCGTTAACCTTTGGTTAAGGTTTCGGCGCCTAAAGGATGGGGCGCGTTGCAATCAATGCGATTCCCTTTATTTTAGTATATGCTAAAATGCCTCCCAATTTATTGCGGGCAACTAATTGCCATTGTTGCTGATTCCCTCCCCCAGTTATTGCTAGCCTGCTTGGGCTAACATATTGATTCGGAAGGCGGGCCGATGATCGTTGTCGTAGACGACAGAGATATTGTGACTGAAGGATACTCATCCTGGTTCGGTCGCGAGGGCATCACGACAACAGGTTTTACCCCTACAGATTTCGATGAGTGGGTGGAGAGCGTTCCCCAGCAGGACATCATGGCTGTCGAAGCCTTCCTGATCGGCGAATGTGCCGACCAGCATCGGCTTCCGGCCCGGATTCGTGAACGCTGCAAGGCCCCCGTTATCGCCGTCAATGATCGCCCGTCGCTTGAACATACGCTGGAGCTGTTTCAATCTGGCGTTGACGATGTTGTCCGCAAGCCGGTGCATGTGCGTGAAATCCTTGCGCGCATCAATGCCATCCGCCGCCGGGCGGGTGCGTCGGCTGCTTCCAGCGACAACGGCACCGAGCTTGGCCCGATCCGCGTTTTTTCCGATGGCCGTGATCCGCAGATCAACGGCGTCGATTTTCCGCTGCCGCGCCGCGAGCGCCGCATCCTGGAATATCTGATTGCCAATCGCGGCCGCCGTCTCAACAAGGCGCAGATTTTCAGCGCGATCTACGGCATTTTCGACAGCGAAGTCGAAGAAAACGTCGTCGAAAGCCATATCAGCAAGCTGCGCAAGAAACTGCGCGAGCAGATGGGTTTCGATCCGATCGATTCCAAGCGCTTCCTCGGCTACTGCATCAATATCGAGTGATATTGCTGCGCCTCCCGCCCTCTCCAGTACCGTGATTTCGAACGCAGTTTTTTTCGGAATCGCGTCGGTCCTCCCAGTAAAAGCGTAAAAAATCCCGAGGCTACAGTTTCACGCAAGCGTGGTTCATTAGCTTTGTCGCGGATGAGTGGGTCGGGTCGCCGATTCCATTGCTGGATTTCACGGATTCCGGCCCAAAACTCTCGGATTTTGGCCGGTGATGCAACGATGGTGATATAACCAATCAGGAGCTGCCAATGAGCCTCTACGGTATGATGCGGACCGGTGTTTCAGGAATGAACGCGCAGGCGAACCGCCTGTCGGCGGTCGCTGACAACATCGCGAATGCAAGCACCGTCGGTTACAAGCGCGCGGAAACCCAGTTTTCGTCGCTCGTTCTGCCCAGCACCGGCGGACAGTATAATTCCGGCAGCGTGCTGACCAATGTTCGCTACGGCATTTCCGACCAGGGCGGCATCCGCTCCACATCGTCCACGACCGACCTTGCCATCGACGGCAACGGCTATTTCGTGGTGCAGGGCGCGGACGGCTCCACCTTCCTGACCCGCGCCGGTTCCTTCGTGCCCGACAAGAACGGCAATCTCGTCAATTCAGCCGGCTATTATCTTCTGGGCGCAGGCCCGAACGATCCCGCTGGCGCGCTGACGATCCCCGGCCTGAACATCATCAATGTCAACAGCGCGGCCCTTCCGCCGCAAGGCAGCACGTCGGGCACTTTCTCCGTTAATTTGCCGTCTAGCGATCAGGTTCCGGCGGCGGGCGAGTTCAATCACAAGACCTCGCTCATCTCCTATAATGACAAGGGCGAGAAGATCACGCTCGACGTCTATTTCAGCAAGACCGGCGCGGACGAATGGAGCGTCACGGTCAAGAACGCGGCCGACAATGCAGTGGTTGGCGGCCCGACGACGCTGACCTTCGATCCGACGACGGGCGCGATGACGTCCGCGGGCGACGTGACGGTCGATCTCGGGCCTTATGGCGGCCAGAGCCTCAGCCTCAATCTCGGCGCCTCGACCCAGCGCGCCGGTGACTACACGATCTCGCAGGCACAGATCAACGGACAGGCGCCGTCGGCGGTCAAGGGCGTGGATGTGGCCAATGACGGCTCGGTCGTCGCCATCTACGAAAACGGCACGCAGAAGGTGCTGGCGCGCATTCCGCTCGCCAATGTCGCAAGCCCGGACCGCATGACGGTGGTGAGCGGCAACGTGTTCCTGCCGAGCGCTGAATCGGGCGATGTCCGCCTCGGTTTCCCGCAGAGCGACGGCATGGGCAAGGTCATGTCCGGCACGCTGGAGGAATCCAATGCCGATATCGCGCAGGAGCTGACCGACATGATCGAGGCGCAGCGCAGCTACACGGCCAATTCGAAGGTCTTCCAGACCGGTTCCGAACTGATGGACGTGCTGGTCAACCTGAAACGATAAACCGGACCGTTCCGGGGAAGAGTGAAAAGCCTTTCCCGGAGCTGTCATCTTGAAATACGGACCGTTCGGGCAACGGGCAACGGTCCTCGGCACGATGGGGCAGTTCCGATAGCAGCGGAATTATCAGGGGCTTTCCAAGTGTTTGTTTTAGCCGCATTTCCGGGCGCGAAACCGCATCGCGCCTGCCGGGAATGCACTTGTAGGATGGGGTAAGATGTCGCTTAGTTCTGCTCTTCTGACGGCCAAAAGTTCGCTTGCGGCAACGTCCAAGCAGACCTCCGTTGTCTCCAGCAATATTGCCAGGGCCAACGATCCGGATTATTCCCGGCGCACTGCTTCTCTCGTATCGGGGCCTTATGGCTCGCTTTACGTGGGCATCAGCCGGTCGGCGGATGAGGCCATGTTCAACAGGTTCATCCAGTCCAACAGCACGGCCTCCTCTTCTTCCATTCTCGCAGGCGGGCTCGACCGCCTTTCGTCGCTTTATTCGGCAGACAATTATTCCGGCTCGCCGTCTGCGCTGATCGGCGATCTGCGCGATGCGTTCCAGACCTATGCCGCATCGCCTTCCAACAGCGCGCTTGGCGACAGCGTGGTGTCGACGGCGCAGTCGCTCGCCAATGCGCTCAACGCCGGAACCAAGCAGATCCAGTCGCTGCGCAACGATGCGGACCGGGAAATCGCGGATTCCGTCGCCAACATCAATGATCTTCTCGCCAAGTTCGAGAAGGTCAATCAGGAGATCGTCGGCGGCACCCGCGCCAATCGCGATGTGTCCGACTATATGGATCAGCGCGACGCGATCCTGAAGCAGCTTTCCGGCGAGATCGGCATCTCCACCATGATGCGCGGCGACAATGACATGGTCATTTTTGCCGAAAACGGCGTGACGCTTTTCGAGACGACGGCGCGCAAGGTCAGCTTCGAGCAATCGACGGTGCTGGCGCCGGGCATTTCCGGCAAGGCGGTGCTGGTGGACGGCGTGCCGCTCAACCACGAGACATTCGACCAGCCTTATGGAACAGGACGGCTCAGCGGCTTGCTGCAACTGCGCGACCAGATCGCCCCGCAATACCAGATGCAGCTTGACGAAATCGCGCGCAATCTGGTGTCGATGTTTGCGGAAGGCGGGGACGGGCTTTTTGTCTGGGCGGGCGCGCCCGGCGGCCCGGAAAATGCCGGGACGATCCGGGTTTCATCGAGCTATGTAACGTCGGAGGGCGGCAGCCCGACAAAGCTGCGCGATGGGGTCAACGGCCAGTTCAACCCCGGCGGCGCTGCCGGGTTCAGCGACCGCCTGCGCGCGCTCAACGAGGCATTTTCCGAGCCGAGGGCGTTCGATCCGGCGGCGGGTCTCGCCGCCAGCGCCAGCCTGACGGATTACAGCGCGTCATCGATCAGCTGGCTTGAGGGCAAGCGCCAGAAGGCCAACAGCGAATTCTCCTATAATGCGACGGTTGCCACGCAGGCCGATGCAGCCCTCTCCAACGCCAACGGCGTCGATATGGACACCGAAATGGCGCTGCTTCTCGATCTTGAACATTCCTATCAGGCATCGAGCCGGGTGCTGACCACGATCAGCGCCATGCTCGACGATCTTCTCAACGCGGTGTGAGGCCAATGAAAGCGCAATCGATTTCCACCTATGGCGCAACGTCAGCCCTCCGGGCCATGGTCGCGAAGAACAAGGCCGAGATGTTGAAAGCCCAACAGGAAGCGACCACGGGAACCGTGTTCGATGTCGGGCTGTCGCTTGGCTCGAAAGCCGGGCAGACCGTATCCCTGCGCAAGGAATATGACCGGCTGAGCGTGCTCACCGACATGAACAAGCTGGTGCAGCAGCGCATGAATGCGACGCAGACCGCAGCCGGCACGATCATCGAGAATACGCAGAACTTTCTGGGCGACCTGACGGGCGCCAATAACACCGCCGAAAGCGCTGCCACGATTGCTAAGTCGGCAAAGTCTATTCTGAACTCCGTCACTGGCCTGCTCAACACCAGCTACAATGGCGAATATATCTTCGCCGGGGTGAACACCGATGTGAAGCCGGTTGCCGACTATACCGAAGGCAGCGCGGCGCAGACGGCGGTGCGTCAGGCGTTCCAGAACCATTTCGGCTTCGCCATAGACGATCCGCAGGTGGCCAACATCACCGGCGACGAGATGACGGCCTTTCTGGAAGGCGATTTCGCCGACGAGTTCAACGATGCCAACTGGGCCGCGAACTGGTCGGATGCATCGGATACGGTCATCAAGAGCCGCATTTCGCCGACAGAAACCGCAGATACGTCGATCTCGGCCAATGCCGACGGTTTTCGCAAGACGATCATGTCGGCGGTCATGGTGGCCGAATTTGCAACCATCGGCCTCAATAGCCAGGCGTTCGAAGCCCTGACCGAAAAGGCCATGCAGACCACCACGACGGCGATCACCGAAACGACGTCGGAACAGACGACGCTCGGTCTGGCGCAGTCGCGCACGCAGGCCGCGACGACGCGCATCGTGGCGCAGCAGAAGATCCTGAACCAGTCGGTGCTCAATCTTGAGGAAGTCGATCCTTATGAAGCCGCGACGCGCGTCAACGCGTTGAAGACACAGATCGAGACTTCCTATTCGCTGACGGTGCAGCTGCAGAATATGAGCCTGCTCAACTATCTCAGATAGTTAAGGGGAGGGGCGGGCAGCATGATGCGAGCCCGTCCGGACTGATAGACGGAGAAAACCATGTATCAGATGCGCTACGAAGATGTCATGACTGACGATATGGCGAGCGCCAGGGAACGCGAGCGGGCGCTGTTCGACCGTTCCATTGCGATGCTTGAGGCGGCGAAGGAAAACGGTTCAGGCTCACGCGAGGGGATCGACGCGACCTATTTCACCACAAAGCTCTGGACCACGATCATCGACGATCTGGGGTCGGAGGAAAACGTGCTGCCGAAGGAACTGAAGGCGGCGATCATTTCGGTGGGCATTTTCGTGCTGAAAGAAATCGAGCGCATTCGTCAGGGCGAAAGCAATGATTACGCCACGCTGATCGAGATCACGCAGTCGATCCGGGACGGACTTTGAAATGGCGCCCAACGGAAAACCCGCCATTCGCCTTTCGCTGCGCGCGGGCGAGCGAATCTTCATCAATGGCGCGGTGCTGAAAGCCGACCGCAAGGTCTCGCTCGAGCTTCTGAACGACGCCACCTTCCTTCTGGAAAACCATGTTCTCCAGCCCGAAGACACGACCACGCCGCTGCGCCAGCTTTATTTTGCCGCGCAGATGATGCTGATCGAACCGGCCATGCGCGAAGAGGCGCACCGCACCTTCGCGCAGATGCTGAGGGGCATGTTCTCGGCGTTCAAGGATGCGGAAATCCTCAATGCGCTGAAGCTGGTCGACGAGCTGGTCCATAATGGGCGCGTTTTCGAGGCGCTCAAGACAATTCGCGCGCAATATCCACGCGAGGCTGAACTGATGGGCCTCGAAGCCCCGGCTATGCCAGTGGCACCAATCCGGAAATCTGCGGAGGCAAACCGATGACCACGACACCGCCGGTCGGCACCAACACGACGAACAATACCAATACGCCCAACAGCAATTCCGCGGCCAACAAGGCAAGTGTCGATTACAATTCCTTCCTGAAGCTTCTGGTGACGCAGATGCAGAATCAGGACCCGACGCAGCCCATGGACGCGACGCAATATGTTTCGCAGCTTGCGACCTTCTCCAATGTCGAGCAGGCCGTGCAGATGAACAGCAAGCTTGAAACGCTGATCGCCAACACGTCGCTGACGCAGGCCGAAGGCTGGATCGGCCGCACGCTGACCAATGCCGATGGCAGCATTTCGGGCGTCGTTAAGTCCGTGACCATCCAGTCCAACGGCATGCTGGCGGAACTGGAAGGCGGCAAGACGCTGATGATCGGCCCCGGCGTCAAGATCAGCTAGGACATGATGCGGTGAACGAGGCCGACGCGCTCGATATCGTCAATTCGGCAATCTGGACCGTGCTGATGGCAAGCGGCCCGGCGGTGCTTGCGGCTATGCTTGCGGGCATCGGCATCGCGCTTTTCCAGGCCTTGACGCAGATACAGGAAATGACGCTGACCTTCGTGCCGAAGATCATCGTCATTTTCGTGGTGCTGGCGCTGACGGCGCCCTTCGTCGGCGCGCAGATCAACTCGTTCACGCTGCTGGCTTACTCGCGCATTGAGAAGGGTTTTTAGAGCGGTTACAACGATTTCGTTAAAACAGGAACTGCTATGGGCCGTGATGAAAAAAGCCCCGGCTGGAACCGGGGCTTTGCTTTTTGAAAGACGGGGTTTGCGCCTTACCACTTGACCTTGAAGCCGACGGTGCCCTTGAGGGCGTAGCTGTCGGCGAAGTGGTTGAGCGCGGTGTTGATCGAGCCTTCGCCATAGACGGCATATTTGTTGTCGGCCCAGCCATAGGTGCCGCCA
>NZ_JBVPGR010000019.1:0-36562 GCF_055816895.1 Ochrobactrum sp. PL_is501 | reverse complement strand
CTTGGCCGGAGAGACAAGCGACTTATTCAAGGCATCGCCAGCGTAGTAGCTCTGGCCGCGTTTCAGGTCGCGGTGCGCGCCCTTCGTCGCTGCCAGCACAGGCAAAGAAGCCCATTCCTGCGCCAGACGTTTGCCGAACTCGGTACGGGTTATCCTACCGGCCACATAGTCGTCATAGCCGCGCCGTTTCAACAGATGGAAACCGAGCCGGTCTTGCAGGTCTTTGTCGAACTTCTGTGTGCCACGCAAACCCAGTTCACGGGAAAGGTCTTGCAGCGTGGCGCGCATGAACTGGTATCGGCCCGAGGCCGACGATTTGAAACGCTTGGTAAATGATGCTTGCGCGTCGACCAGTTCGCCAATTGTCATCTGTGTGATCGGCTTCGGCAACTTGTTCTGATTGTTACCATATATCACGTCATAGCCGCGAGGGGCTTCGATCCCGCCAATAAAGTCGAGCAGAAGCGCCGCGCCAGTGGGCACGGATTTATCCATGATCTTTCCTTTCGGATTGTTAGAAAAGCGCGCTTGTCAGAATTTTGCGCAAATATGCGCGCTTAACCGTGGGTAGAATTGCAAACCTCGGCCGCGCCGCTATACGGGTATCCTAGGCAGCCCAAGCAACTGCCTGAAGTGCGGAAGGTGTGAGAGGGGCGCGCACCTTCCGATCCCTCCAGTAAAGCCGTCCCGCTTTACGAATGCTTGGAACTTTTAGTGCTTGTCTGTACCCACATCCCAAGCATCAGAAGTTCCAGCATAACCCCGGCCTCTGTGTAGCCCCCGCTATTAGTCGGAGGTCGGGGCACCCATTCGGCAAAGAAAAGCCATCTCGGCGCTATTCTTGACAAAACAAGTGCTAAGCTCGAATGGTATTCTCGTTGTAGTGCTTCCAGCGTTCACATACTGAAAAGGCGAGTGTCGTTTTGAATGAACTTCTGCTTTCTGTCGCCGGTACAGCATTAACAGCGATAGTCATCTGCGGTGCAATTTTCTGGAAATGCCAAGCCAAAAACGACCGGCCTTCTGATAGACTTGACGATGTTTGAGGATGGATTTTTAACGTGCTGGGCGTTGCAGTTCCTGCTCTGCTTGGCGTCTATTTATTATGGAGACTACCGCAATAATCCCTCTTCCATTGCCCGCCATAATTGTATAGAAAATCAATAGGCAATGGGTTTATGGGGTTGGCAATGCGCGTTGCAGTGCAGCGTTTGTTGAGCGATATCATCGACAGCGAAGACGTTCTTACAATCTGGGATGGTCAAGAGCCTTATTCCCAATATGTAATTGATGCTGCCGAGAAGTACGGACTGATAAAGGTCAACGTAAGCACCTGGGCTCCGTATACTCATCTGCTTCTAACGAAGGAAGGGCGGCTCTTCGCCGCCGATCCTCTGCGCGAACTCAAAGAGCCAGTATCGTTAGGTTCACGTTTGGTGCAGGCGTTATGTTCAATGACGTTCCAGTCACGTTTGCGACGGCTGTGATCTGATCGCCAGCGTTGCAATAAATATCGGACGTAACGCTTGCTACCTTGGTTCCTGAGAAATCCGTAAGCCCAGCATAGGCAACGTCAGCCGCTCCCCGCTTCAGCTTGATGCCGCCGCCACTGACGGTCCCGGTCAGTCTCATCGAAGCCGTTACACGGTACACTCCCGGCCAAAGAACAAAATACTTTCCTACCGCTGGATCGTACTTGCCGCGAAGGTTCTTGGAGTTGCTGATGGCATCATACAAAATCACCGTATCCGCGCCGGAAGTGAGCGCCTGATTTGCCGTGCGATAGGCCGAAACATAATCGTACCCCTCATCTGCAAACGCGTGTCGTCCGCCCGTGTCGTAGCCATTGATCTTATAAATTGTGAGAGGGTGAGTGCCACCATAGATCGGTACAAAGTTATTGTTCGTATAGTACCCATTCAGAATGATACTGTTGAAAGCACCATCAGAGAAAATGGAAGCCTCGACCAAGCAGCCCGACAGAATAATGCCGCGAGAGTTAGAGAACCGTAGTGAGCCTACGGTCGGGCTATCACCAAAGAATGTACACCCAGAAAAGATAAGCCCGGAAGATGCGCCAACGCAGACGACGTTGTCTATACCGGCATGATTGACTTGTACCCCTGTGAAGGTTCCGTGAGCGCTATTGGCTCCTTGGGCAATCGAGAGGTTGTAATCGTTCCCGATCAGCTTCCCGCCTATGAAGGAGTTATTGCCAGCGCTCGTTTTGTTACCAACAACGCACCCGCCCGCGTGGAAGTCCATCCATGTCGAATACTCATTCGATAGATCAGGCAATGTGTTGGGCGTATCTTCGCGTCCAATGTAACAATTGTATGCAGAGCAATCGACAAACTGATTTTTATCGTACCAGCTAACTGCATCATAAGCACCGCCGCTGATGAAGAAGCCCCAACCATCAATGTCACGTGCGGATATACCCGAAAGCAAGCATCGGCTGTTGCCACCCAACCTTAGCCCTACCCCTCCGCCGTTTGCCTTCCCTGGTCCTTTCAAGATCAGGCGGCCCTTAATGATCACGTCCGAAGTGTCTATCGAGCGCAACTGCACGACATTCGCAGTTGTGGCAAGAATAGTCCCACCGTCACTGTCAAGATTGAACCCGCTCGGTATGTCGGTCGTACCAGTAACTCGATAACGCTGTCCCTGTGGGAGATACCCGGCCTTCACGCGGTTAGCAAAAAAATTACGGATCGCCAGAGTATCATCTGCGGTGCCGTCACCTTTTGCGCCAAACATCTCTGGCGTAGGTCGCGAAACTGAGATTTCCCACCAACTACCATCGGAGGACTGGACCTTCCCCGCGTGTGTTGGCTCAGTCGAAACGCGCTTGTACAGTGCTGATCCACCGTCGCCTACGACACTGTATCCGTTCGTACGCAAGGCGCTTATACCCGCCGGTATAGAAAGCCCTTCAACTGAGTTCCGAGTTGAGTAAATCGGGACATTACCCTGTGATACAGCATCCGATGCGGCATTCTGCGCTTGATCGCGAGCCAGTTCAGCGGCATCTCTGGCTGCTTGAGCTCGTACAAGGATATCCTCGACAACACTTTCCACATCGCCATATGACAGCATTCGCAGCGTCGAACCGGTATCAATGCAAAGCACGGCCATGCCAGGTGTAACGTACCCTGCCGCGAGTGGTTGATTTGTGTTCGTGACGAGCGTTCGGTTAATCGCTCCTGACACAACGACCGGCCCTGTGTTCTCCTGAGTAACGTTCAGGATATAAAGCACCTGGTACGCCGCCGGAGGAATTGGTACCGAAGCAGAAACAATTATATTGTTCGCGGTTCCAGCATTAGCGTTGTTAAGTCTGATAACGCGGTTGTCTGGGAATGTGGAAATACCTTCCAGCAAAGCCTTCAAAGTGTCGCGAATGTCCGGCTTGTGCGGATTGAACGGTCCGGACGCGGGAACGCCATCGGTAACGAAATCGCGGAAAATCTCGTCAATCGTGCGAACGGTCATGCGAATGCTCCATGGCAAAACGCCCCGCCAAAGCAGGGTCTGATTTTCTCAAGTTGTCGGGTTGGTCAGGGCGTTGTTTTGATCGTGCTGGCCGAGTAAGCGCCTATCCGCCCCTTCTGGGTGCGTACGGCCAATTGGAACTCGTATTGTGTCAGTGCTGAAAGTGTCGGTGTTGCAAAACTCTCAGCATCGTTTTCGAGCGGCCCAGCCACACGCCATTCGGTATCAGCCGTTTTCTTCCAGCGGACCATGTAGTTAAGCAACGGATTGCCGGTGGGCGGAAAACTAAGCTCTGCCGCTGGGCCGGAAATGATGGTCACGTCTGGCGCGTCTGGAACTGGCAAATCATCATCTGACGTTGTTTCATCTGAAACTGGTGCCGTGCCCTCCTGCGAGGTGTCCCATTGGTAGGCAGTTTGCGGCATTGACTGAACCTGAATGGTCGCGCCTTGAAGGATGCCGCCCTCACCAAGAATGAATTTGAAATCTAGGACTTCAAAAACACTGTTGATGCCGAACAGCGGGTACTGAATGCGTATCAGCCGTTCACCGAATGCAGCAAGCCCCATCAGGTTCGTATTGAAAGTCCCTACCCAATTCGGGTTTGCTCGGAACCATTCAAGCTTCATCAGACGTCTCGCCTGACTATGCGAAGGAGCCATATTAAACTGTACGTCTCTAGCTTCTTCACCACGTTCGGAAACATCATCCTCATCGGCCCACGGGTCTGCGTCGGATGCCTGATAGTCCTGGTTGGGATCGAAGAATGTTGCCCGGATCGTGTTTGCCGTTGTCATCACATCACGGCCACGGCCCACGTCGCTGAAGCCAGTGATAGCGTCAGCCGTCAGGATAACAGTCGGTTCCGACCACGCGCCGATATCAAGTGTCAAGCCACCGTCTGGCGTAGGCACTAGCCTGCCATCGCAGCAACCCAGCATTCGGCCTAATACGTCAGCCGGACGCTCATCAAGGCTGTATGAACCCCAGAGACGATACCGAGGTTCAGTGCCGCCAGCAGCAATAGGGATTGCCTCTCCTGCCCTGTTATACGAAGCCACCCAGCCCGCTTGTGCATTTGGCGTCGTAAAAAGGCTTTCCGGCAGGCGCATACCGTCCTTGTGCGTCATGTAATCCCGGATCACTGCGGCGGCGTTATCGTTCCATGCGACTGCACCCGTGACCGGGTTTTTGACGAGAGACGTGCGAGCCACGACGCGATAGTTCGTGTTCACGCCGTTCGGGAACAGGCTTAGATAATACTCGTCACCAACTGCATACTGACAGGCGAGCAAGGAGGCTATTCCGTCTCCACGGTGATCGGCGGTCCACTGAGGGAACTTTGAAGTCAGCTCGACATATGCTGTCTCTGTGGGAATGCCAGCGCGAGCTTCAATGCGGCAGAGGAAATTCCCCCCGCCTTCCTTGTACTTATCGGGTGAAGTCACCTCGCCATTCGCATTTAGCGTGAGCTTTTGATCATCGAGCCAGTATTCTTCGATAGCGTCAAACGGCCCCTGACCGAGAGCTAAGACCTTATAGAACCCACCATCTTTTGTTTCAGCGAATATCCATGCGCCGGAAGTCTTCACGCGGCCATAGTGGCGGATGCGTGGTGGCGTTGGCTGCCTGACCTGCTGCTGAACATCTTCGGGCTTCGGCTGCTTTGGACGAAACAGCGACGATGCCAGATAAGAAATACCCAGACCTATAGCCAGACTGCCGAGCGTCGTACCGGCGGCAAGCGTGATCAGGGCAAGACCTGTCTGCAAGGCAGCGCCAAGCGCTCCAGCGCCCACCACAGACGCAATGATGCCGGAAAGTGCTACTGGCATTTAATTCTCCAAGCTTTCCAGACAGCGGACAGTGGCGCACCAATCAGCCCATGTTCATCGTGCGAGAACCAGCAATCTCCGACATGGATCGCCATGCACAGCTTTTCGTCATGGAAGATCAAACCGACATCGCCGGTCACAGGCTCGCCGGTCTTAATGAACCCTTGCGAGCGCATTGCCCGGTTGACCAGCACAGCCAGCCCGCCACGATCTGCCAGTACCGATGCAGCCCCGGCAGCATCCGAATATTCCCTGTCTACCCAGGCGAGCGGAGACAGACCTGTGCAAGACCTGATCCAGCGATCAACGGTCGAAACACAATCAGTCTCTCCCCACCGGAAAGGCTTTTGCGCCTCGGCAGCTACAAACTCGGCAATGTTCATGGGATCAGTAATCCGGGTATTTAAAGCTCTTGAAGAGCAGCGAACCGATGAACTGGCAGAACTTGTCACCGGGCGAGCGGCGCTGTTGGTCGCGGTCGGTATAGCGGCCATATGCCGGTCGGGACCGATTGAAGAATGCGTTTTCTGCCGTCATGCTGATTGACTGAATAGCGCCTTCTGTGCCTTGCATTTCGGTGCGGCTGATGCGGGGCGGCTGCATGAAGCCCCACCAGATCGGCGCGGGTCCGCCCAGTGGCTGCCATTCCTCATCGAAAAGCTGGATCGAGATAACGACAATGCGCTGATCTACCTCATCATTTGCATCAAGCGCCATGGCGAGGAAGTTCAGTGTCGCATCCGGCAAGCCTGAAAGCTGGAACGTGACATTCTGCGCGGCAGTGGTCGAAGCCATGCCGATGCCGTCAATCGAGCCATAGCCATACATCGGTTCATAGCGGTTGCCGCCAGTTTCCAGCGCCGTATTCCCATTCCAGACACGCATTGTCTCGGACGCAAAGCGGAACTCGACAAGGAAATCCAGCCTAACTTCATGTTTGGCGAACTCGGCCAGTTGCGTCGGATCAAAGAAAGCCATCAGACATCTTCCACGAAATTCACTGTCGGGAATGACCACTGCGAAATCAGATCAAGGTCGAGGTCCATTTCACTATCGGAGGCCAATCGCATCCGGCACACTGGATAATCGAACTCCAGTTCGCTTCCGGCTGGCGCTGCCTCGCGGGCCGGAGGACGGAATGTGATTGTCGCCGTATTCTCGCCCGTCATCTGAACTGTCCGAATACGGTACATCCGCTCTCCGATGGAGAAATCCATCCCCGGCTGCAATTGGCCTGCCGTAACAAGCGATATGTTCGCCGTCGTCCCGCGCAGCGGTATGTTGCTGGTCAGGCGGATATCGATTGATCGGGAGCGGTACAGTCCACCGTCACTGAACGGGCTTGTATCCGAATGAGGCACCTTATCCGCTGCGCCGTTGCCGTCAGGATCGAACGGCTGATAAGCGCAACAACGCGGAACCAGAATAGGACGCAGACGGCCTTCCAACAGGTTCGCAATAGCCCGAAATGCAAGAACGGAAGGCGATCCACGACGAATAATGATGTCGCTGAATGTCGCCTTCCAGATACCGGCGTCGGAAGCAGTAACCTGCGTCACACCAGACACGCTGGAAGGGCCTGCGAGTGTACGCGGGGCAATATTGAACGGGTCGCGCTTCGGCTTGAGAACCGAACGAGGCCAGAGAATTGTCATGATGACCCTCGTAGCGAAACTTTAACCGCCATCTATCAATATGACGGCAGTTCAAAAATGAGACCATGGCAATGCATCAAGACGACGCTGACTACATCACCGACATGACAGCCGCATTGAATGCGATCTGTAACGCCATACGAGAACACGACAGAGGTTTTGCAGAGATTACCGCCGCCGTATTAAGGCGGCAAAAAGAGACGCTAACCTCCGACAAAGGCAGGGACATGTTTCGGAACCTGATCGATGTCTTGGAGTTCGACAATTCGGCAAGGTTACAATAGCCCCAGCCGCCTTGCGTATTCTATCGTCAAGAATATCAGGACCATCGGTTTCTTTGCTCATTACATCTTCCTTGCCTGAGCATCTGCCAACATAGTCGGGAAATTTGATTGAACAGCCTTGGCGCTCTGCTGCACCGAAACCTGAACAATTGCACCTGATGCAGTCTGAATGCGCTGATCGGCAATCTGGGCCATTCGGCCACTGTCATCCCGCAGAACAACGTTGATGGTTTCCGTGCTTCTCGCCTTGTTCACCATCCCTGCCCCGCGAGGAAGGACAACTTCACCACGCTGGAGAATGGCCGGAATTTCGCCCGGCTGAAGGCCAGCAACGCCGCCGGTATGGTAGCGCTTTGCTCCGGCAAAGACCGAAGGCGATACTGCGCGACCGTGACCATATCCGTGCGTACCGGCAACGCCGCCGCTATGCAGAATGCCGGGAATAATAGCGCCGCCGAAAAGACCGCCCTTCCCACCGCCAAACAAACCGCCACCGCTGAAGATATTGTTCAACGCGATGTCTATAAGCTTGCTGGCAACTTTCTGAAGCGCGTTCGCCAGAGCTTCGGACGCGCTCGCGCCATTGCGAAGGTCATCAATGAACCCGCCCAGAAGGTCTTTGCCAAGGTTGGCAAACTCTTTCGCCTCCCGGTTCAACTCCTTCTGTTCAAGCTTGTAGGCCCGCGCTGCTTCCTTCATCTGGTCGTAGGCTGACACGCGGCTCTGTGCGTAGGCGATCACGTCATCAACGGTCTTCCCGCCGCCGAGTATCGACTGATTTGCCGATATGGCCGACTGTGGCAGAACTTGGCTAACCAACGTGCCGCTCTTCGCAGTCAGAACCGAGATTGCACCTTTCGGGCCGAGGAAGTGGGCAAGCTGAAGTGCAGCTTCATTGACCGATACACCAGCTTGACGAAGGATCGCCGCATTCTCGCGGGCATATGCCTCAATCAGCTTCTTTGAAATCTCCGCGTCATTGCGCAGCGCAAGAATTGTCTGATCGGACATGTTCTTGGCGCGATCCGGGAAGTTCTTCTTGAACAGATCAAGCCAAGTGCTTTCGATGAACTGGCCGAGGCCGGTTGCGGAGGAAAGTGGGTTCTTCGCATTGGCGCGCCCGCCACTTTCCGCCTTCACGACATCGCGGACATACTTCGCAACGATATCATCAAGCTCATCAAAGCTGTCCTTTACCTTCTTGCTTCGCGTTCCTCCTGTGCGCCGTTCACGCTCTGGGGCAAAGCTTTCCGGGTTCGGGCGCTGACCGGGCGTCGGTATCGTCTGGGCAACACGGATGCGATTTTGAGCCGCACGGAACGCATCGCCTGCAAGCCGCGCTTCTTCAACCGTCGTTGCCTTAGACATGGCCTCGCGATAGTCTTTCGCTGCCTGCTCCATGTCTGATAGCGCCGGAAGCGCGATGTTCGCTAAGCGCTGAAGAGATTTGCTGAACTCATTGACCCGCGAGGTCTCCTTCGCTGCGGCCTCACCGACACCGGATATGACCCCAGTCAACTGTCCTAATTTGGATTGAACTTCCGTTCCGGCACGCCCAGCATTGATGATTTCCCGGATGATCTCGCGGATATTCTCCGGCGTACCCTTCTGATTTTCGATCTCAATTAGGCGATCAACAAATCGCTGAATATCCGGGTCGCCGCGCTTGATGCTATCATTGAAGTTACTGAGCGCGCCCTGCAACTCTTGGATTGTGAAGGTGGCACCGCCAAACTCATCAATGCCAATTTTGTTGACGCGCTCGACCAGGTCTGCGGAAACCGACTGGATGGTGGCCCGGTATTCTCGAATACTTTGCTGAATATCGTAGGTGAGAAGCTTCTTGCTTTTCGCGCTGTAATCATCTGCGCCAACAGCGGCTTCTCCATACGCCTCCTTGATACGCCGGATCAGTTCAGCGTGTTGCTTCAGAACCTCGTCAGCCTCTTTCACATCGCTACCGAGACTGGTGAAATACTGATATGCCGCGCCAGTCAGTCCGATGATCGCAAAGGATGCCAGGGAAACAGGATTAAGCACCGAGGCAAACGCACCGCCCAAAAGCTTGACAGCATTGATAACGCCGCCGCTGCCCTGAAAGACCTGCGCGACCTGCCCGCCCTGCTGCATCATCACAGTAAACGGTGAAGCGCCACCTGCAAGGCTTGTGGCGATATCGTTTAACTGGAATGACAAGTTTGCGGTGGCGGCACGTGTCGCGCCAATAGACATAACGGCCTTGTCGCTGCCGTCCTTGAAGGACTTAGCGACATTGTCGTTTGCCTTCTTGAAACGATCCTCTACCGACTGCGCTTCCTTGGCGGCACGACGCGCAATAGCTGCCATCTGCCTTTCAACCTTGGCCTGCGATGCTTCAATGCGTATCAGCAAGGCGGCAGCATCGTCAGCCATGGTTCAATCCTTCCAAGTCGTCATTCGAACCCGGCAATGCCGAGTTCGCTGAGAACTTCGTCGCTATAATCAGGTGCTTTGTCTTCCGCGCCGTTCGCCTTAGCGAAGCCAGTTGCGCAGCAGTTAAATTCCCACAGCGTCATGTCATCGATCTGCCGGGGCGACAGGCCGAGAGCGGCCCCAGTCATGTAGAACTGGGACCATCTTGTTTTTCCGTTCGGGAGCGGCGCGCTGCTTTTTCCGTCCCCGCCTTTAACTCCCCCGGCTGGTCAGCCTCCTCATCCCACATCAGGAAGGAATGGAGAATTGTTGCGGCAGGAACGGCAAGGCTGTACGGGCTGGCTATCTCAAGCGCCCGGTCGATGGTTCGCTGCGCCTCGCGCTCATCCATACCGCCACCGATGAGGCCAAGCCGGATGGGTTGCAGTACATCGTCAATCTTCCACTGCGATGTCAGAAGGCGCGTGAGGATGACGAAGCATCCGGCATCCGAGCGCTGTTCAAGCGCCCGAAGCTCACCGATGCCGAGACAGAAATCATGCTCACCGGCTGGCCACACAAATGAACGGGCTGGCCGCATTATGGAACAACCTTAGCGGTACGGGTCGGAACACCATCGAACTGAATTTCGATATCGGCGCTGACTTTCTGACCCTTCTCGACGGCATTGTTGAGGTTCACCAGATAAGCAGGGCCGGTCTCATATTCCGTATCGCCTACAGCAGCTTTCACGTGCTGGATGCGGATATTTTTGACCTGACCGTTGTACCACCAGTCCATCATCATTTCGTGGCTCTGCGCGGCCCAGATACCATTTGCCGAAATGGTCACTTCCGAAGACTGCACAGCGCGCTCAATAGCTGAAGGCAGGCTTTCGTCGTCACAATCCTGCGGCACTTCCGTGGTCTGCATGTTGTGCTGGCGGTTGATGCCGCGCTGAGTGAGGCCGCATACCTTCGTGAACGTACCGGCGGTTTCAGTCTCGACTTCGAGGATGAAATCAGGGAATGCGGCGGTGATCGGCTTGGTAGCCATGTGCTTTCTCCATGCGAAAACGGGCCAGCTATTCGCCAGCCTTAAAAGGGCTTGAGGCCCGGTTTCAGGTGAATGGGCTTACTTCGCCCGGTTACGGCTCTTCAGAGCGCGTTTTTCATCGCGTGACGGGCTTTGAACCTTGGTGGCCCAGCCCTTCGACACGCAATAATCGATGAAGTCCTGCGGACGTTCCTGCGGCTCTGGTGACGCCTTCGCGTTGAATGAGAACCGACTTTGTGGCCGAGACCAATTGCATTCGACCTTGAAGATTGCCCACGCCATCACGCTATCTCCACTTTTATCTCGACCTGGATAATTCCGTGCGAGGTCAGGCCATCAGGATCGGAAACGACTTGGCAATATGGGACTGTCATTTCGACAATTGCATTGTCGGAAATCGTTGGCATGTCTCGAATGAGCGCCTTTTTCACACCATCCGTGATGTTCTTGCATTCTCCCTTGCCGACCGCCCGCGACCATACATCCAACTGGATTGTATGTGTCTCTGCTTCAATGCATTCAGCACCATCATCTACAATGTCTGAAGGCCCAAAACTGACATATGGAAACGTCGCATTGTCTGGTACGCGGTCATAAACACGTCCACCTGCAAGTGTCAGAACCTCCGGGACGGTACGCAATTTCGCGTATAGGTATCGCTGAAGCTCTTCGGAGATGTTCACGCGCCGTTTTCCCTCTTAATCGCTTCTCGGATAGCTCGCGTTACTCTTGACCTGACACGTTTCTTGTTTGCGCGCCATGAGCCAAAGAAGAAGGGCTTCGGCCCCATTTCCTGGGTTCCGAACTCAAGCAACCGTGCAAGCTGAAACTGATTTCGACTGCCGACCCGCGTTTTCTCGCTGCCTGCAAAGATCACAATGCGCATGGTGTTGTATTTCCGGTTCTGAACTTCCCCGATCACCATGGAGCCTTTCGGCGCATCTCCCCAGGTCCAGCCGATTGTATTGGCCAACTCGCCAGTGTCACGAGGAACCCGGCGCTTCATCATGTCCACGACTTCCTGAGCGCCCTTCTCCATCGCATCCGAAGCGGCTTTGCGAATTGCTTCCGGTATCGTTTTGGTCAGGCGCTTCTCAAGGGCTTTGATGCCATCCACCATGACATCACCCCGTCGCTACGCCGCTTTCGCACGTGAGCGCGATGAATTGGCGGTTAACTTCGTGTTCTATATCTCTGATATTGAACGATTTTCCGGTGCGCACATCCCGAAGCATCCAGTCCGTGGATATCAGCCGCGTATTTGACGAGTTACGGACCCGGATAACCTGGGTGTGCTTGCCCTGAAGACGGCCAGCCATAACAGCTTCGGACCCGCGAAGGTGGATGTATTCACCTCTGGTCTGGAACTGCTCGACCCATTCTTGGCCGACAGTGTTGCCCATGCCGTCGTCAACGTCTTCGCGTTTCAGCAGCGCCACCTTGTAATAAAGGCTTCCTGCGGAGCGGGTGTCTGCCATGGCTTACCTCGCAATCGGGTCGCGAAGTTGGTACAGCATGGACGAAACCGGCTTCGGCAACATACCCACTGAGAAATCCTTATCCGGGTCTTGGTCTGGATTGCGGTAGTAGTAGCCAACCAGCATGATCGCAGCGGCTTTCACACGCGCATCAGTGGTTGCGCCATTCTCGTCAATGACTTCATCAGCCCGCACATCCAGATACGCTTTGACGCGACCTGAAGCGGCAGAAATGAGCAAGTTCAGGTGCGCGTCGTCGTCGTCGGTATCGATGCGAAGGCCGTTCTTGACCTCTTGGAGCGAAACCAGATCGGCCATTATTCACCTGCCTTCTTCGCGTCCTTGCCGTCCCGGCCCTTGTTAACGGCGAGACGCCAGCTTTTCCCGCCATCTGGCTTGTCTGACGTGGTTTCCTGCGCAATCCAGTATCGACCGCCCCAGGTGACGCCGCTGCCCTTGTGATAGGTCTGACCGTCTCGGAATACACCGCGATCTATGACCACCGGCAGAGGGAATGACTTGACGGTATCGCCCTTGATGAATTTCAGGGAAAGACCGGAAGCATCCTCGACAAGATCAAGATCATCGAACCCGATGCCGTCCTTGCCATCCCGCCCCGGAGCGCCATCCTTGCCTACGAATTGGCCAAGGTCTTTTGTAGTCCCGTCGCTCATAACAGCGATGAGATGGCCGCCGTCAGCCCGGAACAGGTCTTTCACATCCAAACCGTCCCGGCCATCATTTCCGTCTTTCGGCTTAGGAAGATCACCGACACGCTTGTCTACTTCCGACTTGATGAGCGGCGTCACGTCTTCAATCGTCACGCTTTTTCCATCCTTCGGTACAGGAATGGCCGAAATAGCCTCATTGACAGCCGTTTCGACCACGCCTCGTATAACCTCAAGGTCAGGCTCTGGAGCGCTCCACGCCTCGATTGTGGCCCGAATTTCAGCAAGATCGGATTGAACCTGACCTTTCACGATGTCGGCAACCGTTTCAGGGTCTGCATCCTTGCCATCTTTCGGTGTCGGCAGGCTCATGAGTTGCTGTTCCAGATCGTCAAGGCGCTTGACGATTGGCTTGAGTTCGTCAGCGACGAACCCCTTGACCACAGCTACGATTTCCTTGCCGAAAGCCTTGCCATCAAATGTCATCGGTTAAACCCTTTGAGAATTTCAATCATGGCCTTGTCGGCTTCGGCTTGAACTGGATTGCCATTGGCAGGCTGTTGCGGGTTATCGGCCTGCTGGATCAGTTGCTTGTCGCGGGCTGCGATTGCTTCCAGAGAATGGTCCTGCTGCTGGAGATAGACGGTATCGCCGCCGGTCTTCATCTTCGGCAAATCAATGCGTCTGCGGCGTTCGTCCAGCGTCATGACGCTTTTCGCCTGTTCCAGAACTTCCATTTGGGTCTTGCTGTCCATCCGCCACAGCCCGTCAAGATCGAACTCAGTGCCGATGCCGTCTTTCATGCCAAGACCTTCATCAAGGCAGATTTCCGCATCCTCTATGAGCTTCTGAAGGCCCTGCGAGTAGTATTCGATGTTAAGCGCCTGGATGTTGTTATAGGTCGGCATCTGTCCGATACCGATCTTGTAAGGCGGCACATGGAACGTGGAGCAGACCATTTCGGCGGTCCACTTCAACTGTTCGATAAGCTGGCTATCCGTGGCGTTGAAAGCCATATTCTTGAAGTCAAGGCCATCGCCCAAGACCGCGACTTTCCCGGCGTTCTTGCCTGAGTAGTTCTTATTCCACTCGGCTTTGAGCCGATCCGCTGTTTCCTGCTGGATTTCGCCAGGGGCCGTCAAAATGCCCGACGGAACTCCCTTGTTGGCAAAGAAGTTCGTACTATCGTTCTGGATCGTGATGCCCTGCATCGCTGCAAGGCCAGCCGCCGTCAGCGGAGAGAGGCCAATGAGCGGGTGAAACAGGCAGTTGTATCGGTCATGGATGATCTCTCGCGCCGGTACGATCACATCCTGTTCGATGCCGCTGATATTGTCGGTCGAGAGGCGATAGAAAACGTCTCCGCTTTCGGACACCAAAGGCTGAACGCGCTGCGGATCAAGCACATAGAGCGCCGTCACAACGCCGCGACCGTCGCGCCGCTTCAGGATGTACGCATTGCCGTTCGACAGCTTCGACAGCAGCCAATTCTCGAAGAACTGAATGCGTGTCTGGATCGAGTTGGGCTTGCGCAGGACCGGATCGTATGCAGGGTTGGAGGTCTCCTGCCAGATGCCGCCCTCACCGCGCTGCATAAGCTTGACGCGAAGCTTGGAAATGTCGCTGGCAATCAGTGTCATGCACGAGAACACGGCGAAATAGGTCAGAGCAAGATCGCGATTGATCTCGACATTCTGCTGCCATGCCCCGCTGAAACTTTCACGGATGATGGGCAGCCATCCGCCTCGGTTTGCGGTAGGCTGCGAAAGCGACTTTGCGCGGCCAATTTCCCAGCCAAAAATCTTCATCGTTGGCCCCTTTTAGGTGGCGATAAAACCGGCAGTGCGAAGGCTGGCTAGGAGTGCGTTAATCGTGGCTACTTCCGTGCCTTCGGTGGCATCTGGAACAGCAACACCCACCGGCTTACCCGTTACCTGCGCCCAAGTGGGTTGATAGTTTCCGGCCTTAGCCGTGGTAGCCGTAGTACCGATTGTCAGCGCAGTAGCGCCAGCCGCTACACCTGCCAGCTTCGTCTTTTCAGCATCGGTGTAGGCATTTGTGTTCGCCTCACCTTCGTAAGCGGTCTTGATGACCGATCCGAGCGTAGATAATTCAGCCATTTCTTATGCTCCGTTCAGAACAATCGCTCCGCTATTCGTGACGACAGAACCATCGTTAAGCACCAGCAAGGCGGGGTCTATGTCCGTTCCATACGTGACCGGTGTGCCGCTGTTCGTCACAGTCTCACCGTTCACAGTGACAAGAAACGCCGGATCGATTGATCCTCCGCCACCATCACCGATGAATTGAATGAACTCTATTGCACCGATGAAGCCGATCATTCGTCATCGTCCTGATGATTGTCCGCCTTTCGCTTTGCCTTTGGCTTCGGCGCTGGCTCTTCAACCGGCTTCGGTTCTTCCCGATAGCCCATCTTTTCGAAGATGCGCAGATAGCGGCGATCCGGGGATTTCATCGCTCTGTCGAAATAGGAAAGGTGCTTCATGGTGATCTCCATGGAAGAGTAGGCAGGGCGCGTGATGCGCCCCGCCCTATTGGCTTACTGGCCCCACTTGACAGCGGAGAGCACCTGAACTGCGTTCGCACGGCGAGCCATCCAGTTGAGGGTACGTTCGGCGCGGAAGGCCACGCTGTTCGTCTGGAACATGGACACAAGCTGTGCTGGGGTCGGCGTACCGGAGTTGTGAGCCGGATTGTCGGCCATTTCCAGAGATGCTTCACGGCTCAGGTCAACAGCCACATCGCCGTCGTCAGCAAAGTAGATATCCGAAGCATTGACGAGGACGACATAAGCGCCGTCATCCGCCGGATCGGTCGAGCCAGTTACGACCGGAACGTATTCCGAAACGATAACCGGAAGGCCGAACAGAGTGCCGCCGTTCATGCTGATACCTGGGAACTCAGCCTGACCGAGCGGGTTCTGCATCAGCGACAGGGCAAGAGCCACAGTTGCCGACATGATCCAGACGCCGGAGGTAGGAGCATTGTTCGCAGCAATGAAGGCTCCGAACAGCTTCTGGATGTCGGCGCGTACATCGTCAGCCGTGCCGCCAGCCGAAGGAATAGCCGTGACGCCATTCGTGATCGATGCCGGAGACGTACCAGCAACCGCAGCCTTTGCCGGGTTGATGAAGTCCGTATCCAGGCGAGCGCGGAGAGCCGCAACAAGCTGGTCACGGATGATCGCTTCAGCCGAAGGCGAGCTATCGCGAAGCACTTCTTCGGTGGCAACGGCGATGTTTGCGACCTTGAGCGGTTCGAGCGTCTTGCGCTCGAAGTCAAACTTGGTCAGCGGCTTGGCCTTGCCTTCACCTACCCAATAGCCCTCACCGCCGGAAGTCTGGCCGATCAGCGGGACGCGGAAAGGAACGCGGCGAAGCGACGGAATGCCGTTCGCACCGAAACGACCGAGAATGGTCTGCGGACGAAGGTATTCCACGAAGTCAGCGAAGGCCGACGTTTCTTCACCAACCAAGGGACCGGCCCAAGTTGCATGAGTGGTCGTTGCAGCCGGTACGGCAGCCTTTGCAAAGAAGCCAAAGACAGACGATGTTTCGCCGTAAAGCTCTTTCGCAACTGTGCGGACGCTCTCGCCGTCGAGCTTGGCGAGCGCCTTCACCTTGGCGATACGGGCGAATGCGATGCCCTTGTCGAGCTTCTCAGCGCGAGGGACAACGACCACACCAGCACGAGCCTGTGCGCCGTCGCTTTCGCGGACACCAGCAGCAGGAACGGCTTTTTCTGCCGCCGCCTTTTCAAGAGTGCGGAGACGCTTCAGGTGGCTGTCGATAGCGTCATTGTCCGCCTGAAGGCCGTCGAATTCTTCCTGCTGTGCAGCGTCGAGCGTTTCGCCCTTTTCTGCCGACTTCGACATGATGTCTTCCATGGCCTTGAGGTTTGCCGCTCGCTTGTTCTCGTAGGCGGCGATCTGTTCAGCGTAAGTAGCCATTGCTACCTCCATTAACGATTGATTTTGTTGATGGTGAATGGCACCCGCTCATGGGTCGCCGCCGCCAAGCGAGCCACATGCGCCTTCTTGCCCATCTGGGCAGGAGCCTGCTTTTCCTCGGTCGGAAATTCGAATTTCTTGATGTGGGCGATGGCATCAGCATCAAGGCTCTTGCCAACGCTGGAAATCACAGCCTGTTCGTTGGCCGGGATAGTCACGGCTGAAAGCTCAAACACTTCGCTTTCGATGAAGCGAATGCCGCCTTCCTCCATGAAACTGTATTCGATAGGTCGAAAACCGATGGAAACGGCGCGTACCAGCCCAAGCTTGATGCTCTGCCATGCTTCCTCGATCCGATCCCGAAGCGTCCCAGCTTCTGACACAACCGGCAATTCTGCCTCGAAGTTGATGCCCTTCTCGGTCGGCGCATCGAACCTCACGGTGCCAATCGGCTTGTCGTGTTTGTGCTGCCAGAGCAACGGAAGCGGGTTCTGGAACTTGACGCCCATCGGGTCAACGATGTCGCCCACACGATCAACGGCTGGGCTGGTCGCCACACCCCGAATGATGCGCCGTTCTTCGTTCACCGCTTTGACTTCGATGCACGAATAGGCGCGCCGCGTCATTTCCATGACGGACCTCCATCTTTCAAATTGTCAGTGAAATCAGACGAACATCATCTGATAGGTTTTTGCGCGCTTCACCTCCGGGTTCCGGCTCATCACCGTCACCGCGTCGAACAGCGCCATCACAGGGTCAATCTTCGCATCGCCAGCGTTTTGCTTGGTTGCGCGGATTGCCGTGGCTGTAGGCTCGATTTTCAGGTTGCTGACGCACCAAGACATGAGCTTCGACCCGGAATGCTTCAGCGTCCCGTTGGTCAGCTTGCGTTCTGCCGTCTTGATGGCATTCATCATCGCGTAGCCCTGCGGCGCACCGACCAGAAGCCCCTCTTCCTGGGTAACTCCGATCTCGTCCAAGGCTTCGATCATTTCGCCAAGTCCCGCCGGATCGACGGCGACGGCTGCGAGCAAGCCCCGCTGTTTGATCTCTGCGATGATCTCCACAATCGCGCTGATATCGTCCAGTTCATCCTCGACAATGGTCAGTTCACCAGCCTTGGCGAAGTCGCGCAGCCGGTCAGCAATCGTCTTGCGCCGATCGAGAACGCCTTTGTGACACCATGCATGTGTCCAGAGCAGCCAATCCCGTGTCACCTTGTGGCGACCGAGCGCCGCGAAGCCGTACAGATCGTCCAAGCCGCCGCCATCCAGCCCCGGCACAATCACATCGCAATGCTCGTACAGGTATTCCAGCGTAATCTCTGGACTGGCGCGCTTTGCCCAGAAATCCGCCCCCGGCCACCGATTGGCCCGAAGGTTCATGCCGATCTCAACATTGAGATGCTTGGCAAGAAAGGTCTGGATCGTGTCGCCTTCTTCGTCCTGCCCTGACTGGACCTGAAGGAATTTCCGCTCCAGCCATTCACGACGAACTGACCGCCCCATATTCGGGTTAGTCACATAGAAGTTTTCCGGCTTCAGATAGTCCTTATTCTCGACCATCTTCTTCGGGAACTCATAGAGCACCGGAAGGCTGCGAGGATCGTCAATGACGCCATCGCGCACATCACGGAAATAATCGAGTTTCTGCTTAAATACGCCAGCAGGCGGCATATCGCTTTGCGTGGTCAGATAGATCACAAATCCCTCTGGTCGCGCTATAAGCCCTCCTGTGGCCTCCTGTAGCATTGCTGCGGCATTGTTCTTCTTGCCGAACAGCCATAGCTCCTCGACCAGAACCATTCCCGACTTTTTACCGGCAGATGTCGCACTGTCAGCGGAGATGACCTTCAACACCGCGTTCGTGACCCGGTGCTTGATCTCCTTGGTGTTCATGTTCACGTGCAGGAGGTCACGCAATATTGGATCGACCGCCACCATGTCAGCGGCAGGTCGGAACGAGTTATCCGCCACTTCCCGCGTAGGTGCGAGAATGGTTAGCTCCTGGCTATGTCGCCAGTTGCGTATCAGGGCCGTGAGCATAATGCCCGCTGCCAAGGTGCTCTTGATGTTCTTTTTACTGATGAGGAGCATAAACTCCTCAATCATCCGAACACCGCTTTCCGCGTCATAAGCCCCGAAGATCGCCTTGACGAAATCGAAGACGTATTCCTCGCAAGCCTCACCGAATGTCGGCTGACCGGCAACGTCTACGATGCGAAGGGACTTGAAGACCTTAAGCGCTGCCTCGGCCTCATCGGGGAATAGCGGATCGAATGGCACTAGAGACCGGCGCGCAACAATCCGTTCCTCCCAATCAGGGCAGGCAGTAGACCAAACAGGCTTTGCCATGGTCAGTTAATCACGACCAGTTTGGGACCGGCGGGAGGAGCAAATGCGCCTTCGACGTTTTCAGCGGCCAGCTTCTGCTCTTCCTTCTTGCCAAGTTTCGGTTTCTTCTCTTGCTTCTCAGGCGAGACTTTCCGCTGCGCAGCGTTGGCCGAAACCTGCTCGATCATCTTGTTTTGAGCCTGCACATTCCCGCCCATGGCAGCGCGATACCGCGCCATCAGGAGGTCAGCCCGCACTTTTGCGGTTGCGATATCCAGTTCGTAAGAAAAATGCTTACGCAACGTCGGCTCTGAAACGCCAATAACTTCCGCAATCGCCTCGTTCGTCATGCCACCGGCCTTGAGAACGCGCACTTTCTCGCGGTCTTCGTCCGTTGGCGCAAATTCGGGACGACCGCTGTTTTTGTTACCGGCCATGGCTGAAAAACGGTGCTCCAAAAAAAATCGTGTTGATGAGGGGGACGCGGGTCTGGCGGCGAGAGGGGTTTTGAACTTTCACTACCCCCCCCCTATGCCTTTGATTTTCTATAGTGTTTCTAAGTCACTCTACTTTGTACCACTTCACCTTGCCATCAATGCTCATTCCTATTCGAGGAGGGAACTCTTCTTTCCCTTGAGGCAACCAGTAAGCTATGCACGTTGGCCACGACTTTGGATAAGCAATACGTTGTGCAAGCCTTCGCCACCAAGTTTTTTTCATTGCTACCCTCTCCGCTCCATCCTCTGCTTGTCTCGGTCATGGCATGGCTTGCACAGGGTCTGGAATGGTCCTGACCAGAATGCTTGCTCATCGCCGTGGTGTGGGTCTACGTGGTCACAGACTAGCTGACTGGTGTCTGTCTCTATCTTCCCGCACATCGAGCAGGTGAACAGATCGCGGGTAAGCACTGACCATCTTAGCTTCTGCCATCTGCTGGTCTTGTACCAGCTGCGCCAAGCCTGTGTTCTGTCTCGGTACTGGCTGCGCTCTCTCTCATTCCCTTTGGCATATCCCAGCCTTGGCTTCATCGTGGATACGAGAGGCTTGAGGGTTTTGATCTTAGGCATCAACAATGCGTCATCATGAACAGCCGGAATGATACTGTGGCGAGGATAGAGCCAACCGCGCATCCGATGCCAAACCACATAAATTCAAAGGCATTCATTGATTGATCTCCAGACAACCATTGCCGAAGTCTAGATGCGGCTTCCCATCTATGGTCTTCACCTTGCTTGGATTAGCCATCAGCTTGCCGCCGGTCATGATGAATGGTTGCTCAAAGGCAACTGGCTGGAACACGGATACCTTGGGTTCTGGCTTACTGCTCGCATTCATTTCCAGACTACCTCAATGTGCATTTGAACCCATTCCCAGATGAGATACGAACCGATGGCCACGCATCCACCGAAGATCATCAGGGCGATAGCGGCAACGAGCCTTTCGGTCTTCACGTGCTGTCCAAACTCTGAACCGTCCATCTCTACCCCTTCGCCTTAAGCTCTGCTGCTACTGCTGCCTCGGTCTGGTGATCCAGGTAGGCGTCGAGACAGCTATGCATGGTCTCCCGGATTTCATCTGCCTCATCCGTCTGCCCTCGCATGATCGCGGCTAGGTGATGGTGCCGCAGTCCTACGATGTCCTGCCATGTGGCTTGCATGAACTGGATGGGCTTGGGCATAGCTTGCCTTCCTATTCGGTCAGCGTGCCATGCTGCTGCTGCAAGAAAGCCAGTAGGTCAGCACTGTTTGAGAACGCGTAGAAGCCAGAGGTGGCACGATATGGGCTTGCTTCATTGTCGCCACGGAACACGACGAAGCCACCATTCTCAGATGGTCGAACCTCGTAGCCCACGGATGCAACGTTTGCGCTCTTGTTCTGCATAGCATTCTCCTTGGTTGATGATGTTTCCGGGCCTGCCCACTTCACACCGTGATATGCTCGGATAAGGCCCTCTTTACAAAGATACCTTTTCCTCTCTGAATGCTTCGAACGTGTTTAGTGCTGATGCTAAATTCCGCCGCCAATTCTTTCCGGGTTTTTATCCCTTCAAGGCGAATTATGTATCGGACCTGGGATGCACTTAATTTCGATGGTCTGGTTGTCCCGTGGTCGCGCTTATCAAGCTCATTCTCGTTCTTTGTTTTCCAAGCTAAGTGACGATGGGAAACGCAACCCATATGCCCCTTACCGCACAGATGAGCGGCTTCATGGCGCTCAGTGGGAGGCTTCCCATACGCTCTTTCGCAAACATATCGATGAGCATGTATGGACTTCCCATCGACTTTGAGCTTCCCATAACCTGTACTGCTTTTATTAAATGGCCAGATTAGACAATCATCGCTTTCGTTCTTAAGCGCGACATTCTCGACGAATGACATAGCTTGCCCAACCATCGTCCTTCCAGCCGTTGCATCGCCGTGTCTTTCAAAGCGCCTAAGATGTGAACGACAATACCCCTTGCCGCCGCGAGCTTTGTAATGCGCATTACCGCAACACTCAGCAACCGCACACGCTATAAACGTGTCACGCATGGGTATCTCCTGAATGTTCATAATGAAAAGCCGCCACCCGAAGGCGACGGCTGAAAAGACCGGATAATCCGGTTTATTGAGCACCGCCTATCTTGCTTGGTAAGCGGTTGATTTACTTATATCTTTCGGTCAATCACGGGAAATTCCCGTGTTTTGAGCACCACCTGATTTCTGCGCTAGTCGGACCCTTTCGGGCGAGGCTCTCACAACGCCTTTACGCCACCATTAACCGACTACGGCTATCTTCGCTGGCCGTCAGCTACTTGCGAGGAGCCGCCTCGCATTCCGTTGAGGCATTGCCTCTATCCGTAAACCTTCGACCAGTCACGCTGTAGGCGCTGCCAGTCGTCAGCCATGTTCTCCGAAATGGTCTTCTGCTTCCACCACTTCCGAGGATTGCCACACATGAAGCAAGAGCAGCATTTCAGATGATCGGCGTTTCGTGCCTTCTCGTCACGCGGATAAACCCGCTTGGCTTTCGCCTTCATGCGCAGCTTGTCAGCGATGCGTCTTGCTCTCTTGGCGATCATGACTTTCACCGTGTCTGGCGCTGTGGGAGGATTTGCACCTCCCGGCAACCGGTTGGACATTCGGTCGCCTGCTACTTGCACCCGCATAAACTTTAAGCCGCCGCCATGAACTGCTTCCTGAGCCTCGCCTTCAAGCGATTGCTCTTGGTCGTTTCATCTTCCCACTTGAAGATTTGTTCACGCTTGGCAGCTTCAGTCTCAGCATCTCGCTCAAATCTGACCATCTCTTTCGATGGCGGCGCGTCTACTGCGACTGTATCAGGAATATGCTCGAATTCGGGTCCAATTGGCAACACCCAAGAATGGCCACTTTCTGCATTGGGCGAGCTACCCCGCATAACCTGCTGGTATATAATGGCAATTGCCCGATCTTTCCGCCTTCTGCCGGTCTCTTCGTGAATGCCTTCCAGTCGGCACCACTTGGCGAAGGATGCCTTCTCTATGCGGACCTTACCGGCCCTATTCTTAACCTGTACGAACAGACATCCGGCCTTTGCTCGTGACCATGCCCAGAGGCAGCGGCGGTTCTCAGGAGACGCGGACATTGCAATCAGGTTCATCGCCAGTTCCCAATCGGAAACGTCCTTATGGCTGATTTCGTCGCTTTCCCAGAAAGCCATCCACCAATCTTTGAACGGGCCTTCGTCATCTTTGTGCAGCTTCGAAGCCGTGCCGATACGCAACTTCTTACCCTGACGCTGGAGCACGATTTCCCTGTCCGCCTTATGAGACCAGCCACGCTGTTCATCCTCGGTAAGTGGCGACATACCGGGCAGCCGTTGCCCTCTCAGCTTCTTCGGCTTTGCATCATTCGGCAACTTCTGATCGATTGCAGCAGCGCGAATGAACAGATCGATGATTTCAAGCTCGGTCATTCCGGCACCTCCTCAAGCGCTGCGTCGATCATGCATTGGTAAAAACGCAGATGTTCAACGCTATCCTCGTCTTCCAAATCGGGGTACGGGTTTCCACTCCAGCCCTTCCACATCTCATTCGTCGGTTCACGGATGGCTTGGAGAACGTTCCTCGCTACAACGGAATAATCCCGACCGTCTCCAGCATCATCAGCAATCACCTGCGCAATGCGTTCGATCATTGTCTGCTGTCTCATGCTGCCATCCTTTTCTCGTCAAACAGGTCGCCTTGCGCGGCGTTCGGTCCAAACCTTCTCACCACACGCTCGAAGAGCATTCCGACTAGGGCAAATCGCTGATGGGGAAGCTGTCTGGCAATATACTGCAATTGAGCGACCGGCGCAGCATCGAAGCATTCCAGCCATTCTATCGGGCGGTTCTCCACGATTGAGTTGCACACCGTGACCAGATCGCTAACCGCCCAAAGCAGATATTTGTCGATATATCCCTGATTATTCTCAGTCTCCGCAACGGTAGAGAGGACCATCCGAAAATGATCCTCCCCTTTTGCTTGTAGGATACGGCTCATCGTGACTATGGCCCTCGTTTCCCGAATGCCAGGATATGTGCGACCGTCAACGATGGTTATGCCATACTCTGCACACAGATCAGGAATGCGAGGGTCAACTGTCATTCCGTCACCCTGTCTCGATCCTGCCTAATGAGGATATCAATCAAGCCGATTGCGGACATTTTTGTTTCATCGTCTAATTCGTAACCAGTTGGATACCGCATGAAGCTAACTGTCTTGCCATGGTTTTGAAGCGCGGCAGCACTCCGAAGCAACCAGTCGAGACGCTCACTGTCGGTTAGTTCTGGCAAGTCATCCATGCCCTTTCTCATGGTTCTTACCAGCCGGTTTGAATACCAAGCCGCCTTTTCCAAATCCTCGGTTGATTTGCCCTTGTGACGCTCGCGCCAGATGTATTTCAAAGCATTCCCCTTGCAGAACCCACGAAACTCGTCTGGCGTCAGTGCTGCTTCTATAGCGTCGATGCATTCAAGTCCGGTTTCCGATGCCGTGTAGTGCTTCGGATGGTTCACGTTGTCAGTCATGCCGCCCTCCTCATCTCAAACGGGCAATTCGCTTCGAATACGGCGCGGGCAAAGCCCTGTGGTGTTGCGCTTCGCAGGTCTGCCCGGTCATCACTGGGTGTGAGCTTCCACATCTTCGAACCAAGCACCGGATCAACGGGTTTCTTGGCTGGCATCACAAAGCCGTTTCCGGTCCAGAGACACGTTTTCTTTGTGTAAGCCTCGCTGTTGGGATCGTCGGCATACCCTGCATAATCTGACGGATGGAAATAGAAGTCGGGCTTGCCGATATGTGGGATGCTGGACAGGACGCCAACCGGATTTTCGCAGAAGTATGGAGCGCCCGACCATGCGGCCACCTGCCGACCAGCTTCGAACATTTCGATTGCATCCCGAAGCATTATCCCGCCCTTCTTGACGAAATCCCGCGCACCGGCCACCGTAATGTCCGTACATGGCGACATGGAAGCGACGAACACGATATCCAGGCCAGACGGTGGACGCCACGAACGGGCATCGCCCCAGACGAAATTGATGTTTCCGACCTTGTTATCCCGGCGGATCGAATGCGCGATATCCACACACCAGCATTCAATCCCGGCATCGGCCCAAGGCTGCGCGGTACGACCGCTCTTTTCATAGAGGAATATTGCTGCAAGCTTTCTCATGCCGCCCTCTTCTTGAATGCGCCCTTGCTAAACACGGCTTCAGCTTCGGGATATTTGCCGTCTGAGAGCGTTACACCCTCCCGAAGCATGACAGTGTTCTCTATGGCGTCCTTCGCTCTCCACGCCGCTATTTCGGCATCATGCGGGTATTTGAAATACTGAGGCTTGTCGTCCTTCTTGACCACGTAGACCTCAGTGCGCCAAGCGAGTTGAAACTTCCCGATATAGCCTTCTTCGGTCCATTCCGCGTATGCCGTCTGCTGGTTCATTGCAGGAACCCTTCGAAAGCTGCTGGCATCTCTGGAGTGCCTGACTTGAACAGTGTGAACTCGGCTTCGAACTCGATTTCTGCCGATTGCCCCGGCTCGCCACGTCGCCGCTTGTGGTTGATGATCCACGCCTTGCCCTTGCTTCCTTCATATCGGCGTACAAGGTCATCTCGCTTTTCCTGTCGGTATTCCTGCGGGATCAGTTCCTTGTAAAGCGGTTCTGGCCGGTACAGGGAGAACCACACATCCAGGTTTTGCTTCACGCCGCCGCCACCGTAGGCGTCTCCCATCATCGGGCGAAGGCTGCCGCCGGTCTTCCAACGCGCCTTCCACTCATCATTCCGCTGGATCAGGATCACGATTGCCACGTCAAGGCTCTTCGCTATGGCTTTCAAGCCCCGATAAAGAGCATTGACGCGCTCTGCGAATATCTCGCCTGCCTTGCCGGGTAGCTGGATCATTTTTGCGTGGTCGATGAATACCAGATCAAGCCCGACTGATTTCTTCATCGCTTCCATTTTGATGCGGATGTCAGACAGGCTGCATTCAGCGAACGAAACGATGTCGAATGGGATATTCGTGGATTTCATCATCTCGCCTTCGATACGCTCCTTCTCGGTCGTGTTCAGTGCGAAGGCGTCCAAACGGTCGAGGCTAATCCGGCTTGCTTGCGCAGCCGCCTGCAAGGCTGCCTCTTCATCGGTGATTTCAATGGAGAAGAATGCGGTGCGATATCCAGCCAAGGCGGCATGACGGCACTGTGTGAGGGAAAAGGATGTCTTGCCGCCGCCGCTATCAGACATGAACCCGATAAGGTTACCGTGCCTGATATCGCCCACTGCCTGGGTAATCTCAGGCAAGAACCAAGGAATGAGCTTGTTCCCGTTCAGACTGTCCTTGGCTACCCGGTCAATAGCCTTGGGCAATAGGACGCCGTACTTCATCGAACCGGCGCGCTCGTTACCTTCTTGCGCAATTTCGGTCAGCCGATCCGATGCCATGCCGATGAGTTTTTCCGGCGTCATATCGACCGGCATGTTCACGCTCATATCGCGAAGATCATAGGCGAGATTGACAAGCTCCTGCCGGGACCATCGTTCAAGGATCACGCGGGCATTGTCATAGGCATGGAATGATCCGACTGCTTCAAGCGAAAGACGCATCAGATATTCCTTCAGCGTCAGTTCACCGATCTTGGCATTTTCCGGTAGGTACTGCTTCATAGTGACAGGGTTCGCCGCCCTGCCCTCGGCTATCATCTTCCCGGCCACTTCATAAACTTCCCGGTGAAGCGGCTCGCTGAAATGCTTCGGCTGCAAGATACCAGCAACACGCCAGTACGATGCGTTGTCAATCATGATTGCACCGAGTAGTGCCTGCTCTGCTTCGATAGACGTTGGTGGCTCTGGCCTGATTTCTCGTTCGTGGTAGCTCATGCCGCCCTCATCTGAAGCATCTTGTATTGCTGGGAAGCTGTGGCCGCGAAGGCAATACCAACCGCTTCGGCGGCGTCATGCTTCTTCACCGGGATTTTCAGCATCTGGCAGCGTTCCATTGCGGCCTTCTTCCAGTCCTTGCTTGCGAAGCCGTGTTTTCGGCCATAGCCAAGGAACTGTGAGCGCCACGTAGCGGAAGGAATGGTCAGCCACGGTATGCGGTAGGCCGAAATGATCGCCACGGCGGCACCGGACAGGCTGGAGAGTTGCAAGGCGTTCGGGTTGATGGTCTGCTCTTCCTTCTCGCCCGCCATGTCATTGCGCTTCTTTTTGAAGGTGACGACATTGCGCATGGGCTGCTCGATAGCCACGAAGTCAGGACGTTCCGCCTTCAGCATCGCGACCAGTTGGAGACCGATGGAAGATGCCTTCTCCTCTGCATTCTCGCCGGTCGCTGTAATGATCCCGGTGCGGATCGTGCTCATTGGCGCGCTAGGATCGTACCAAGCGAAGCCGGTAGTGGTCGCGATGTCCATTCCCAGGATCAGCATTCAATACCTCCCCATAACGCAGGCTACCGGGGCGAAAATCCAAGCCAGTGCTATAAGCACACAGCCGGTGATGATGAGGGCGTTTCCGACACGTTGGCTCATGCTGCCCTCGCGCTGTTGTCCACGGATTGGACCGGATACGAGTTGATGCCTACCTTGCTGGATACGCTCTGACGGCCTTCGGCTGCCGCGGTCCGGTCGGTCACACCCATTTTGCGGGCAGCGTGAAGCACTGTCGTGTGGTCGCGACCGCCAAATAAACGGCCAATGGTCGGAAGGCTCAGGTCCGTGCGGATCGCCACACAGTCCGCCATTGCACGATGACGGAAAGGAACGAGGTCCTTAGTCCGGCGCTTACCGATGATGTCCTCATAGGTAAATTCAGTACCGGCAATGACCCGCTCGATAATGTCACGAACGGTTGGCTTGCTGTTCAGGACAATCGTTTCACCCGACGTGCTGATTAATGGCTTCGGAGGCTCATTGTTGCGAACGGTGATGGCCTTGAATGCAGCGGTGACCTTTTCGGCCCTGGTTTCTTTCTCGATCAGTTTCCGAAGCTGCTCTTCTTTCCTGCGCTTCGCCCAGACCTTTTTGACGAATGACGGGTTCATTCCGATAGGAACCCATCGCTGTTCGACGCCGGGTAGAACGAAACCAGCAGGAGACAGAATACCGCTTTCGAGGCAGGCTTCTTTCAATTCGTCATCGGCAAGGATGATCTTTCTTAAATGGGCAACCCTGATCTGCATCAGTTTTGCCAGTTCGTTCACACCGGAGACTTCCTCGATATGACGCAGCAGTTTGCGGCGGCTGCCGGGTGTGAGGGTCAATTCTGACATTACGCAGCCCTCCCCATGTACCGAGCGGCTTCTTGCACTGACTGGTGATCGCTGAACGCCGTTCCATCCAGAACCGACAGAACGCGACGAAGGTGATAATCGGCGTCATATGCCGGTCGAAGCTCAATGCATCGGGCGAGGTTCGGACGGACATGGATAAGCCCGCGATCCCGGAGGCTGTGAACGATCCGGTGCACACCTGACTTAGATGCCAGACCGATAGCTTCCTGGATTTCCTCATAGGAAGGGCCGTAGCCCTTCTGATCGATGAATGAACGGATGAAGTCGTATGCCTGTTTCTGGCGTGGGGTCATGGAGAGCATTAGGAAATCCTCTCGTTTCCGTTGTTGTGACGGGTATTCCACGTCTCAAAAAGGTCATCCCGATACTCATTCGAGATGTCAAAACCGCATTCATGGCAAGAGACGCTAAAGCCTTCATCGTATTCGCCAGCGGGGCCGTCTGGCCCAGCCTCGTACTCGATGACAGATCGGCGGAATGTCGGGCGCTTCCCACAGAATGGGCAATCAAGGAGATTGCTTGCTTCCAGATTGTCAGCCATCACGCGGCCTCCACGTCAGGAAAGTCGGGGTCAGCGGCTTCTTCCTCGGCCTCAGAATTGATCTTTTCCATCGCGTTCTTGAGGTTGTCGCGCATGATCGCCTGACCACGATGCCAACCGCGAAGCCATGCCTGATCCTCGTCAGAACCCTTGTCGTGGGAACTTTCTGGGTCTTTACCCGCCAAACCGGCAAGCTCGCCCTCACCTTCGATGCGCTCAATGGCTGGCGCACGGTCGCGGAGTAGATCGGACTGGAAACCCGGCGTCAGGTTCAACCACGAAAGAACCTCGCCATGGGCAAGGAAACGATCAGTCACGGTAGCCTTGTCGTCGGCATTGATCGCCTTGATGGCATAGTCCAGATCGCCCAGAACGATACCGTCAGCCTGCGCTACCTTGCCGTCCGCTTTCTTGGCCGCATTGATTTCTGCGGCCTTGCTGATGTGAGACATACGCTTCCGCAAATGATGGAAGAAAAGCGCCTTGCGTTCATTCTCGGTAAGCTGCGAATTATGGCCTGCGTTCATTTCACTTCTCCCGGTGCTGGAATGTTGAACTCTTCTTCAAGGGTCGGCCAATCGGCTAACTCCGGGCAGACGATCTCAGCTAAGCTTGCTGCCTTGTTTCGGAGCATAGCGGCGAGACGCATTCGTCTGTGCAGCGACAGCCATCTGAGCAATACGGGCGGTCTCTTCTTTGTATTCCGCATGGCGCTTCCTCTCTGCGATAACCGCCTGCATTTCCGCGATTTCCCGGTTATCAATGCGGTTTGCTTCTTTGTTGAAAATTGCCCTCACCCGGCGGCGCGTCCATTTCGGGCTTTTCCTCGAAAGCTTGTCGTAAGCCCGGTCGAGCATGGCCTTGATCGGCTCGCGAACACCGCGATAGCCAATCAGTTCATCCAGAAGGTCGGCAGCTAATTCAGCGTCAGACATTGAGGTACGATCCTGCGAAATGCGCTTGGGTGAAAAATCCACGTTCTTGGACGATGTTTCCAACATCTTGGGTCGCTCCACGGCTAATTATTGAACCGTGAGCAGCGCACCTGATGTCGTTGCAAGAACAGAGGAACTGAAGTGATGAAGATGAAACGGACAGCCCGGAAAGCCTGGAAAACTGATACGGGCGTCCAGTTAGTTCTTTATTCATGGCCGGATACCTCGAACGAGGCCCCGGCATATGCCAGCCCCAGCCGCAATCATCACGCAAAGCGGCCAGCATATTACGAGAACCCATTTGATCCATTTCGGTGATCGGCTGGGTGGCGAGAATTCGAGAACCGCGCAGGAAATGAAGCCCGCGACGTAAAGCCAAGCGATGATCCAGTTACTGTTCACGGTTCAAAACCTCATGGTTGAATTGGTTGCCCGACGCTCCGCAGGGAGTGCTCAAAGCGTCGGGCGGTTGCCTACCGGGTCAGGCGGTGGAGGCTTGGGAAACCCGGTGGGCAATCAATGAATAAATGATCGCCATTCAGCCGGAACGCGGTTGACGTTCTGACGTGCTGCCTGTCGCTGTTTCTTGGAAAGGGACCGGATTTGTTTCTCAAGCTGATCGAGAGTGCCGATCTTTCCTTTGAAGTGATCCGGCCAGAGAATGGCCGCAACTCTCCAGAAATCCTGTATCGTTTTCAGCTTCGAAGCTTTGACGCCGCGAGAGCCGATAAATGCCTTGAGAGCTTCGCTTGCCTGCACACCTGTACGATGCAGGCCCTGATCGAGTATCTGCTCCATGCCTTGCAAGAGCTTCTGTCCGTCGCGATTTCCTCGCTCGAAACGAACCCCTGCCCTTTCCAAAACATCACCCGGAATGCGATCTCCGAGGATCACTGCGAACCAGAAATCATTCATCTCTGGATCGCTGAGATTTACCCTCATGCCTTTGAGGTATGCGGCGCAGCGTGGGTATTCGTGGATGCTCACGCTGCATCCTCCGCAGAACGAGCCAACCTATTAGCCAAATGAAGCTCTTCGGCGCTTGTTTCAGTCAAAGACATCAGGAGAACCCAATGCCGGTCCGGGACACCGATAGTTGGCCATTTGTAGACAGCATCACGAGTTATCTGGCCATTGCTGGCTTCGTGAATTGCCTTTGCCCCACCGGCGGCTTTAATGATGTCTGTGATGTTCCTCATGCATCTATCTTTACTGAATTAAATTCCAACTTTCAAGCACGAAATTCCCTAACACTGAATTTTTTTCAAATTTATTGTGTGCGCCATGACTTGGGTTGAACGATTAAACGAAGCATTGGCCAAAAAGGCATGGACAAAAGCTGAATTGCAGCGGCAATCCGGCGTGCCTTATGACAACATCGTCAAGTATCTGGGCGGGAAAGTTGACCAGCCTCGCGGGGATACCCTGCCGAAGCTCGCTCAAGCTCTGGGCGTCGATCCTCTCTGGCTGGAAAAGGGGATTAGTTCTTCTGCACCAATCATCGCGAAGCCAGAATTAACACCTATTCAACAGTCAGTTGGTTCAATCCCTGTCACCGGAAAAGTGGCAGCGAATACCTGGCTGAGTGTGGACGACATGGATTTTGGTTACGACGATATCGAATATGTGCCTAGCGCAAGCGGATATCCGGTCGAATTGCAGTTTGCTTTGAAGGTTGAGGGAAACTGCCTGAACAAGATCGCAAATCATGGTGATCGCCTTATCTGCCTCGACATCGCGAAGACTGGCATCGAAACAGAGGACGGTGATCTGGTGATTGTGGAGCGCAGCCGCTTTGAAGGTCAGATGATCGAGCGTACAGCCAAGCGCCTACGCCGTACTGCTGATGGCTACGAGCTTTGGCCGGAAAGCACTGACCCAGCTCATCAGGAGCCGATTAAGCTTCACCGGGTCGATAATGGCGATCACGTTCGCATCATCGGAAAGGTGCTTTGGATCATGCGGAAACCGTGATCCATCCCTGTGTATATAATACTCCCTTTCAGAGCATGATAAGATAAATATAAACCTTAACGTTATTCAGCTTTCCGTTATTCATATGCAATGGTTGCACTTATATAACTGCAATGGTTGCACTTATTCAGCCCACTTGAAACGAAGCCAGTATCGGTTCCCGACGTTTCGCTTTCTGGCGCAGAGCAAATATCCAGCATCTTCTAACGCCTGAAGCGCGCTGATTACCGAGCGCACACTCACGCCAGTCAGCTTCGCTATCGTGGCTGTAGACGGCCATGCGGCCTTGTCATCTGCGTTGATACGCATCGCCAGATGAAGTCCGACACGCACAGTTGCGTGGCTTAGGTCGAGGTCATCGACCAGCATCCTAATCCATAAATCCCGATTTTTTAGATACGCGGCCTTGGTCATCAGATTGCTTAAGCGCCTTTTCAAATTCCGTAAAATCGGAATTATTTTCAAATTACCTATTGCATACTGAATTTAATTCCGATAAACAAGAGTTATTGAAAGCGGTTCACGAAGAAGCCAACGCGCCGATCTGAACCGCGAGAAACCTCCGAGTTGGGAGACACCCGAAATGACCAAGGATTGGTACGAACACCGGAATGAACTCAATCCGGGTGATGTTTTCAAAACATACGATGATTGCGTGATCCGTCTCGACCGCCGTGTGCCAGGTGATGGAACTGACTGGTACGCAGACGTTTGGATGAACGGATGGCCCAATATTCCCGGATACGAGAAGGGTCACTGGTCTAGCGAAGACGCCATCGTCTCCCCCGGCGACCTCACCGAAAAGCTGCCGAACAATTTCGCAGGATAAGCCTTCCGGTTTCCGCCCGGGAGGGCGGTTTCCCACCGATTACCGAGGAAACCACGATGTCCACGAAAGCCGAGATCGAAGCCATTCTTAAGAACGATATCGCGCAGTTGGAAGCTCTTGTTGGCCAACTCGGTTCGATCAGCCTGACGTGTTTTACGCTGAAGGATCAGGGCGATAGTGGACTTGAGGTTCGCCGGTTGCTTGGCAAGTACGTCGAACAGCGCTGCGATACCGAGATGCGGATTATCGACCTCTACCGAGGCTTTGGCGACCAACCCGCAATGTCTCCACTGGAACGCTCGCAGTACCGTGCAAACCGCGCTGATGACCTGCTGGATATGACCAGTGACGCCTTCGAACGCATCAATGATTACGTCCATGGGAGGGCGGCATGACCGATACGAAATTCACTCCGGGGCCGTGGGACTTTGAACCGTCCGGAAAAGAGGCTGGATGTATTGGCTTCCCAGATGGGTCAGGGTTCTACGCTGCCATTCGTGAACGTGATGGGCACCTGATCGCCGCAGCGCCAGAGCTTTATGAGGCTCTGGAAGCAACCGCAAACTCAGCTGGCTTTCAATACATGTGGCCCGCCACGCGATCTAAGGTCGAAGAAGCCCTAGCCAAAGCGCGAGGTGAAGCATGACACCTCTCTCCCCATTCGATCACCTAATCACCATGGCACTGATCGTCGCTTTTATCGCGCTGTGCCAGAGCAAGAGGACGAGGCCGTGAAAGACCTTATCGAAGACGCTCTTAGCTTCATCGCCGTTTCCACCTTCATCGCAACGTTTGCAGTATGGGCCGGGTATCTGGCCGAGAAAGTGTGAGGCTGGATATGTCAGCAACAATCACAGACGTAAGTATACATCGACATGTTGGCCGCTTTAACTGGGCCGATCCTTCACAGGAAGAAGCTCAGGTCATTGTCCGTGCCACGATTGACGGCGTTAAGTACGCGCTCAGTGACACGATGGAACCTGACTGCGAATACGACTACCGCGGCGAAGATGTCATCGAAGCAATTGACGCGCTTGAGGCCGCAAAAGGCCGGTACATTTTCTACTCAGGGCGAAAAGAGTTTGAGGAGAAGCTGGCCCTCTTCCGACAGCACGAAGAAGAAATCCGGAAGGCCTATGCACTGTCGCGTGCCGTTTACTATCAGCGCAGGGCGGCTGAGATGTCACGCCTCGCTAGAGCGTATCTGGACGAAGCGACCGAAAGCGAGGCCACATGACCGCCCTCCTCCAAGTAAGCGGCTATGTGCGCCGCCAGTCAGTCAAGGGCGATGAGAAGCGCCCACGGTTTACCCAGCCAGTTATCGACACAGCCGCCAAGCTTTGGGCAGCGATAGACGCTGAATACGTCCGCGCTCTGGAAGTCGGGTTGGCGAATTTTTCGGGAGAGTGATGATGCCCAGGTGCGACATCTGCAATGAGCATTCGGCTTACGTCAACGAAGTCCGAGAAATCTATCGGACCGACGATATCCGCGACATCTGCTCCGACTGCGAAAAGATCGTGAACAAGCAGCTTCGCAAAATCCAGACCGCGCACGGGAATGCACAGCAGTCTTTGCTCAAGCGGTTTATGCGGGTTTTGAAGCGTGGAGGTGATCGTGACTGACACCTTGCATGAGGAACTAACCTGGGATGGCAAGACGCCGATATCCGAGAATGGGATTTACCGCGGCATTCCACTGGATGCCTATCACAACAATCTCGACTTGCTCGATGCTCCCGCGGTTTCCAAGAGCGCATTGAAGTGGCTTGACCCGATCCAGAAGAACAGCAGCCCAAAAGCATTCTGGGGCCGGTGGAAGTACAATCCTGACCATGTGAAGCCTAAGCCATCGGAAGCGCTGAATTTCGGGAAGGCCACGCATTGCCTGCTTCTGGGAGATGAAGACTTCGATGCGGCATTCGTTGTGCGACCTGAGAAGTACCCAGACTACAAGAAGGCGGATGCACGAGAATGGAGAGATGCCCAGATTGAAGCTGGCAAGACCATCGTCACGCCAGAGCAATATGAGCGCATCCAGCGTATGCGGGATGATGCGAACCAGTATCCGCTTGTCCAGCAAGGTTTGATGACGGGTCGCGTAGAACGGTCGATGTTCTGGAAAGACCCGGAGACTGGCATCTGGTTGAAGGCCCGCCCCGACGTGATCCCGAACGCTGATGCCGTCTATGCAGACCTGAAAACGGCCAGCAGCTTCGATGAGGATTTTCTATCCCGGCAGATTGTTGAAGCCGGATACTACCTACAGGCAGCCATGACGCGCATGGCTTGCCGCGGTCTAAAGCTGCCGTTCAAGACATTCGTTCTGCTTTATGTGCTGAATGATGATGTACCTGACACATCGCACGTCGAGATTGACGAAGAAGACATCGACCGCGGCGAAGACATAGTTCGCTATGGGCTCCGCACGATCCGCGAATGTCTGGATAGCGGATATTGGCCCGGAAAGCTCCCATTCAGCGCAGGCGAGCGCTTTATCAAGATGAAGCCATGGTCGCGGCAGTTGCTGGACCAGTTCATCGCCTATCAACATCAAATTGCAGCTTAGGAGGCGTTGACACATGAACGCTGTTACACAGACAACCCAGACGCGCTCACCTGCTGAAACATTCCGCGACCAGTGGAGCAAGCAGGAAAGCGAGGTTGCTGTAGCCCTTCCTCCCCATATCCCGGTCGAGCGCTTTATGCGTGTAGTTATGACGGCTGTGAGTGGCAATCCTGACTTGATGAACGCCGACCGCCGCTCGCTGTTCGAAAGCGCCATGAAAGCCGCTCAGGACGGATTGCTGCCCGACGGTCGCGATGGAGCACTGGTCATCTTCAATGCGAAGGTGAAGGAAGGCAACAAGGACGTTTACATCAAGAAGGTGCAATGGATGCCCATGGTCGGCGGCATCCTCAAGAAAATCCGCAACTCTGGCGAACTCCTCTCCCTGTCGGCCTATGTCGTCTACGAGAATGATGAGTTCCAGTACACACTTGGCGACGAAGAAACAATCGTTCACCGCCCTTGCCTCGATAGCAACCGAGGCGATGCGAAGCTGGTCTATGCAATCGCCAAGACCAAGGACGGCGGCATCTATCGCGAAATCATGACGTTGAAAGACGTGGAGAAGGTTCGGGCCGTTTCCAAGACTGGAAAATTTGGACCGTGGGCTGACTGGTGGGATGAAATGGCAAAGAAGACGGTCATTCGTCGCCTTGCCAAGCGTCTGCCAATGTCGAGCGATCTTGATGACCTGATCCGCCGCGACGATGAGCTTTATGATTTCAGCGGTCGCCGCAGCGATGTGGACGCACAGCAGAACCGTCTACAGGCTCGCGGGTCCCTCTCGCAGCTTCTACGTGGCGGAAATGAAACCGCCCAGATTGGCCAGCAGGCGCACGAAGGCTTTCAGATTGAGCATCAGCCGGAAGAACCCGAAACGCCAGCCAGCGAGCCGGATACGGGCGAACAGGGCGCGTCTGAGGACGTAAAAGCGCCGAGCGACGAAAAGCGAGACTTGACGAAGCTCATTATCCAGTTGGTCGCATACACCAAGGATTGCGATGCCGAGGACAAGAAGGCTGCCACAGACGGCCTGTGGGACTACGTCGAAGGGTTTATGAAGTCCAGCATCATCAAGTCGTCGGAAGGCATTGAGGCTGCCAAGAAGATCACCCGCATGTTTGTCGGCGTTGTGCAGGAATACAACACCCAAGCATCCGCGATGGAAGACGCCTGCAAGCTGATCGGTACCGATCCGGCACAACTGGATGAGGTGGCGTGATGGCTAGGCGAGAGTTCACCAAGGAAATCAAACGCGCCGCTCTGCGCCGGTCACTCGGCAAGTGTGAGGCTGTTGGAGAAATGTACGGCTTCAAACCGGGCCAGCGTTGCAATGCGCCTTTGTCTGTTGGCGTCCAGTACGATCACATTATTGCCGACAGCATCGGCGGTGAACCGACATTGGATAACTGCGCTGCCGTTTGCGTGTCCTGTCACGGATACAAAACCCGCACGGTTGATACACCGAGAGCAGCCAAAACCAAGCGGATGAGCGACAAGGCCAAAGGCATCGTTCGTCCGAAAGGCACGATCAAAGGACAAGGCTTTGCCAAGTCCGAGAAGTCGCCGCGTATCGATAAATCCGCCCTTCCCACATTGCCACGGCCCCGACTGATGCAGGCGGGTGCCGCGAGGACGCGAGCATGAACGTCAATCAGAAAGTTGAACTGTTGAACGAAGCCGCATCCTTGGCTGGCGATGCTTTCGAGAAGCTTGCAGCCAAAGCACCAAAGTCAATGACCTACGACGATGC
>NZ_JBVPGR010000017.1:0-20779 GCF_055816895.1 Ochrobactrum sp. PL_is501 | reverse complement strand
GCCTTTTCCTGTTCCAGCGCGTTGACCAGCTCGACCGTTGAGAAGAACCGAACCCGTTTGTGGTGATGCTCGATGGCCTGAACACCTATCGCGGTAGCAATATGTGCCTTGCCCGTGCCGGGGCCACCGACCAGAACGATGTTGTTTGCGTCGTCCAGGAAGTCGCAGCGATGAAGCTGCTGCACGAGCGCCTCGTTGATCTCGCTGCTGGCGAAGTCGAAGCCATTCAGATCACGATAGGCAGGGAAGCGTCCCGTCTTGAGCTGGTAGGCAATCGAGCGAACTTCACGTTCCGCGGTCTCTGCTTTCAAAAGCTGCGACAGGATCGGAATGGCGGCCTCGAACGCCGGCGATCCTTGCTCGGTTAGTTCGCCGACGGCTTGTGCCATTCCGTGCATCTTCGGTTGCCGCAGCATGATGACTATCGCACCGCTTGCTGGATTATGACGCATGGCGGGCCTCCGTCTTTCTCAGGGCATCGTATCGTTCAACATTGGCCTTGGGCTCGTTGACGGTCAGGGCTTGGGGCACATCGATGGTCGGCGGCCCGTTGTCTGCAACTCTCTCTGGCGATCATCACGCCATTCCCGGACAAATGTCGCAACCCGATTGTAGGAGCCCTCGTAGCCAAGGCTCATCAGGTCAGCATGCAATTGCTTCATCGTCCGCTTCTGTTTGCGGTTCTTCTTGGATTGCGTCTTCAGCCAAGGCAGACAACCGATCAGCAAAAGGATCGAGCTTGCTCGGCCGCTCCGGGACCTTGAACTTCGGCTCCCCACCGTCCAGGCGCAGGTATTTGTGAATGGTTTTCCGAGATAGGCCGGTCCTGTGGCAAATCTCCCGGATCGATAAATGGTCTCGAAAATGCCAGCGTCGGATCACGCTCAATAACGCCATGTCGATCACTCCATAGCCCTCGCTGAAAACATGCGAGGGAAGGTTGGAACATGGGTCAATTCTCAATGGAAATATCAGGCCACGCCGGGCCAGTTCTCAGTGGCAATCAACATAAGTGGCTTCCCCGTCAAATGGTAAGAACGAAAATCTGGAGCTATCACTGGCTTATGGTCACGCCGTCGGTCAGCCTGTCCATTGACACGGCTTTGTCGCAAAAGTTGTTTAACCGGCATTTCACGTGTTTGAAGTCGGTACCTCGTCACCGACAACCGAGTCCGGCTTGGTGGTGCCGATGATCTTGAGGCGAAAACATATTCGCGTGTCGCGCAACGCTCTGTCATTCTGACCTGCTCTTGCGCCAGCTCTCGAATTTGCGCTGGTTTTCATCCTTCGTGCAGGGATAAAGCCCAATAATTGCCGCTCCGTTGTTCACTTCTTCCAGAACGAAATCTTCAAAGACTTCCATGCCAACGCATTCATCGGCAATTTCATCGCAAAGATGCGCCGGAATTACCATGACACCGTCAGCATCGCCCACCAGAACATCACCCGGAAACACCGCGGCATCTCCGCAGGAAATCGGAACATTGATGTCGATGGCTTCATGCAGAGTGAGGTTTGTCGGGGCCGATGCTTTGGCGCAGTAAGCGGGCATGTCAAGTTCACCAATGCCCGTCACATCACGAAAACCGCCATCCGAAACAATCCCTGCAGCGCCCCGCAAGGCAAGGCGCGTCACCAGAATGGAACCAGCGGTCGCAGCACGCGCATCCTTGCGCGCATCCATAACCAGCACACATCCCGGAGGACAGGTTTCGATAGCCACACGCTGCTTGTGATCGGGATCACGGAAGACAGTGATCGGATTGCGGTCTTCGCGCGCTGGAATATAGCGCAGCGTAAAAGCCTGACCGACCATGTTTTCCGGTTTACGTGCTACCTGAAACGAGCCCTGAATGAACTGGTTGCGCAATCCGCGCTTATAGAGAGCGGTGGCAACGGATGCGGTTGAAACCTTCTTCAATTTGGCGCGTGTTTCGTCCGAGAGAATATAGTCTGACATCGGTCTGCCTCCTAATAAATGACCGGCTCGTCAACCGGACGACCAAAATCGGTTTTCAGGAAATCGAAATCGCAGCCTTTGTCGGCCTGCTCAACGTGCTTGGAAAAGACGAAGCCATAGCCACGCTCATATTTAGGTTCCGGCGTTTGCCAAGCTGCACGGCGGGCAGTCAGCTCATCTTCAGAAACAAGCATGTTGAGGCTGCGTGCCGGAATATCGAGTTCGACCATATCGCCGGTTTTCAGCAGGGCCAGCGGTCCGCCGATAAAGGATTCCGGTGCCACATGCAGCACACAGGCACCGAAGCTTGTCCCTGACATACGCGCGTCTGAAATCCGCACCATATCCCTGAGACCAAGCTTCAGTAGAGCTTTTGGCATCGGGATCATGCCCCATTCTGGCATTCCGGGCCCGCCCTGCGGACCGGCATTGCGCAGCACAAGAACCGCGTCCGGCGTCAGCGGATAATCAGGATCATCGATAATTTTCTTCAGCTCAGAATAGCTGTCTGCGACCAGCGCCGGTCCCTTATGTCGATGAAACTTGGGATCACATGCAGCCGGCTTGATCACTGCACCGTCCGGGCAGAGATTGCCTTTCAAGACAGCCAGTGACCCTTCATGATACACCGGATTGGACAACGGCCTGATAACATCCTCATTATAGATCTGCGCTTTTTCCAGCCCCTCGGTCAGCGGTTTTCCGGTAATGGTAATGGCTGAAGAATCGAGCTTGTCGCCGAGCTGACGCATCAGCGCGCGAATGCCGCCGGCATAATAAAAATCCTCCATCAGATAGGTGGAGCCGGAGGGGCGGATATTAGCGATGACAGGTGTTGTTCGTCCGATACGATCAAGGTCGTCCAGTTCGAGCGGAACGCCTGCACGTCGCGCCATCGCAATCAGATGAATGATTGCATTGGTGGAGCAACCGGTCGCCATTGCAACAATAACCGAATTCTTCACCGCTGCCGGTGTGATAATCTGGTCTGGTGTCAGATGGTCCCACACCATCTCGACAATGCGGCGACCGCATTGCGTTGACATGCGTTGATGATTGGCATCGGCCGCAGGAATTGATGATGCACCTGGCAGCGACAGCCCCATGGCTTCTGCAATCACTGTCATGGTGGATGCCGTACCCATCGTCATGCAATGGCCGTAGCTGCGGGCAATGCCACCTTCAATACCCTGCCATTCTTCCTTACCGATGGTGCCTGCGCGACGTTCATCCCAGAACTTGAACATATCCGTGCCAGATCCAAGCGTCTTTCCAGCATAATTGCCACGAAGCATGGGACCTGCAGGCAGGAAGATGAAGGGATAGCCAGCACTGGTGGCACCCATAATGAGTGCCGGTGTGGTCTTGTCGCAGCCGCCCATCAGCACAGCACCATCAACCGGATGAGAACGCAAAAGCTCTTCCGTCTCCATCGCCAGCATGTTGCGGTAAAGCATGGTAGTGGGCTTCACATAGCTTTCAGAGAGCGACAATGCGGGAAGCTCAAGCGGAAAGCCGCCTGCTTGCAGAATGCCGCGCTTTACCCACTCAACACGATCCTTGAAATGCGCATGACAAGGTTGTGCGTCCGACCAGGTATTGATGATCGCGATGATTGGTTTGCCCTCCCAATCCACTGGATCATACCCCATTTGCATGGTTCTTGAACGATGGCCCGAAGAACGCTGATCATCTGGCAACATCCAGCGCGCAGAACGCAGATCTTCATATGTTTTTCTGGTCATTTCAGTGCCTTCCCGGTATTTGAGCTGCGCAAATTTCTGCAGGTGCCAGGTGCATTGGCTGGCAATGGATGAGCAGAAAACAGGAGAGCACCCGTCAGCGCTTCTCTAGGATTGAGAACTGTCATGGCTGCATCCTCACCAAGCGCTGGCCTATTGATGACATCCGGCAGGTGACTTACGGGTTCAGCGCAAAAAACTGCGCGATCCTGTGGATTGAATACATGGAGATGCCGCAACGCGCCTTCGCCTTTAAGCCGGAGGCTGGTTGATGTTTCAGGCCAACGTATTATGGCCACACGGTCCCAGCCGCTGAAGCAGCAATTCACCAGCGACAATTTTGATAGAGCAATTGTGCTTCCCGGAGTAAACCAGTCGATAGCTTTGGGGATACCTTGTGGTAATCCGCGTTTATCAAGCTGTGGTGCGCCATTGGATTGAAATTCGAGCGTTGCCTTGTTGGTTTTAGAAAACCACGGATGCAAGCCAATGCCGAACGGCAGAGCGCTGTCGCCTTCATTCTGGATACTCAGCGATATGCGAAAGCCATAAGGCGCAATATCGATGATTTGATCCAGCCTGTATGAGTAGGGATGGTCGTCACTGTGAACCTCATCCCGCACATGCACCCGATTGTCGCTGGTCTCCACCACCTCCCAGCTATGCATCCTCGAAAAGCCATGAATAGCCATGCCTTCCTGTGGCGCATTGATCGGCAGCTGAACAGTTTTTCCTTCAAAAGCGAACCGCCCACCATCTATGCGATTGGCGAAAGGTGCCATCACGAAACACCCCGCTTTCAGGCCCGCTTCGGGTGTTGCGAGTGGCTCAAGTAATTCTACCCATGAGCCATCCGGGTGGTGCCACTCTGCCTCAAGCAGAGTTGCTCCATATTGGGGGGCAAGCCTCAGACGATAATTATAAGCGTTGAGTTCAAGAACCATGGGCACCACAGCTTCATTCCTCACGCGAGTAGTCATGAGCGGTGAATGTTCCGCCCTGAAACCTGCGCGATACAGGATCGCCGGTTTCAGCTAGATCGCCGTAGCGGGAAGCATCATCCTGCGGAACATAACCTATCAGCGCTGCATCATCTTCCCCCCACCAGCGCGCGGCATTGGCGGAAACACCCCAGACGATTGCAACGTCCGTTTTTGGGGCTTCAACAGCTGCTATCAGCAGTCGAACCAGATCATCATGCGAAAGCCATGTCGATAAATGCCGCGCTTCTGTTGGCTCTGGCACGCAGGAACCGATACGCAGATGCACGCTTTCAATACCGTGCTTGTCAAACATCATGCGCCCGAGCAGTTCACCATACGCCTTGGAAAGCCCGTAATAGCCGTCGGGTCTATATGATTCATCCGCACCAAGCGCCTTGTCGCGAGGATAAAAGCCGATCGTATGGTTGGAGCTAGCGAAAATGACCCGCTGCTTTTCAGCCCTTGCCGCTTCAAAAACATGCGTAACACCAAGCAGATTGGCTTTGGCAACCACATCATAAGGCTGCTCCACACTAATGCCACCAAAGTGCAGAATCGCATCTATACCGCGCACAAGCTCGGTAATGGCACCGGCATCCATCAGATCGGCCTGAATGAACTCGGCATTCTGCGGCATAGCATCGGAAAACGGTGCGATATCGGACAAGCGCAGCCAATAGCCTGCCTGTGTCAGTCTTTTAGCCAGCACACGCCCCAGATTGCCTGACGCGCCGGTGAGAAGCAGACGTTTCATCCGTTCAAACTCCCTTCATTCTGGCAATTTTCGCACCCGCAACAGGCGCCTGCATGAGATGAATGCCACCTGATTGCGGTGCAGCTTCCAATGTTTCAGATGCTCCTAGGCGATGAGAGGTGACGGCAAGAAGCGTAAGATCCGGGCCGCAAAAACATGGCATTGTCGGTGCAGGAACAGGAGCCGCTATGCGATCGAGCAGCTTTCCATTGCGATTAAAGCGGTTGAGGACACCAGCAGAAACTCCGGCACTCCAGTAATTGCCATCACCATCGCAAGCGCCACCATCAGGACGCCCCGCCTCTTCATCAAGATCAGCAATGCGGGTACGATTGCTTATTGATCCGGTTTCGACGTCAAAATCATAGCGATCAATCCATGGTCCACGGGAATCTGTATGGAACATCGTTGCAGCATCGGCAGTCCATGCAAGACCGTTAGAAATCTCAAAGCCTTCCGCCTTGATTTCGGCTTTGCCATCAGCAGTCACACGATAGAGTTTTGAAATGGCTTCACGCTGTGGACGCGCATCCATGCTACCGATCCAGAAGGCTCCGTCCGGTCCAACCTTGCCGTCATTCAGGCGCGATGTTTCCGGCTCGTCATAACCATCCCAAAGAGTCTGGCGTTCCAATGTTTCGGGATCAAACAGGATAATCTCGCGCGCAAGCGAAACGACCAGTCGACCGCTTTCCGCAAGCCCGAGACAAGGAACTGCAGTCTCGAAAGACCATTCGCACAGCGGCCCTTTATCGAGATCAATCTCATAAACTTTCTGCCCGTTGATATCGCATGCAAACAGCGTTTTACGTCTGTCATCCCAGACAGGGCTTTCAGTGAGTTGTCCGCGCAGATCGGCTATGCAGCGAAATTGGGCCATCACACAGCCCCCGTTTTACGACGGACCACATCGGGGTGATCAAGAACGAAGTCAGAGAGTTTGAGTCCCAGACCGGCACCTTCAAACGGATAGATCACACCCTTTTCGATGCGTGGCATCACAGTCACCAGATCGCGATACCATGAGGTGTAATAGGCGCGCACAGATTCCTGAAAAATCGCATTGGGTGCATTGAGAGAAAGATGGATCGAGGCTGCGAAAACCACCGGACCAGTACAATCATGCGGCGCTATGGGGCGCTGGAACGCCTCGGCCATGGTTGCAATCTTCTTTGCTTCGGAAAGTCCGCCGCACCATGAAATGTCAAGCATCACATAATCGGATGCGTCGGCACGCAGCACATCGAGAAACTGCGCACGAGTTGCCATAGTTTCACTGGCGCAGACGGGAATGCCGGATTGACGCGCATAAACGGCCAACGCCTGCGGGTTCATCATCTTGATAGGATCTTCCGACCAGAAGGGCCGAAAGGCTTTGAGTTCACGCGCAATCGTCAGTGCCGATGTCAGATCCCACATCGAATGAAACTCGACCATGATTTCCATCTGATCGCCCACCGCATCGCGGATCTGGCGAAATGGAACCAGCGCCTTGTCGAGATCGGTGGCGTGAATGTAATTGCCGCCACTGCTCACCGCAAAGGGGTCGAACGGCCAGATTTTCATAGCCGTAATACCTTCTGACAACAGGCTCTGCGCAAGCGCTCCGGCATCACGATGAAACGCCAGCTGATCTTCGTAAGGGCCTTCCTTTGCGTCATCCTGATCGCCGATATAACGACGGGCACCGCTTTTGTTGTAGGTATAGCCCGCGCAGGTATTATAGGTGCGGATCGAGGGACGCGCGAGACCACCAAGCAACTGATGGATCGGCTGATTGGTCAGTTGACCGAAAATATCCCAAAGCGCGATATCAATGGCCGAAGCCGCACGTATTTCCACACCTGAAGAGCGGAAGCCGACATAAGGCTCCAGCAACAATTTTGAAATGCGATCAATTTGCAGAGGGTTCTGGCCCACCAATTGCGGAGCGATGTCGCTGTGAATATAGGCAGCAACCGCATTGGCCCCGCGGAACGTTTCGCCCAAGCCGATGATCCCCTCATCGGTATGGACCTGCACCCACAAAATATTGTTGAGGTGCGGCAGTTGTACGGTTTCAATGGCCGTAATTTTCATCATGCACTCCGAATAAATTCTGGCCTAAAACCTTTGGCCTATCAATGCGCAGACGGCTGGCGACTGCGCGCTACAATCTGCGTTGGGTTGACAAAGCGCAGTGCCAGCAGAAGCCAGACCAGTGATGTCACCATGTAGATAACGGCCATTGCATCAATGGACTGAACCGAGCGGACACCTGCCGCAAAGACGGAATAGTAAAGCGCGACCACCAGCGTCTGCGATGTCGGGCCAGCCGTCAGGAAGGTCAGTTCGAACATGGCAACCGTGCGCACCAGCACCAGCAGCATGGCTGCAAGAATGCCCGGGGTGAGCATTGGCAGCAAAACATGCAGAAACAGTTTGAAGGTGCCCGCACCAAAGACCCGCGCTGCTGCTTCAACCTTGGGATCGATCTGCTCGATAAACGGCACCATCACAAGGATGACAAAGGGGACCGTCGGCACAAGATTAGCCAGAACCACACCCCAGAAAGTCCCACCAACACCAAACTTGTAGAGCACTGTCGCGAGCGGAATGCCAAATGTAATGGGCGGAACCAGAAGCGGCAGAAGGAAAATCAGCAGAACGATTTTCTTGCCCGGAAAATCCCGGCGCGCCATGGCGTAAGCTGCTGTCACCCCGAGAAATCCGGAAAGGATGACGACGGCAAAAACGACCTGGAAAGTAACCAGCAGCACCTGATCAAGCTGGAATTCGGCCCATGCGGCGGCATACCAGCGTGTTGTGAGCGCATCGGGCAGCCATGTGCCAAGCCAGCGTGTGCCAAAACTCGAGACGACAACCGCGGCAATGACAGCCAGTACATTGAGGACAAAGAAGCCCGTTACAAGCCAGACAACCGTAATCCAGAGTTTTGAAAGGACAGATGTATCGCGGATCATGGTCTATCCTTTCCCGCCAGCGGTCGAACCGCGATAGAAGAACGAACGAAGGCCGAGCAAAGCACCCACCACAAGCAGCTGTACGGCGGCCATGATCATGGCGATGGATGATGCCATGGAGTCATCATATTGCTCGAAAGCTGCCTGCGCCGCGGCAATGGAAATCACACGCGTAGGGCCGGATGGTGCCCCCAGAAGAACAGCGGAAGGAAATACCGCAAAAGCCTGCACGAATGTCAGACATGCGGCCACCACAAGACCCGGCACCAGAAGCGGTAACATGACATGGCGGAAGCGCTGCCAGCTGTTTGCTCCATGCGTTGCTGCGGCACGTTCCAAGGCCGGATCGATGCCGGAAATATAGGAAAGCGTCAGCAGGAAAGTGAATGGAAACACGGTAATCACAAGCGATGCAAAGACACCCCAGTAATTATTGGTGAGCTTCAACGGATTATCGATCAGGCCAATGGCAATCAGACTGCGGCTGAACCAGCCCTGCGGTCCGAGATAATTCAAAAGCCCTTCGGCAATCAGAACCGTTCCCAGAGTGACTGGCAGAACCAGGATTGTCGTCAGAAGACGTTGCCGCGGCATCAGCCGGACGCGCATGGCAATTGGAACGGCAAACAGGACGCTGATAAGCGTCACCGGAATAGCCAGCCAGAGCGTCGCACCTATGGTTTTATAGAGATAGGGATCAGAGAAGAACTTGCGATAATTAGCCAGTGCCCCGCCGCCATCAAGCGGGTTGAAAGACAGGACGAGGCCATAGAGAAACGGGTAAATGAAAACGCCGATAATGAAGAGCAGCGCCGGCAGAATGAGTAATGTCACCCCATCGAAACCGCGATTGGCGAGCCTTTGACGTAGACCGGGGCTCAAACCCTGTTCGGAAAATCGTTCTTCCGCCATGGCCTAAGCCTCGCTCGCAAAGACCAGCGCATGGCCTGCATCGATACCGAGCGTGATCTTTGCGCCCGGCGCAACTTCCTGCGGCCCATGAAAGACCATTTCCATACCGCTTTCAGTCCGCGCTATGCCGACATATTCACGGCCTCGATATTCAATCGTCTCGACGGTGGCAGCAATTGTGTTGCGGCCTTTTTCACCCGACACAACATCATCTCCACGCGCCATGATAATAGCGCTACTTCCAGGCTGCAGCGTGTCCATCGCGCGCCCGGTCAGTTCGCTGCCCGAAACGTCGATTGTTGCCTGTCCGTCATCAACGCGCACAACCTTGCCACTTAAAGCGTTGCGGAAGCCCATGAAGGCTGCAACATCCTGAAAGCGCGGGGCTTCATAAAGCTCATGCGGCTTGCCGACCTGCCGGATTTCCCCATCACGCAACACAACAATACGATCCGCGAGAGACAAGGCCTCATCCTGATCATGGGTTACATAGATTGTCGTCGAACCAAGCTGGTTATGAATACGTCTGATCTCGGCGCGCATCTCAAGACGCAGCTTTGCATCAAGATTAGAGAGCGGCTCATCCATCAACACAACAGGCGGCTCAATCACGATAGCGCGCGCAATGGCAACACGTTGCTGCTGCCCGCCAGAAAGCTGGCCGGGAAGTTTTGATTCCTGCCCCTGCAGTCTGACAAGTGCCAGCGCTGCCCGCGATCGCTTGTCTATTTCGGCTTTGGGAAGACCGCGCATCTTGAGGCCAAAGCCAACATTCTGCAGCACGTTCATATGTGGAAACAGGGCATAGTTCTGAAACACCATGCCGAAACCGCGATCTTCAGGCTTAAGCTGATCGACGCGTTTTTCATCAATATAGATACCGCCGCCGGTCGTACCCAGAAGACCTGCGATGCAGTTAAGCGCCGTGGATTTTCCGCAGCCTGAAGGGCCCAGAAGGGCAATGAACTCACCTTTTCCAATCGTGAGGTTGATTTCCTTCAGCGCATTGAAAGTTCCAAATGAGCGGCTCATTCGATCAAGCCGAAGTTCTTGAAAGGACATTGACGCAAGCACCGTAAATTGAGTGGTGATCTTAGGCGGCTAATGGCGAACCATATGATCCGCCATTGACGCTTTGGAGGAGCCTTAGCTGGCTGCGACGTCTTCGTCCCAGCGCCGGAAAGCAGCTACCAGCGCTTCCGGCTCAAGCGGCAACTCAATCGGATTGTTTGCAATCCAGTCGGCATATTCCGGACGACCAAACTCGGCAATCACGTCCTGGCTTTCCTTTGGCGCCATCTCGATCGTGACATCCTTGACCGCAGGACCCGGATAGAAATAGCCCGCATCGTAGGAATAGGCCTGCTGATCAGGCTTGAGCGCGAATTTGATAAACTCCATCAGGACCGCGACCTTGTCTTCGGAAACGCCTTTCGGAATTGCGAAGTAATGCGCGTCACAGACCCAGTGGAAACCTTCCAGTTTGCTGACTGCCATTTCTTTTGGAACAACGCCCAACGCACGCGGGTTGATATCCCAACCGGTTGTGGTTGCGGTCATATAGCGCGTGCCTTCGCCGAGCTCTTTCATCAGAGCGCCGGTGCCGGCAGGATAATATTCGATATTCTTGTGCAGTTCCTTGAGATAGGCCCAGGTCTTGTCCCAGCCCTTGACCGGATCTTTCGGATCGCTGTCGCCAAGAAGGTAAGGCAGGCCCATCAGGAATGTGCGGCCCGGGCCTGAATTTGCCGGACGTGCATAGATGAATTTGTTTGGATTTTCCTTGGTCCAGGCCAGAAGCTCTTCGGCCGTCTTTGGTGGCGTCTTGACCTTCTCAGGGTGATATTCGAGCAATGGACCGGACGGGTAATAGGAAACCACAACGCCTTTGCCCTTTGACATTTCCTGCATACGCCAGGCGGGCTCAAGATAGATATCCTGCAATTTTGGCAGGCCATTGTCTGGAAGAGCAATAATATCGGTCCAGATATCGTCAGCAAGCCCTGCAGATAGCGCATCTGGGCCAATAATCACCAGATCGATATCGATACGGTTGGCGCGCTGTTGCGCCTTGATCTTGCCCGGCAGTTCCGGTGCAGGTGCTTTGTTGAACGTAAAGCGCGAAACGAGCGCTTTTTGTTCAGAAGCAAAATTGTCGAAAATCGGCTGCGTCAGCGCGAGATTGCCCGCCGCGTCAATGACATTCAGGGCGACAGGCGATGATGGCAGCTTTGCCGATTGTGCCCATGCAGCACCTTTGGGCAGCAAAAGTCCTGCGCCAGTTGCTAGTCCGGCCCCCGCCATGAATGTGCGGCGTGAAATTCCTTTGGTCATGTTCTCCTCCACCTTTTTTACTTGTCCCGCACACACCGCTTCCTCCTGTCGGTACGCGCCGGTTTTCTATTTTTCAGACAATTGCATCGGTCTCCCACCCCGCAACGACCTTTTCGAGCGCCTTGCGGTCAGCCGTTTCAAGTTTAGGCAGACCCGGTAGCCGCACATCGCCGACAGCAAGACCCTGAATTTGCAGTGCTTCCTTGACCACTGTGACGTTTGCACCATTGCGGTACTTGGTCCGCATGGTTTCAAAATCGGCGATGCTTTCAACAACGGCACGAGCACGGGCGTAATCGCCAGCTTCCAGCGCGTTCCACACAGCCAGCGAGCGGTCAGGAGCCACATTAACGAGACCGGATGTAAAACCCCGTCCGCCTAAAGCGTAAAACGGCAGTGCCCAGCTTTCGGCGAGACCGCAAATCCAGGTCGCATCGGTTCCCTTGGTTGCGCGGCAGCATTCAAAGAACAACATCGTATTTTGCGATGCGAATTTCACACCGGCAACTTTCGGATGGGTTGCAAGCCGCACCATCTCGTCCAACGGGATCAGATCGGAGCGGATATAGGCAACGATCGGAAGGTCGGTGGCTTCTGCAATTTCGATAAAGTAATCGACCTGTGCATGAGGGGCAGCGAAGGGATCAAGTGGATGATGGATCATCACGCCATCCGCACCCTCAGCCTGCGCAGCTTTTGATACCTTGATTGCATCGCGGACCGAGCGTCCGGCTGCGGCCGTTACCGCAGCTTTGCCATCAACCGCTTTGACGGCGATTGCCTGCAGGCGGATCACTTCATCCACAGTCATGCTGTAGAACTCACCTGTATTGCCGCCGGTGACGATGTTGTGCACGCCAGCTTTGGCGATACGTGCAACAATTTCGGTGGTTAGTGCGGCATCAATCTCGCCATCTGCGTTATAGGCAGTCGCATGTACGCCCGAGATGCCTCTCAGCACCCCGCGGTATTCCGCTAAATTCATATTACCCTCCCAGGTACTGGTCAGAAGACCAGTTCGATATGTGTATCCCCCGCTTTCACGATATGCTCCCGCATCAATCGCTCGGCTAAATCCCCGTTTCTGGCCGTAATGGCCTGCATGATCGCTTCGTGTTCGCCAAATGACTGGCGGCGCACATCTTCGCGAGAAAGCACCGTCACCCGTGCTGCATGGTCATACATCCGCTGCGCATTTTGCAGCCGCCGCAGATATTCGCATCCCGATGCCTCGTGAATGGCATCATGAAATTTCTCATTGAGCTCGATCAGCGCATCCACATCGCCCGATTCGACGGCTGCCCGCATTTCCTCAATGACTGCGTGAAGAAAGGCAAAAGCTTCTTCATCGCCATGTTTTGCAGCCTGTCGCGCGATAATGCTTTCAAGCGCTGCACGCGCCAGCGTCATCTCTTCGGCCTGCCGCGCATTGAACGAAACAAATGTACCGCGCCGTGCTTCCGTGCGCACAAGCCCCTCACCTTCAAGCTGGCGCAGCGCTTCTTTTAAAGGGCTGGTGCTGATACCGAGGTCAGCTGCCAATTGTCGCTCATTCAATCTGTCGCCGGACTTCAACCGACCCGAGATGATCGCCTCCCGCAGATCGTCATGCACATGATCTCTGAGGCTCTTCACCTTGATGGGTGAGAATGGGGAAACACTATCACGCAAAGGCGCACCTGCTTTTCATCCGTATTTACCCCTTGATCATGAAGCATGAAATCTGATGTGTCAATATCTGATACATCAGATATTGACTGAACTAATTTCAATGTTCATCCTTGCTTAACTATTAATTACAGCATGGAGTAAGCCACTTTACGACGCATCGTGATCTGAAAGCACGCCTGTCAAAAAGGCCCGGTGTTGATTTTCACCTCTCCGTGAAAATCAACATCGTCGGAATGGTAGGCCCATCGTTAGCTGGTTTAAATGGCTGTGACTGAGGGGCATACAATATTACCGTTGTTCGCGCATAGTTATGCCATACATCGCCATGTCTATCAGTGCATGAAAGACGGCCTGCGCAGAGAAGTGCGTCCACTCCCAGATTAAGGCGACGCCTCCTGCTGATGGCCTAATCCGTACGGTGCAACGTGAAAGGCTGGCGCAGCGATCGCGCACATAGAAAGTTCTGTCGCAAATTTTCGTTTGGGTACAGTCGGCCTTAACTATAAACGGATTTATGCTGCGAGCGCGGCGAAGATCTTGAATGGTGAGCGATTGTCGTTGGCGAACTGGTTCTTGCGGATCATGTAGGCGACCTCGATGCCGGCAAGGGCGGCCGCCGAATGAAACGCCTTGAAGCCCATCATCGGTTTTGGAAGCCGCTTGATGGAGCGGTGATCCTGTTCAAGGATATTGTTGAGATACTTGAGCTGTCTAATTTCAATGACCCTTCCAGTTCCGGCGAATTTCAGGATCGTGTTGACAGCTTGCAGCCCAGCCAGATTGGCTCCGCTCTTGTCGATGACAATCCTCTCGGGAACGCCGTTGGCTGCAATGGCTTTCTTGAAAAAACTGCGGGCGGCGGCCAGATCCCGGCGCTCGGACAGCATGAAATCAAGTGTTTGGCCATCGCGGCCAATCGCTCGATACAAGTAGATCCATTGGCCCCGAACCTTGAGATAGGTCTCATCAACACGCCAGGAACTGGCGGTGAGTCGCTTGCACATCTTGGCTTGAGCGGCGATCTGGGGAGAGTAGCGAACCACCCATCGGTTCAAAGTCGCCCGGTCGACGATTATGCCGCGTTCCGCCAGAATTTCCTGTAACTCACGATAGGAAACCGGATAGCGTATGTAATAGAAGACCGCATGCAGGATGACCCTTTTGGGGAAATGAACATTCTTGAATTCGACTGCCATCCCTTTCACGCCTTCCTCGACCACACAAAGCAAAGATGCATAGCAAGGGAAAAGTGAAAATTTGCGACAGATCCCCACCAGAGTCTGCTCACCTCGGGATCGCAGCAAGTGCCACTTTTGCCTTGAAAGCCGGGCTATGGTTACGGCGCGGTCGTCTCGTCATTATATCACCTGTTCCCCGGCATCTAAGCCGAAGTCAGGCAGATTTTCCACTTATCCTAGCTGTGCAGATTTCCCGAGCCGCCTCTGATTTTAAGTCGGCTACCACCAGCCACACAGAAGGATGACGGACTTATCAAAATGGCGGTCTTTGAACATCGAATAATCCAGCTTCTTGAAACCTGAAACCTATATCAGTGCTCGTTGACGATACGTTCGCAACAGATCCCACATTAGATCTTCTAATTCTTGGCTTAGGTTTTCTCCTTTGCACCTGGCGTCGTCTTGGCGCAACGTCAATCCTTGCGGATGCGTCTCGGCGTGCAAGGAGGAACCATGATTGAAAGTATCCTAAGTGGGCTTGGCCTGCTTTTTTCCGGCGGGACGCCACTTTATCTTGTTGCTGGGGCTGCGCTGGGTCTGGTAGTCGGCGTACTGCCTGCGCTAGGCGCCACGGCAGGCATGTCGCTAATCTTGCCCTTCATCTTCGGACTGGATCAAGGCGCGGCGCTGGCGTTAATGATCGGGATGTTGGCGACAGTAGCAACCGGGGACACGGTCACCTCCATTGTTCTGGGAGTGCCCGGCTCAACCTCGTCTCAGGCCACTATTTTAGACGGCTTTCCCCTAGCCAAGCGGGGCGAAGCGGGGCGAGCGCTGTCGGCAGCCTATTTCGCCTCGATGTTGGGCGGACTATTCGGGGCAATGGTGTTGACCGGCAGCTTGCTGATCGCACGCCAAATCATCCTGTACTTCGGCATGCCCGAGATGCTGATGCTGGTGATCTTCGGCTTGGCTAGTGTGGCTGCCCTATCGGGAGCAAGTCTGGGCAAAGGCCTAGCGGCCTGCTGCCTGGGCCTGCTGATCGGCGCAGTGGGCGCAGCGCCGGCGACAGGGGAATACCGGCTGGACTTCGGCATCTATCACCTTGGAGACGGCTTTTCACTTGTCGCCTGCGTCCTCGGCATCTTCGTTATTCCGGAAATTGTGGACCTGCTGCGCAGCGGCACTACAATCTCACAGCAGCCGCTGCTCAAGGGTGGCGAGCGGCAGGGAATTCGTGACGTCATTCAGAACAAGGGGCTGGTCCTGCGCACGTCGGGCTTGGGCTGCCTGATCGGGGCGCTTCCGGGGATCGGCGGCTCGGTCGTGGATTGGCTAGCCTACGGTCATGCCGTGCGCTCGGCCAAGGATAAAAGCCAGTTCGGCAAGGGCGACATTCGCGGCGTCATTGCGGTCGAGGGCTCGAACAACGCCGTCCTTGGCGGCGCCCTCCTGCCCACGCTGCTGTTTGCAGTGCCGGGTTCGGGCTCAACGGCGCTGTTCCTATCGGGGTTGATTCTGATAGGCATCCAACCGGGACCGGCGATGGTACAGGGAAACCTGCCGCTGACGTTCAGCATTGTTTGGGCGTTAGCACTGGCCAATGTCATCGGCACGCTGGCATGCTACTGCTTGTCTGGCACTTTTGCCCGGTTGACCCGCATTCCGTTCGTCTGGTTGGCACCGATCCTTCTGCTGGTGGTTAGCTTTGCGGTGCTGCAATCCAGCCGCGCGCCGCTGGACTTGGCAGTGTTGGCCGGCTTTGGTCTACTGGGTGTGTTCTTGCGCCGCTTCGGCTACGCTCGCCCCGCCTTCCTGATCGGCTTCGTACTGCAGGACAACCTTGAGGTGCTTCTTTACCAGAGCGCTCAGATCTATACTTTTGGCGATTTCTTCCTGCGTCCCATCGTCCTGATAGTCGGCATCATCATCCTGGCGACTCTGGCGCGTACGCTGCTGGCATCGCACAAGCTGGATACGGAGTCGATTGGGAGAGAAAGCGCCGTCGCTCCGCTGACCACGGTGCAATTCGCCATTCCGGCGCTGCTGCTGGCCGTCTTTGCTGGGGCCATGGTTAAACTAACCGCCTTTTCTCCTCTGGGTAAGATGTTTCCAATGGCGGTGGCGGGCTTGGGCATTCTCTGCACGCTAGTGCTGATGCTGGGCTTGGCACGTCGCCGCCCACATATGCTGCTGGACCAGGAAGCGGGTCGCAAGCCTGGTACCCCCGGTCCATTACGTCCGCTGGCCTGGATCATGGGCGGGCTGGGGTTGATCGCAACGTTGGGCTTCTTTGCCGGCGGCGCCATCCTGCTGGCCGCCTTTCTGACTGTCGAGGCGCGGGCGAGGCCCGTTGCCGCCATCGGTTTCGCCATGGCCGCTGCCGCAGTATTCTGGGGTCTAGCCCATCTAGCCGCAATCCACATGCCTGCGGGCATCATCACCGAAATCGCATCTCTTTGAGGAGGAGTAGAGACATGATACGCATGAGCAAGGCCATTACTTTGGCTGGGCTACTGGCTCTGATGCCCCTAGTAGCCAGCGCGCAAGACAATTTCGCCCCCGCGCAGGTCAACATCACCGTGCCCTTTGCCGAAGGCGGGGGCAGCGACACACTGGTGCGGATGATCGCGCCCTTTCTGCAAAAATCATTGCCAGGCGACCCGACGATACTGGTTCAGAACCAGCCAGGCGGCGGCGGGCTGCCGGGAACGAACCAATTTTTCAAATCGGCCGAGACTGACGGCAGTGCACTGCTCGCGATGTCTTCCTCGGTGTTCATGGCGAACTTGTTACGCGACCGGCAAGTGCGGTTCAAGATCGAGGATTTTACGCCCATCTACCTGTCGCCTCTCGGAGCTGTGATATATGTCGCTGACAAGACTGGCGCCAAACCGGGACAAGGTATCAAGAATATCAAAGCGCCACTTGTCTATGGCGCAGCCTCGCCCACCTCGGCAGACGTGCTGACCATTTTAGCGCTGGACCTGCTGGGGTTAGAAGTGAAGCCGGTCTTCGGCACTCAGCGCGGTGCCGCCCGCATCGCCTTCGAGCGGGGCGAATTTAATGTCGATCACCAGTCACCCGCCGCCTTTTCCAGTAATGTCCAGCCGCTGGTCGACGCCGGCCAAGCGATCCCGCTGATGAGCTTCGGCTTTGCTGATGCACAAGGGAACATCGGCCGCGACCCGGGCTTCCCCGAACTGCCGACTTTCTTCGAACTATATCAGCAGACCCACGGCAAGCCGCTAGAAGGGCCTGCCCGGCGCGCTTGGGTGGCGCTGTTTAACGCCTCGATCAGCACTGGAAAGGCTCTGGTGCTGCCGCCCGAGACCCCCGAGCCAGTGGCAGCAGCCTATATTGCTATCTTCGAGAAGGTCTTTACTGATCCCGAGTTTATAGCCAAGGCTAAGGCCGAGATCGGTGACTACCCGCAATCAACAGGCGAGGCAGCAGCGCGCCAGTTCTCCGGTGCCACTACACTGGATGAGGGGGCCTTTGCCTGGCTGGCCGAATGGTATCAGCGCAAGCTGGGCGTCGTGCTGAACTGAAATTGGCGGGCAAGCCGCTTTTCGGTCCTTGCAAGCCCCTTTTACCGGAGACAGCATGAGCACCATTTCCGCCTCGCCCGCTTATGTCCACAAGGGCACACCCATCCCGGACCCCGAGCCGCCCGCCGGGGTGCGGGTACTGCGCGACATCGTCTTCGGCGAGCATCCGCGGCAGAGCTATGACCTTTACCTGCCGTCAGGCGCAGAGGGTCCGGTGCCAGTAGTGGTCTTTGCTCATGGCGGCGGCTGGGTGCGGCGCGACAAGCGCGCAATCCGTATGATGCATGTGCTGGAGCACGGCTTTGCCTTGGCCAGCGTTGGCTATCGTCTAGCGATGGACGCGCCCTTTCCAGCGCAGGTTCAGGATTATCGCCATGCCGCCGCGCATTTGCTGGCCCAAGCCGTGAATCACGGCATTGACGGGGATAGGATGTTCTTCAGCGGCGCCTCGGCCGGCGGGCATCTAGCAAGCCTCGCGGCGCTGGCCGCGGCCGAACCCGAGTTCGGCCCGGCAGTGCCATTGCGCGGGGTGGTGGCGATCTATGCCCCAAGCGATTTGATCGCCATGGCCGGGCCTATGTTGGGCGGGTTGGACCACGATTCCGAGGATGCGCCCGCAAACCAACTGTTGGGCGCCGAGGTGCGTAAGCATCCCGACCTGGCCCGCCGCGCTAGCCCTGTCGCCTATGTCACGCCAGATGCGCCGCCCTTCCTGCTGTTGCATGGCGACCATGATCGGGTGATCCCCTTCAGCCAGAGCGTGATTCTGGACGCGCATCTGCGGCTGGCGGGGGTGGAAAGCCGGCTGGTGCAGCTTAGCGGCATCGGCCATGGCGCGCCCGAGTTCCAAGAGCCGCCGGCCAGCGACGAAATTCTAAACTTCCTGCGCCGCCATTCAGTTTGATGGCAGTGGGAGGGCCCTCGCTGAGCCAGTCACAGGTCGGATTTCGGTCAAGAAATTCGGATCATGATCGTTGATTGGAGCCTCGGAAAGAATCCAGTCCTTGAAGGCGCGGGCAGCGGCGCGCAGTCGCCGCCCGGCTGGCTCTACCAGACCGACGATTTGGCCACTATCCACACCGACCGGATAGGGTGCGACCAACATCCCCGAGGCGATCTCCTGCTCAATCAGATGTGCCTGAGCGATAACAATGCCGCTGCCCGCCAGCGCCGCCTGATAGGCCAATGTCGAATTGCTGAAAACCAGTTGCGGCTGCGGAACGCGCACGTCCAGTTCAATTGCCGCAAACCAGATCCCCCAATCTTCCATCCGGTTGGCTGAGGCGATCAGCGGCTGCCTGAACAAACTGTCAGGTTCGTCCAACCCCGCCGCCAGCGCCGGGGCACAAACTGGCACCAGCACTTGCGGGAACAAGGGCGTCACTAGCAGATCCGGGTCAGGGCGGGACACGAACTGCACTGCAAAATCCAAGCCTGAACGCTGAAAATCGGCCTGCTGCATCCCGGTTTCGAATTGCACGCGGACATCGGGGCGACGGGCATGCAACCCGGCTAGACGAGGGATCAACCAGCGCGTCGCCCAAGTCTGATAGATGCGCAGCCGTACCGGACCGCTGGCGCGCTCCTCGGTCAGTGCGTCCATCGCCTTATCCACGATATCGAAGGCGATTGCCAGTCTCTGGCCAAGTTCCAGCGCCTGGGACGTAACCGTGAGGCCCCGAGCATGCCGCTCGAACAGCCGGGTGTCCAGCGAGCGCTCGAACTTGGCAATCTGCTGGCTGATGGCGCTTGGAGTAACATGCAACTCGTCAGCGGCGCGCTCGAAACTGGCGTGGCGGATGGCAGTCTCAACTACACGCAACTGGGCGAAGTTCAATGGAATGCGCAGCGTTTCCCCCTCTTGCAGACGAACCTTCAGAGTCCGTAGGAAACAATGCTTGATTTCAGGGTCTGTTGCAAACGTTTCGTCGATAAGCAGTGATATAGGGTTTGAACCGCCCTTTGCCGGAGACCTCAACTCGTGAGAAGTAAGGTCTATGACAAGCAAGACGACAAACAAGTTTTCTCCTGAAGTCCGCGCTCGCGCCGTTCGAATGGTGATCGATCATGAAGCGGAGCATCCTTCGCGATGGGCAGCTGTGTCTTCCATAGCCGCCAAGATTGGCTGCTGGGCGCATACGCTCCATGATGGGTGAAGAAGGCTGAGGTGGACAGTGGCAAGCGTGTGGGTTGGCGAGTGATGTCGCGGAGAAGATGAAGGCTCTGGAGCGGGAGAACCGCGAACTTCGTCAGGTGAACGAGATTTTGCGCAAAGCCTCGGCGTATTTTGCCCAGGCGGAGCTCGACCGCCCGTGCAAGCGATGATTTCCTTCATCGATGCACCCCGTTCGGCGCTCGGGGTCGAGCCGATCTGCAGACTGCTGCCGATTGCCCCGTCCACCCATTATGAGGTTATCGCCAAGCGCATGGACGTCGACCGTCTGTCGACCGAGCCCGACGCGACATTGCAATGAAGGTCGAGATACGCCGGGTGTTCAACGAGAACTTCCAGGTCTATGGCGTGCGCAAGGTCTGGCGACAGTCGCTACGGAAGGGTTGCGACATCGCCCGCTGCACCGCCGGCAAACCCGGCGTGTGTGGATGCCCCCGGTTTGGCAAGAAGATTTTTTGACGGTAGTCCGCGAACGAGGAATTCTATCGGTCGTGTGTCAGGCCTCTTGATGTGGCCTGATAGCCACGGGCCGGGATGCAGTTCGAAGAACAAGGACCA
>NZ_JBVPGR010000014.1:0-31904 GCF_055816895.1 Ochrobactrum sp. PL_is501 | reverse complement strand
GATCCCTCGGTATGCCAGCATGTCCTCGACCATGCGAAAGCTCAGCGGAAACCGGAAATACAGCCACACTGCTTCAGCGATAATCTCAGGCGCAAAGCGGTGGCGGTGGTAAAGCGAGGAGCGACGGTCGTGCATGCCCTCTTATCCACTGCTGAGATTTACATCAAAGTTAACGTTACGGTGCCCAACGGACCAGCCTCAGCCGGAAATTACAAAAGCCCCGGGCGTCCAGCCCGGGGCTTTTCCCTGGAATGCGAGTATCAGCCTGCCTGTTAGTTAGCGGAAACGAAAGCTGACATGCTTGTAATCAGCAGCATTCCCACGGTCGCTCCTGCATCCTGAAGTCCGACGGTCTTTTCCTGAAAAGCTGCGGCCTTCCCGTGTTGGGCCACCATCGTCTTGGTCGCTTCCAGCGCATCTTCGGCCGCTTTGGCAGCGGCGGCAAGCGCATCTGCCAGCGAGGCACCCGCTGTGACTTGAGCTTCAAGCGTTACAGCAATCGGGTCCAGCACATCGAGAAGCGTCTTGTCGCCTACCTTGGCCTTGCCGCGCTCGGCGATGCCATCGCGGTAGGCGCGCCAGAAAGCGGCGATCTCTGCCGTGCCCAGCGCGTCGATGCCGTCACAGGCCTTACTCGCGCGCAAGAAGCCGGTCGCAGTCAGTGTGCCCATAGTGGAAGGCGCAACGCGTGCCATGGTGGCGCCAGCTGTGCGCAAAAGCTTGGCAATGCCTGCTGCCTTGCCTTCCGCATGAAGAGCTTCTGCAGCGGCTGCAAAAGCCTTGTTCATGGTGATGCCAAGATCGCTGTCGCCAACCTTGCCGTCCAGCGCGATAAGGAATTCACGCTGTTCTGCAAAAAGCTGCTTCCAGTTGTCGAAAAGATCGATCAGATCAGATGCAGTAATGACGTTCATGACCGCACCTCAACCTGCAAAATGCTTGAAGAATGGCGTGTTTGCAGAAGCCGCAATCAACGGTTCCAGTTCTTCGTCGAGGTGCAGCACCGAAACCGATGCCCCGGCCATCTCCATGGAAGTGGCAAATTCGCCGATCCAGACATGCTTGACCTTGATGCCACGCTCGTCAAACAGCTGCGAAACCCGGCGGAACATGATGTAAAGCTCTTCCAGCGGCGTGCCGCCAAGACCGTTGACCAGCACGGCAACTTCATCGCCCTTGGCATAGGTCTGCTCGGCGAAAATACGTTCCATCAACTCGTCGATGACTGCATCTGCGCTGGCAAGCTTCTTGCGGCTGATGCCCGGTTCGCCATGGATGCCCATGCCGATTTCCATTTCGTCTTCACCGATGGAGAAGGTGGCGTGACCGATTTCCGGCACAACGCAGCTGGAAAGAGCTACACCCATCGTGCGTGTGCGCAGGCGCGCCTTGTCCGCAAGGCGCGTCACTTCGTCGAGCGACAGGCCATTGGCAGCGGCTGCACCGGCAGCCTTATAGACGAAGAAGATACCGGCAACGCCGCGACGCTTGTGTTCTTCACCAACGACAGAGGAAGCCACGTCATCATTGCCGACAACCTGCTTCACGGTGATGCCATCGAGATCGGCAAGTTCTGCCGCCATATCGAAATTGATGATGTCGCCGCTGTAGTTGCCGTAAATGTAGAGAACACCAGCGCCCTGATCGATAGCCTTGGTAACCTGATACATTTGCTCCGAGCTTGGCGATTGGAACACGCCACCGACAGCCGCACCATCGATCATGCCTTCACCGATATAGCCGAGAAACAGAGGCAGGTGGCCGGAGCCGCCGCCCGTTGCAATACCGACCTTGCCGGGCTTGGTATTGGCTGTAACCATGCAACGCTTGTCATTGTCGACAAATGTAAGTTCGGGATGCGCCCGATAGATGCCTTCGAGCATCTCATCCACGAAATTGACGGGATCGTTCAGGAATTTCTTCATGATTTCCTCTTGAGAGTATCGGGTTATTTCTTGCGTTGGCGGGTGACGAAGAAGGCTGCAGCCAGCAGGATGAAGCAGCCCACGACGAGACGCTGCCACGTGCTGGGAATGCCCACGAGCACCAGAACACTGTTTATGACGGTGATGAGCAGCACACCGAGCAGGGTGCCGACGACGGTGCCGGTTCCGCCGGTGATGCGCGCACCGCCCAGAACCACAGCGGCAATGACGCTGATTTCTGTTCCGACGAAGTCGAAAGGGCTCGACTGGCGGTTGGCGCAGACATGGATGATGCCCGCCAGCCCCGCCAGCCCGCCTGCATAGCCGAACAGGAAGATATGGATGGTACGCAGATTATAGCCAAGGCGGGCAGCAATCTGGCTGTTGCCGCCCATCGCGAAAATCGCGCGGCCCATCAAGGTCCGGTTCAATATCCACCAGGTCAGGATTGCAGCCGCGGGCAGCACCAGAAAATAGAACGGCATGGTGATGGTGGCGCCGGTTGCCGATTCAAACTGAAACAGCGGCAGACGACCGAAAGCACCCATTGTCGGAGGCAGGGACATGATCCAGACCGTGCCGACAAAGGCGAGCAGGAAGCCGCGGAAAAGATATTGCGTGCCGATGGTGACGATCAGCGACGGCACATTGAGATGATGCACCAGAAGGCCATTGAGTACCCCAAGGAAAATGCCACCCGCAATTGCCATCAGAATGATGAAGATGATCGGCAGTTCCGGCATATAAGCCTGCACAAGAAGCGTCAGTGAATAGACCGTGGTGGCAGCAATGGCCGTAAAGGAAACATCGATGCCGCCTGCGGCGAGAATGATGAAGACGCCAAGTGCGAACAGCCCCATCACCACACTGGCACGTCCGATATCGATCAGTGTAGATGCTTGCAGGAAAGCCGGGTTGATGACTGAAACAATCGTGCAGATTGCCACGAGCAGAAAGAAGGTGATCGATTCCGGGCGTCTGCGAATGAATTCACCCAGCTTGAAAGGTTGGGCGCGAGCCAAATCCTTTTGGCCCAAATCCTGCTGATACTGCGACGCACTCATTGGACATATTCCTTCTGCGACGACATCATGGCTTGATAGAGCTGATCTTCGGTGGCCTGCGCCGCATCGAACTCGGCAACGATGCTGCCCGCGTTCATGACGAGAATGCGGTCTGCATTCTGCAAAAGCTCAGGCAGATCGTCGCTGACGATGATGAGGCCCATGCCGGCCTCGGCCAGCGCCTGAATTGCACGGTAAATCGTGTCTTTTGATCCCACATCGACGCCGACGGTAGGGCCGTGCAGCACCAGCAGCTTCGGGCCAATGCTCAACCAGCGGCCGATCAAGACGCGCTGCTGGTTGCCGCCCGAAAGCGCGCCGACCGGCAGGTCGAGATTGGTGGTGTTCAGCCGCATCTCTTTCATCAGCGAAGCGGCGATATTCCGGCCCTCTTTCTGATCGACGATGCCGAGGCTGTTGCAGAGCTTTCTGAAGATCAGCGCGATTTCGTTTTGAAAGATCGACTTGTCGAGGAAAAGGCCTTCTGCAAGCCGGTCTTCCGGCACATAGCCAATACCACGCTCAATGGCCTCCGCCGGGGTGCTGACTTTGGCTATCGCCCCTTCCAGATGGATCGAGCCTCCGTCGGCAGGCACAACGCCGGTGATTGCCATGGCAAGCTCGTTGCGGCCGGAATCCGCAAGGCCGGTAATGCCGAGGATTTCGCCTTTGCGTAGTGTAAAACCGATATCCCTGAAGCTGGATGCGGTAAGGTTCTCGAGCTTGAGCAGTTCGGCAGCGCCGGGCTGCGCCGTGCGATAACGCTCGGCATCGATTTCCCTGCCGATCATCAGTTCGGAAAGCTGCTTCTTGGTGTAGTTTTCGATAGGTCCCTGTGCAACACACTGGCCATCGCGGAAGACAACCGCATTGCCGCCGATGCGATAGCATTCATCAAGCTTGTGGGTCACGAAAAGCACGGCAACGCGCTCGGCACGCAGGCGCTCGACCACTTCAATCAGATTGTCCACTTCACGACGGGTCAGCGATGTCGTCGGCTCGTCCATGATGACAAGCTTGGCTCGCGTTGCAATGGCGCGCGAAATGGCAACGAGCTGGCGCATGGCAAGCGGCAGCTCGGAAACGATCGTGTTCAGGAAGGCTCTATCGGTCGGAAGACCAACCGTACTCAATGCGCGCTCTGCGGTCTCACGAAGCTGCGAAAGCTTGACCCTGCGGAACAGTCGGCCATTGCCTTCAACGAGCTGCTCATTGAGCGCTACGTTTTCGGCAACGGTCTGGTTGGGGATAAGCGACAGATCCTGATAGACGGTCTCTATACCGGCGGCGAGCGACTGGATCGGATTCAGCGCCGCATAGGTCTTGCCATCGAGAATAATCTCGCCTTCGCTGGGTGCATGCGCGCCGGACATGATCTTGATGACGGTGCTCTTGCCGCAACCATTCTCACCCAGCAGGTGATAGGCCTGCCCAAGATCGATTGTCAGATCAATGCCGCGCAGCGCGTGAACGCCGCCAAACCGCTTATGGATGTTGCGCAGTTCGAGATAACGATCCGGAGACCGGTCGTTGCTCGTCCCATTCGTCGTCTTGGTTGACACGTTGAATTCCTTTGTCGCCGCACGGAACACAAAAGCGACCGGGCTGGCTGTAGGACCAGGTGGCTGTAACAGCCGCCCGCTAATGTCTTGAGTTTTTAGTGGTTCATACGGTCGAGGCACCCGGATGCAGCAAAGCATCCGGGCTTTTGACACCATCGCATGCGGCTGAACGATGTCCACATGCGATGACCGGCCAGCCTGCTGTGGTGCTCTTAGAACAAATGTTCCTTGTAGGTGGCCTTGTCAGCAAGAACCATGCCGTTGCCGATGACGAGAAGGCCTTCGCCTGCACCCTTCTTCACGCGAACGCTGTTATAGCCTTCAACGCCAAGATCGGTGCCGTCCTTCACTTCCTTCTTTTCAAGGAACATGCGGGCGAGCGCGTTCATGGCCATGCCCGCCTTCTGCGGATCCCAGAAGCCGATTGCGGTAATCGCACCGGATTCCAGAAGATCAGCCGATGGATTTGGCAGACCAGTGCCGACCAGGCAAACCTTGCCGCTCAAGCCAGCTTCATCGATCGCACGACCGACGCCGAGAACATCGTTACCGGCAGAGGTCTGGAAGCCTTTCAGGTCAGGATGCTTGCGCAGGATTTCCTTGGCCTTTTCATAGGTGCCGTTGGCGTCGTCGAAGGATTCATTGTTCGGATCGACAAGCTGCATGTCAGGATATTTCTTGGCATTTTCTTCGCCAGCGCCAACCCACTGCATATGCGTGCGGCTGCCGAGCGAGCCAACGAAAGTGGTCCACTTGCCGCTCTTGCCCATGCATTCTGCCAGACGTTCGTTAAGGGCAGAGCCGTAATCGGCGTTATCGAATGCTTCAACGTCGGCCATGGTGTTGACCTGATTATCGGCCTCATGGGTCACAACAACAATGCCGCGTTCCATGGCGCGCTTGAAGGTGCCTTCGAGAACAGCCGGGTCCATCGGCACGACTGCCAGAGCGTTTACGCCCTTGGCGACGAGATCCTGTACGATCTGGAGCTGCTGCGCGGCGTCAGACGTTGCAGGACCGCTCTGCGTTGCGACCACATCAGGATTTGCCTTCTGATAGGCTTCCACACCGGTGTTCATGCGGTCGAACCACGGAATACCGCTGATCTTGACGACGGTTGCGATAACCGGCTTTTCCTGTGCGACGAGCGTGCCGGCGCTGCCTGCAACAACAGCCGCGCCAATGATCGTGCCAGCGAGCAGTTTTTTTGTTTTTGCTTTCATTATTTCCTCCACACTTATTATCCCCCAGTGTCTATGCTCGGGTGCCTGAGGGATGCGCACCGATGTTCCCCTTCTGGCGATTGCCGAGGGTAAAGAATCCCGCGATGTCGTATTTTCCGACTGCGAGGAAGGCGAGCAGCAGCAGGCCCCAGGCAAAGTCGCGGACAAAATTGGAAAGGCCACCGAAGTTGAGCAGGCTGGACATGAGTTGCAGTGCGACCGCGCTCAGCACGACGCAGATCACGCGGCCATAGCCGCCTTCGGGCTTAACACCCGCCATGACGGCGATGAGAATGGCGACCAGAAGATATGAGCTGCCATAGTCGAACTTCACATTGACATTGCGTGCAGCGATGATGACGCCAGCCAACCCCGCCAGCAGGCCGCTGGTCGCATAGGTGGCAACCAGAACCCCATTGCGCGGGAAACCGGCGAAGACGGCGGCTTTCGGATTGGTTCCCATCAGCATGAGCCAGTAACCATAGGGCGTGAAGCGCACGACCGCAGCGATCAACGCCGCTATGGCGATGAAGATGAGGAAGCTGATCGGAACTGCCAGAAACATGTCGTTGCCGATCCGCGACAGAAGATCAGGGCTGCCGACCATGACCGCACGTCCGCCGGAAACAACAACCGCAAGTCCCGTAAACGCCATCTGCGTGCCGAGCGTGCAGAGGATCGGAGTAATATTGAAACGCGCGATCAATACGCCGTTGACGATGCCGCCAGCGAGGCCAATCACCAGCGCCAGACCGATGAAGGCAAGGCTGAAGCCGAGCTGGTTTTCGGCACTGGAGATGAACATCGACACGACCACCGCGGAAAGCACACCGGCCAGATTGGCAAGCGCGATCCCGGAAAGATCAATTCCGCCATTGCCAGCGCACATGGCCAACATGACACCGATTGCCAGAAGTCCGATCTCCGGTACCTGGCCCGCCATGGATTGCAGATTGAACAGGGAAAGGAAGGAACCTCCCGAGATATACGCGCCAAGAGCGAGCAATCCCAGATTGATGACAACAAGCATGGCAAGCTGATTGCTTGTCTTCTGCATGGTCTCCTCCCACCATGTTTAGTAAACAGAATTTTTATTCACTAAATAAATGACGAGAAGGTTTAGTGCTGTCAAGCGCAATATCTGCAAGTTTCCATTGCCTGTGGAGGATTTTTCCCTTAATCGGTTTAAAAAACGCTCACTTTGTTTACTAAACTGTCGGCTCATATCATGATGAAAAATGGGCATTTAGCTGTAAAGGAGAAGGAGCCCGTTCATCCTTGATTTGGGGCTCACACCGGCAACATATTGAATCTGGCGCTATTTACGGATTTGAAGTTACCGAGAGCAGATGTCATACAAATCGCAGGCGCTTTCATTTCCGGAGCCTGCCTCCTTAACCGACTGCCTATAAACGTGCGGAGCACATGAAAAAGAAAAAGTCTTTTACGATAAGAGACATCGCAGAGACGGCTGGCGTTTCCCCGGCAACGGTTTCTCTTGTGCTCAACGGTAAGGGAGAAATTTCGGGCGAAACGCGAGCGCGCGTCCTCGAAGCTGTTTCCAGGCTGAACTACGTTCCGCGCGCCTCAAAGACTGCGCCAAGCAGCGCAGAGACGATCCGCTTTTTGAAGATTGCCAAACATGGTGAGACGGTCAACCGCGATCACAGCGTTTTTATCTCGGACTATATCGACGGCATGTCCTCGGAAGCGACACGCCGAAATTATACGCTGGAAGTGGTGAGCTTCGACGGGCAACCGATCAGTGCGGTGGCGGAATCGCTTGCCGGAGCACCCGTGCGCGGCGTAATCGCGCTTGGGACCGAGCTTTCAGCGGCAGACATCCATATGATACAGAGCCTTGGTCTGCCCACCGTGTTTATCGACACATTTTACGAGGTCATTGAAGCCAATTTCGTCGATATGAACAATGAGGACGCCGTCTTCAAGGTTTTGTCGCGCTTCAAGCAGCTTGGGCTTTCGCGGATCGGCTTTGTTGCCAGCCATACGGAGACAACAAACTTCCGCCTTCGCCGCGATGCATTTTTCAAGAACATGCAGCGTTTGGACCTGAAGGTTCAGGAACGCGATGTTCTTTCAGTTGAATCGACCTATGAAGGTGCCCATCGCGATACCTGCGCGATGCTGCATTCAGGACTCGATTTGGCCGAGTGCTATTTCTGCACGAACGATATCATCGCCTATGGCTTCATCCGTGCACTGAAAGGCAAGGGACTTCGTATTCCTGACGATGTTTCAGTGATCGGCTTCGATAATCTGCCGCAAAGCGCCACCATGGAACCGGGTCTGACAACTGTTGATGTCTCCAAGCGAAAAATCGGAAACCTTGCCGTCACGGTACTCGACGATTTGATCAACACTGCCGAACCGCAGCCGCCGGTAAAGATTCTGGTTGGAGCCAACCTGATCCTGCGTGCAAGTGAGGCCGCCCTCCCCCAAAAGAACGCCAAACACCGCGAGTTCAGCTAGAGTTGCAATCATGGTGTGACGCACCGCGGTCGTTATCGTTCGCCCATTGCACGGGTCCTCGACTTACCGTTTCCGAAAGCGCTTCTCCATGAAAGAGCGGCGGGCATCCGATGCGACAGATCTCCGTTCGGCCACAGCAAGCGGTTGCCGCGAATGGAATACGGGCAGAGAGCCACAGCCTTATTGCTCACGCCTTGGGAGCACGGAATAGCCGCTAGATTGTGCGCCAGGAAAATGCTCCAATCCTGTGGACAGATTCATCAAACCGGACAGCAGAACTGAAATTCAAGGAGACTGGCATGAGTGTGCATTTTGCCCCGCAGCTGACGGTGTGCGGGATTGAGGAACTCCTCGAACAGCGGACCCGCAAAGTCACCCATGTTCTATCGCTGGTCGATCCCGATCTTCCCGAACTGGATGCGTTTCAGGCTTTCGAGGAACATCACCGTCTGACGCTGCGCTTTCACGACATCATCAATGCCGCTGACAATCACACGATGCCAACGCCTGATCATGTAAGCGCAATCCTCCAGTTCGGCTCGGAATTCCTTGCTGCGCAAAACCCGGAGGCGCCGAGCCACCTTCTGGTCCATTGCCATATGGGCGTATCGCGTTCGACAGCGGCCATGGTTTCGCTCATGGCGCAGGGCAATCCCGATGAGAGTACCGACAACCTTTTCGCGCGCCTTGTCGCCATTCGCCCGCAGGCCTGGCCGAATTCACAGATGATCGGCTTTGCCGACGAACAGCTTGGGCGTAAAGGCGAGTTGATGAGCGCATTGCGCAGGCATTACGGACGCCAGATCGCACGGAACCCACAATTTACGGAATGGATGACAAGGCTGGGCCGTCAGGCTGAGCTTCAGATGGCGATCCCGGTTGCATCTTCGACCGCATCGTCAATGTAACCACACCCCGCCCGCAAAAGAAAAAGGCGCCTCCCGGCGCCTTTTTGCTAAGTTATCAATCGGCCCAGCCATATCAATATGCAAGCGCCGATGAAGCCCGCGATCAGATAGCCCAGCCAGCCGCCGAACGAAACACCGAGAAGTCCGAAGATAAAACTCGCCACGGCTGCGCCGATGATACCGAGAATGACATTCATGAATATCCCGGTATTGCTGTTCATGAAATTGGAGGCAATCCAGCCGGCCAGGCCGCCGATGATGATTGCCGCAATCCAGCCTATTCCTGCGCTTCCCATCGGGAACCCTCCTGATTACAAGCCGGCGGGCACCTTGCCGCCGTTGTCCTTGAGTTTCTGGATGACCTGCTTGTGCAGCCACATATTCATGGTGGCGGAATCGCCCGTATCGCCGGTATAGCCAAGCTCCTTGGCCAGTTCCTTGCGGTGTTCCAGGCTGCTGTCGAGGCCAAGTGCCTTCATCAGATCGACGATCGAAGTCTTCCAGTTGAGCTTCTGGCCGCTTTTGGCGACGGCAGCATCAAGAATGGCGCCCACGTCGACAGAGCCCGCTGCAGCAGGTGCCGACTGTGCCGGAGCGGCAGCGCTCGGCGATGCCGTTGGCGTCGGCGCAGACGAAGCAGCGGTTTCCGTCGCAGGAGTTGCTGCTTGCGCCTCTCCCCAAATGGCGTTCTTAATCTTGTCGAAAATCCCCATCACGAACTCCAATCGTTAAAAAATCGATATGTCCCAAACTTCCCGGCTTACGACGATGGGAAACCTGGACACAGCAGATCATCCGGTGATTCCCGGACAAACGCTCGAATTAAATGAACGGGAAGCGGTTTTGTTCCCTATAAAGTTGTAACAGAAAATTTCATCCGGATATGGAAACGCCGTTGCCTGACCGGGCGCGGCCCCGGTCCGGGTGCGCGGTTCAGCCCGATGATCTGCGCTGGACATATCGTCAGCCCGAAACACTCCCCTATCTTGTTACGTATCAGCCACGAACAAGGGAGAGGCCGGGCGTGCACAAGCAGCTTGTTACGTTCAATGCCGGTTCTTCAAGCGTCAAGATCGGCACGTTCGCTTCTGACGGACAGCAAATTCGAAAACTGGCGCGGGGCGAGATCGACCTGAATGCATCTCCCGTAACCTTTCGGTTGCGCGGTGAAGGCGTGAAGCTGGACGTTGCCCTGGCATCTGCTGGAACCGCGAATATCGTCAGCATTCTGGAAGAACTGTTCGCGCGATTGTCCGATCATGTCAGCCCCAAAAACATTCTCGCCATCGGCCATCGCGTCGTCTTTGGCGGCGATGGATTTGCCGGGCCGATATTGCTGGACGATAAACATATCGAGGCTATCGAGAGCCTTTCCATTTATGCGCCGCTCCACCAGCCGAAAAGCACAGCTTTGATAAAGGCCGTTCGAAAGCTCCTTCCCAATCTTCCCCAAACTGCTTCCTTCGACACCGCCTTCCATCAGACCATATCCGACACAATCCGGCGTTTTGCGGTGCCCATCGCGCTCCATAAGCGCGGAATAAAGCGATATGGCTTTCATGGCTTGTCCTACCAGTCCATCATCGAGAACTTTTCCCGACGAGAACCGGAGCTTGCCCGCAGGAAGATTGTCGCCGCACATCTGGGAAGCGGAGCAAGCCTGTGCGCCATGGACAGAGGGAAAAGCGTCGACACCAGCATGAGCTTTTCAACGCTTGACGGCATTCCAATGGCGACCCGTTGCGGCGCCCTTGATCCGGGGGTCCTTCTGCATTTGCTGCAGCAGGACAACATGAGAGCCGACGCACTTTCCGACCTGCTCTATCATCGCTCCGGCCTTCTCGGATTGTCCGGCATCAGTGGCGATACACGCGATCTGCTCGCAAGCGACGATGCCCGCGCGCGGGAGGCCATCGACATTTTCACCGCGCGCATTGCCGGTGAAATCTGCCGGCTCGCCGCGACGCTTGGCGGTCTCGATGCTCTCATCTTCACCGCAGGCATCGGGGAACATCAGCCCGCAATCCGCAAAGCCGTCTGCGCGCGTCTTTCCTGGCTCGGTTTGGAAACGGACGCTTCTGCCAATGAAAACAATGCGTTTCGGATCACAAAACCATCCTGCAAGGTAGCAGCGTTTGTGCTTGCTACCGACGAAGAACAGATCATCGCCTCCCAGACACTGGAGGTCATCCAGAACACGGCTGAAACGGCGGCCAGCGTGTCTGCCTAACCATCCGCGAAGGAGACAAAGCATGAGCAAAGCAATCGCCCAAGGCCCTTTGGCACCACAGCAACTTGCGCTGATCGATCGCTACTGGAAGGCCGCCAACTATCTTTCCGTCGGGCAGATCTACCTGATGGACAATCCCCTGCTGCGCAAGCCGCTGGAGCCTGAGCATATCAAGCCAAGACTGCTTGGCCACTGGGGGACGACGCCCGGCCTCAATTTCATTTATGCACATCTCAATCGCATCATTCGGGAAAGAGAAGCCAACATAATCTACATATGCGGGCCGGGGCATGGCGGTCCGGGCATGGTAGCGAACACCTATCTGGAAGGTTCATATTCAGAAATCTATCCTGCCGTCAGCGAGGACGAGGCAGGGATGCGCAAACTGTTCCGGCAGTTTTCCTTTCCCGGCGGCATACCAAGCCATGCTGCGCCGGAAACGCCTGGATCAATTCACGAAGGCGGCGAACTGGGATATGCGCTGGTCCACGCCTATGGCGCTGCTTTCGACAACCCTGACCTGGTGGTCGCCTGCGTGGTTGGCGATGGCGAGGCGGAGACGGGAACGCTCGCCGCCTCGTGGCATTCCAACAAATTTCTCAATCCCGCGCGCGACGGCGCCGTGCTGCCGATCCTTCATCTGAACGGCTATAAGATCGCCAACCCCACCATTCTCGCGCGTCTTTCCGATGACGATCTGGCCAGCCTTTTCAAAGGCTATGGCTATGAGCCTTTCTTCGTCGAGGGCAGCGAACCCGAAGCCATGCACCAGCTGATGGCAGCAACCCTCGATACGATCTTCACGCAGATCGCGAAAATCAAGAAACATGCCGATGTAAAATCACCGGAACGCCCGCGCTGGCCGATGATCATTCTGCGAAGCCCGAAAGGCTGGACCGGCCCGAAGGAAGTCGACGGGCTCATCGTCGAGAATTTCTGGCGCTCGCATCAGGTACCCGTTGCCAACTGCCGGGAAAACGATGCCCATCGCAAAATCCTTGAAGACTGGATGAGAAGCTATGACCCGGAGGATTTGTTTGACGAAAGAGGTGCGCTGAAGCCGGAACTGCGCGCGCTGGCGCCGAAAGGCGATTTCCGCATGGGCGCCAATCCGCATGCAAATGGCGGCTTGCTTCGCAAGGAATTGCATACGCCCGACTTCCGGCAATATGCCGTCGAGGTGAGCGAGCCGGGCGCGATTGAGGGGCAGTCCACCAAGATACTTGGCGAATACCTCCGGGACGTGCTGAAGCTGAACGAGCCGGAAAAGAACTTCCGCGTGTTCGGTCCCGACGAGACCGCGTCGAACCGTCTAAGCGCCGTCTTCGACGCCAGTGACCGCGTATGGATGGCTGAAACCCTCGACATAGACGATCACCTTTCAGCCGATGGTCGCATCATGGAAGTGTTGAGCGAAAACCTCTGTCAGGGCTGGCTGGAAGGCTATCTGCTCACCGGAAGGCACGGATTTTTCTCCTGCTACGAAGCCTTCATCCATATCGTGGATTCCATGTTCAACCAGCACGCCAAATGGCTGCAAGTCGCGCGCGAACTGAAATGGCGAAAACCGATTTCCTCGCTCAACTATCTTTTGACGTCTCATGTCTGGCGTCAGGATCATAACGGCTTTTCGCATCAGGACCCCGGCTTTGTCGATCTGGTGGCCAATAAAAGCGCCGATATTATCCGCGTCTATTTCCCGCCGGATGCCAACACGCTGCTGTGGGTGGCCGATCACTGCCTCAAGACCTGGGATCGCATCAACGTTATCGTGGCGGGAAAACAGCCCGAACCGCAATGGCTGTCGATGGACGACGCCGTGCGCCATTGCGAAGCCGGTCTCGGCATATGGGATTGGGCCGGAACCGAGGACGGTCTGGAACCGGATATCGTCATGGCCTGCGCGGGCGATGTTCCGACAATGGAAACACTTGCCGCGGTCGATCTCCTGCGCCAGTTCTTGCCGCATCTGCGCATCCGCGTGGTCAATGTCGTGGACCTGATGGTCCTCCAGTCACCGCAACACCACCCGCACGGCATTGCCGACGACGAATTCGACCGGATTTTCACCACCAACCGGCCCGTCATCTTTGCCTATCACGGCTATCCCTATCTCATTCACCGGCTGGTCTATAAACGCGCCAATCATCCCAATTTCCACGTGCATGGCTTTATCGAACAGGGGACGACGACGACGCCTTTCGATATGACGGTCCTGAACCAACTGGACCGATTTCATCTGGCCATCGCGGCTGTCAAGCGGCTGCCAGTCAGCGATGATGTGGCCGCTCCCTTGATCGCCCGGTTCGAGGAAAAGCTGGTCCTTCACAAACGTTACGTGCGTGAACACGGCGAGGACATGCCGGAAATCCGGAATTGGAAATGGGAGGCCCGACCGTAAGGGCAACCGCGCAACATCCTTATGGCTGCGCGCGTTTGCGCGCCACAATATAAGGACGATTATCATTGCCCGTCATGGCGTGGCGTTCGACCGCAAGAATATCGAAGCCTGCGGCAGATATTTGCTGGCTCAGCTCCGTTGCTCCGAAGACGCCCGCATAGGGTGCCTTGCCGATCGCGCGCATCGCGGGCAATAAGGCAAGACGGATGAGCGGGTTCATGTCGCCCACGCAAGGCGTCTTCGAAATGAACAAGCCCGCCGGCTCAAGCAGAGTATGGATACAGCGCAGCGTGCCCGGCAGGTCGCGAACCAGATGGAGATAATTGAATCCAAGAATCACGTTGAACCGTACTGCCTCGCACGCAAGCGTTTCCGCCGTGGCAGTCCGGAAGGTGAGAGCCGGGATTGGGGCAGCGGCAAGCTTTTCGTCGGCAATCGCGATCATTCCGGCCGAGAAGTCTGTCGCGAGGTAACCCTGCACAGCGCCTGCGAGCTTGAGCGCCGTTGTTCCTGTGCCGCAACCCAGCTCCAGCACCTTGTCACTTGTTCCAAGCAAAGCTCGGGTCCGGTCGAGCGTGCGCTCATAGCCGGCCTGATCCGCGATCTTTCCCAAGGCATATTTCCGCGACGTCCGATCCCAGAAACGCGCATCGCTTGCTGTGCTCATGACGGGTCGTCTCCCAACCACCTTTGCACGCATCAATACTGGAGAAATACCATTGCGTGAAGTGGCGGCTCTCCGGGCTTGGGCCGGTCGATACCTTCACATGCGAATGAGACGCCCTCCGCGCCACCGCAGCGATGCGACAGCGCGTCAGGGTCATCAAGGGGTTTTTCTATCTCGTGCAACGCTGGACCAGATAGGTAGCAACGGTTGCAGCGAACAGCAGCAATGCCGTTGCCACTACAACGGCGACATAGGCATTTTCGAACGCCTGCGAAGCGAGCGTGGTCAGCGCACTGGCATCAGTGGGGGCCATCGCTTGCGCTGCAAGCAGCGCTTCATCGAGGCTGTCGCGGACAACCGGAGGAATGCCTGAACCGGCTGGCAGAACAAGGCTGGCCGTATAGAATGCCGACAGGATACTGCCGAAAATCGTCACGCCCAGTGCATTGCCGAGCTCAAACGAGACTTCCTCCACCGAAGCGGCCATGCCCGCCTTCTCGGCCGGCGCACTTCCCATGATCGAGGATGAGGCGCCGGTCATCGCGCAGCCGACGCCAAAGCCAAGAACGGCGAGCCCCGCCAGATAGAAGTGCGCCGAGAGCCGATAGGTGAGGATGTAGATCATCACCCCGAGCGCCGTAACGCCAAGCGATACCCAAAGCACTTTGCCCGCACCGAAGCGCGGCAACATTGCGCCCGCAAGAGGCCCTGCAACGAAGGCCGCCAGCGGGATAGGCAGAATGGTCAGACCGGCCTGCAGCGGTGTCATGCCTTCGATCAGCTGCATGCGCTGGCTGAAAACCAGTTCCATGCCGGTCATCGACCCCGACGCGACCAGCGCTGCAAACACGCCCAACGAGAATAGTCTCGTCTTGAACAGCGAGAAATCGATCAGCGGTTCAGCGCTTGCAAACTGTCTGCGGACGAAGATCGTCGTGGCAACAAGGCCGATGACAAGAGCTGCCGCGAATACCATCATCGATGCATCGCGCTTTGCCAGTTCCTTGACGGCATAGGTGAGCGCGATCAGACCGATCATGATCTGGACCGAGCCCACGAGGTCCCATTTGCGCTTTGAGCCGAGCGGGCGGTTTTCAAGGTGGAAGGCCGAAAGCCCGAGCGCCACCAGAACAACCGGCACGTTGATCAGGAAGACCGAACCCCACCAGAAATATTCCAGCAGAATGCCGCCCGCGACCGGGCCAATGGCAGCACCACCCGAAGCGATTGCCGCCCATATGCCGATGGCAAGTGAGCGTTCCTTCTCATCGGTGAAAGTGAGACGGATGATCGAAAGGGTGGCAGGCATCATCATGGCCGCGCCGCAGGCGAGGAATGCGCGCGCCGCGATCAGAATTTCCGGATTTGGCGAATAGGCCGCACAGAGCGAGGCAAGGCCAAACACCGCCAGCCCGTTCATGAACATGCGCTTGTGGCCGAGCTTGTCGCCAAGCGTGCCGACGCCCGGCAGCAAACCTGCCACCACCAGAGGGTAGATGTTCATGATCCAGAGCTTTTCCGAAGCCGTTGCCGCGAGATCATGGGTGAGGCGCGGCAGGGCCGTGTAGAGCACTGTCATATCCACGACGATGAGGAACAACGCGCTGGAAACAATTGCCAGAACGAGCCAGCGATTTTGCGGCAACATCGGTTCATACCTTTTCAATACGGTCGTATTCAAACTTGTCAGAGGAGCCGACCTAATATAAATCCGTCCGTATGGAAAGTAAGAAATTGCAAAAAACAGGTCGTCCGCGCTCGATCAACCGCGATCATGTGCTCGACATGGCTGAAAAGCTTGTTGAGGAAGGCGGCATCCTTGCGCTGACCATGGACGCGGTTGCGCAAGCCGCCGGCGTAACCAAGGGCGGCGTGCAATATTGCTTCGGCAACAAGGACGGGCTGATGAAAGCCATGATCGAACGGTTGGGCGACCGGTTCGATGATCAGGTGGCGGCACGCAAGCAACAGAAGAATGACGCGATCTCACACATAGCAGCGCATATCGCGGTGACACGCGAAAGCGACGCGGACGACGATTCACGGTTTGCCGCGATGATGGCGAGCCTTATTCCCAACTCCCACTATCTCGAAGAAACCCGGGCCTGGTATCGCAAGCAATGGGACGGCCTTGATATTTCCACGCCGGAAGGACGACGGGCGCGTTTGGCATTCATTGCCAATGAAGGCGCATTCTGGCTGAGAAGCTTCAACCTGTTCGAGCTGACGCAGAAAGAATGGCAGTCGATCTTCGATGACATCGAAGACCTTCTTGCGTAGGCTGGGGCAAAATTCCTGCGCTCCACCTGCAACAGGAAGTCCAACGCGGGAAGCATGATGCTTACAAGCCTGCCTTCGCCATCGGCTGGTGCCCGGTCACACAATGGATGCCTCCGCCTCCTGCGGCGATCGCGTCTATATTCAGTTGAACGATTTCTCGCCCCGGATAGAGTTCGGCCAGCAATTCCCGGCATCTTGCGTCCGCTTCGGCATCGCCGAACTCCGGGGCTATTACGCCATCATTGACTGGCAGATAGTTGATATAGCCCGGGGCAAAATCAGGATTTGCCGAAAATTTGTTCCGGCGCGGCTTCAACGGGGGCGCCAATGTGTGGATGCGAAGGCGATTTCCATCGGCATCCGTGGCCTGTTTTAATATTTCCAGATGCTCTCGGGTGACGTCGTAATCAAAGGAAGCGGGGTTCATTTCCAGATTGGCCACGACCTCTCCTCTTCGCGTGAAGCGGGCATAAAAGTCGACATGCGCATCCGTGATGTCGCGGCCCTTGATACCCGGTAGCCATATGATTTTCCGCAACCCCAGCATCGAACGAAGCTCGGCCTCAATGTCCTGTTTGCTCCAACCGGGATTGCGGTTGTCATTGATCCAGCAACTTTCCGTTAAAATCGCGGTACCATAACCATCAACTTCGATTCCGCCTCCTTCACCGTGCAGCCGGCTGCGAATATAAGTCGTCGCCAAGGCATCGCTGACGAGCCGCGCCACACCGCTATCCTTTTCGTGTTGCTGCTTCCCACCCCAGCCGTTGAAATTGAAGTCAACGGCGCCCAGTTCACCCCGCGCGTTCACGACGAAGTTCGGTCCGATATCACGCATCCAGATATCGTCGAGTTCGGCCTCGATGAACGACACATTGCTTGCAGCGCAATTGAACTTCGCGCTTTCCAACTCGGTTGCGCGGTATAAAACCGTCACGGGCTCAAACCGGGCGATCAACCTGGCGAGAGCGCCAATGGCCTTCTGCACATCGGCTGTCAGATCGCCCCAAATTGCGTCCTGCGCGCCGAAGGCGAGGAACGTTCGGCTGTGATGCCGATCCTCAGAGGGCATAACCCAGTCAAGCATCATTCTTTCCCTTCATGCAGCTCATCTAACATATTGATCCGGATAAAGTTGTCGCAAGCGATCACCCCATCCTTTTTCGCGCAAAGCTATCGCATATACGCTGGGTGCCTTCATTCTATCCAGGCGCCTGCTTGTTCAGGATTTGCTCGCCAAGCGCGCGATCACCTTCCGTCACGGAGGTGAGCCGTTTCAGCTTGCTGCCGAGCCAGCCATTGAGATCGTCCATGGCGGTGAACATGACCGGCACGAAGATCAGGCTGAGCGCCGTCGAAGCGATGAGGCCGCCGATGACGGCAATCGCCATAGTCGCGCGGAAGGCAGCGTCGCCGCCGACGCCTATGGCTGCCGGGACCATGCCCGCCACCATTGCAATGGTGGTCATGATGATCGGGCGAACGCGGGTAATGCCGGCCTTCAGCAGCGCGGAGCGGCGATCGAGACCCTCCCTGCGGCATTCGATGGCAAAATCCACCATCAGGATCGAGTTCTTGCAGACGATGCCCATCAGCATCAAAATGCCGATGACCGAAGAAAGATCGAGTGCCGCGCCGTAAATAAGGAGCGCCAGCGCCGCGCCGCCAATCGAAAGCGGCAGGGCGATCAGAATGGTGAGCGGCTGCAGGAAATCCTTGAACAGGAGCACCAGCACGGCAAGCACCATCAATATGCCCGTCAAAAGCGCGAGGCTGAAATTGACGAACATCTCGTTCATGGATTCGGCATCGCCATATTCGATCTGGCTAACGCCCGCCGGGAGATCCTTGTATGCGGGCAATTTCGTAATCGCCGCCATGGCGCTTCCCAGCGTGGCGCCATTGTTGAGATTGGCCTCAAGCTGGATCAGCCGCTTGCGGTCCAACCGCTCCAACCGGCTTTCGGCAGTGCCAAAAGAAATATCGGCCACCGAAGCGAGCGGCACCGCCTTTCCGGACGCCGTTCCCACCTTCAGACTGCGCAATATATCCAGATCGCTGCGAACGGTTCCTTCCAGGCGAACCCGTATCGGAATCTGCCGGTCGCCAAGATTGAACTGCGCCGAGTTGGAATCGGTCTCGCCAAGCGTGGCTATACGCGCAACCGTGCTGATCACTGCCGGCGAAACGCCGAGCCTGGCCGCTTCATCGAGGCGCGGCCTCACGTGCAATTCCGGTGCAGGCAGCGGCTCCGTCGAGACGACATTGGCCAGTTCCGGCAATTGCCGCATCTCCGCCTCAAGCTTGCGGGCAGCACGGGTGAGTTCCTCGCCATCGTTCCCGGCAAGCGTGACGGAAACTTCCTTGCCGCCGCTATCGTTCAGGAATGTGAACTGGATATCCGGCGTGGCGGTGAAGATTGGGCGAACCGCCGCCTCAAACGCCTTACGGCTCAAGCTTCGTTCCGAACGCGGCTTCAGTTTGATCAGGAGATCGAAATCGCTAATGCTGTCGCTGGTGGACGCCAATACATCCTTTACTTCAGGCCGCTCCAGCAATTGCCGAACGATCCGGTCGGAAACCCCGGCGGTTTCATTCAGTTGCGACCCAGGCGCCAGTTTGACATTTACCTGCGAGAGATTGGAGTCGCCTTCCGGCAGGAAGCCGGTGGGCAGCAAGGTCATCAGATAGATGGAGCCTGCGAAGATAGCCGCGACGAGCGCGAAGGTAGTCTTGCGGTGATCGAGCGTCCAGCCAAGAACGCCCAGATACCAGCGGCCCAGCCAGCTTTCCGTGGCATCATGGTGCGCCGCGCCCGCCGGCTGCAGCAGATAGGCCGCCATCAGCGGCGTCAATAGCCGCGCGACGGCCAGCGAGATCAGCACGGCGATGGCGACCGTCAGGCCGAACTGCTTGAAATATTGCCCGACCGCGCCGCCGATGAAACTGACCGGCGCGAAGATGGCGACGATGGTGAGCGTGGTCGCCACGACCGCGAGCCCGATCGCGTCGGAGGCTTCGAGCGCCGCAATATAGGGCCGTTTGCCCATATGCACGTGCCGCTCGATATTCTCGATTTCGACAATGGCGTCATCGACGAGAATGCCGATAACGAGCGTCAAGGCCAGGAGGCTGATGCTGTTGAGCGTGAAGCCCAGCATATGCATGGCGAAGAAGGTCGGCAGGATCGACAGAGGCATGGCGACGGCGGCGATCAGGGTCGCCCGCCAGTTCCACAGGAAAAGGAACACGACGACGACCGTCAGGATTGCACCCTCGATCAGGGCCGACATGGCATTATCATAGCTCTGGAGCGTGTACTCCACGGTGGAGATCAGCTCGATGAGCTTTAGTTCGGGATGCGCCTTCTGGATTTCCGCCAAACGAGCGGTGGCCGCATTGGCGACTGTCGTATCGCTATAACCCTTGGCGCGCGATATCGAGAAGCCGACCACCGGCTTGCCGTCCAGACGGGCAAAGCCGCGCGGCTCAGAAGGGCCATCTTCCAGCGTGGCGATCTCACGCAAAGGAATCCAGCGGCCGCCCGGCAGCGATATCGTCAGCCGCGCGAGGTCGTCCAGGGTTCTGGCGCTGGCGATGGTGCGAACCGACTGTTCCCGGTCACCAATATTACCGCGCCCGCTCGGCACATTGACGTTCAATTCGCGCAGCGCCGTGTTGATCTGGTCCGCCGAGACACCCAGCGCCTGCAGTCGGGCCGGCTTCAGGGAAACACGGATTTCCCGGTTGACGCCGCCCAACCGCTGCACCTTCTGGACGCCCGGAACGGTCAGCAGCTCGCGGGTGATCGCATCGTCCACGAACCATGACAGATCCACCGGGGATATCTGCGGCGCGGAGACCATGTAATAAAGGATAGCGCTGCCATCGACATCGACGCGCGAGATCACCGGCTCCTGGATCGATTGCGGCAGGTCGGAGCGGATCTGCGTCACCGCTTCGCGCACATCATTGGTCGCGCGATCGGGATCGATGCCGATCTTGAACTCGACCGTCGTCGTCGATACGCCATCCGCGATGCTCGAGCGGATATGCTTGACCCCGGCAATACCGGAAACCGCGCCTTCGACACGGCGGGTTACCTGCGTTTCCATCTCGGAAGGGGCCGCGCTCGGCTGCGTCACCGCCACCGTGACGATCGGGAAGGCCACATTGGGGTTGGCGTTGATCGGCAGCTTGGTGAAAGCGATCCAGCCAGCCAGTGTCAGCATGATGAAGAGAACGATGGTCGGAACCGGCTTGCGGATCGCCCAGGCGGAAATATTGCTGGTCAAAACGGTAACTTTCAGGGGGTCTGGACGTCGACGGGCGTGACAGGCTCGCCATCGCGAAGCAGCGGCCCTGCCTTCGCGACCACCCGCTCGCCGTCTCGCAGGCCGGAGCGGATTTCGACTTTGCCGTTCTGCCGCGCGCCAAGCTCGATGCTTCGCTTGACCGCCTTGCCGTCGACAACGACGAATACCGACGCATCGCGGGGTTGCGCGCCATGAAGAAGCGCGGAGTCGCTGACGAGGATCGCATTTCTATGCGCAACCTCGACCTCGGCTCTGCCGAAAGCCCCCGAAAAGAGCGCCTCCCCCTTCCCTTCGAGCGCAATATAGGCCGTGCCCAGTCGCGTTTCCCGTTCGATCCTGGGCGAGACGAGCCGGATGCGCCCCGGAACCACAGTACCGTCGGGCCGGGTGACGCGTGCCGCTTGTCCCACCTTCAGCAAAGGCAGCTCACTTTCCGGCACTTCCGCCGCAAGTTCGATTTCGCCATCGCGGATGAGACTGACAAGCGGCTCGCTGCCGGCAAGCGCACCGGCGCGCGCCTTGCGCTCCGATACGATCCCGGCGACAGACGCTTCGATGACGGCGCGGGCGCGCTCCCGTCTGGCTTCGGCCAGTTGCGCCTCGGCCTGCGTAAATTCGGCCTCCTCCGCCGCGACCGCCTGATGCGCCACATCGAGCGAGGATTGCCGGTCGTCATAATCTTTTTTGCTGATCGCTTTGGAAACGATCAGCCGCTTTGCCCGCTCGAAATTGGCCTTGGCCTGCACCAGCGTCGCCTGCTGCTGGGCAAGGGCGGCGCGGGCACGCGCCACGCGGCCTTCGTTTTCCCGGACCTGATTGTCGAGCTTGCCAGTATCGAGCCGGACGAGCACCTGCCCCTTTGACACCACATCTCCTGCCTCCACTTCAACGGAAGCAATCCGTTGATCCAGCAGCGACGTGCCGACTGCCACCTCCTCGCGCGGGACAAACAGACCGTTGAAGGACAATTTCCACGTGGCGGGTGCCTTGACGGCGGCAAAAACCGATACGGCGCGCGGCGCAGGCTCGGTTGGCGCGGCTGCGGCAGCCGCATTCCTCTCCGCCCGTGCGGCATGGACCGCGATGAAAGCCAGGGAACAGACGGCAAGCAGGAGGCCCGGGGGATACCTCATCTCTATATACCTTTAAAAGCTGACAAACCGCGAAATCGCGAAGCGGTGAACCGTGAAATTGTCCAGTTTCTGTCAAGAAAGTTTGTGCACCGCGCAAACTCCCGATTTCTCAAGCCCAGAAAGCCTCCTCCAGTTCTTCATCCATGACATTGCGGGGACAGCGCTGACCTTTGCACCGGCGCGCCCCGCGACACCCAATTTGCTTGCTCATATTTGCGCGAATAAAATCATAACAGTTGTTATGATGTCAATGCGCTTTCGTGTTGATGTTCCGTGATCGTCAGGGCTATGCTTTCCGCATGTCGATCAAGAATCAAAATGCTAGCCGGCCAGGGCGCGAAAAGTCCGCCAATTACGAAGCCAAGCGTGACGAGGTTGCGCGCGCCGCGCTGCTGGTCATTGCTCGCGACGGGCTTGAGCGGGCTTCCATGAGAGCGATCGCACAGGAAATCGGTTGTACGACCGGCGTGTTGACGCACTATTTTCGCGACAAGGACGCCCTTCTGGATTTTGCCCTTAAGTCGATCGTCAACGCACTTGAAGACGACGGGAACGAGGATCCATCAGTACGATCCCTCGATGCCTTCACGACTGAGGTGGCGAACACCCTTCCCCGCGATGCCGACAGCAAGCAGATGTGGCGAGTCTGGTTGAGTTTCACCGCAGCGGCCTTCAGCCGCCCGGAACATCATAAACGACACCACCTTCTCTACGAAGCAATTCGCGAGCATTGGGTGCAACGCTTCCTGCACCTTTCACAAGCGGATGCCTTCTCCGCACCGATCGATGTAAAAGAGGAAGCCGCCTTGCTGTTTTGTTTGATCGACGGGATTGGAGTGCAGTCCATTATCTCGCCGCGGCAATTTTCGGCCTCTCAGCAGCGCCATCTGATTTACGCGCACCTCGCGCGCCTTCCATGGAAAGTTTGAGTGTATTCTCATCGAAAAGGTCCAGAACTATGAGCCTACGAGAACAAGCATGGCCGGATCCCGCGTCGATCATCACGTTCGAAGATGGCGATCCCAGTGAAAATCCCTGGGTCAACGGAAAACCGAAGCGCGAAGAAATCGAGATCGAAGACTATAGCCCTCTCTGGCCCCAGCAGTACCAAATCTGCAAGGCGCAGATCACAGGAGCACTCGGGAAGACGGTACGGAACATCGAACACGTCGGATCGACGGCGGTGCCCGGACTTCCTGCCAAGCCGGTGATTGATATCGATTTGATCGTTTCCGATCCTGAGCGGGAAAACGAATATGTCCCTGCGCTCGAAGCACTCGGGTATATTCTGACGATCAGGGAACGCTCATGGTATCAGCACCGCATGTTGCGCCATGAAAATCCACGGGTAAATCTGCATGTATTCGGCCCCGCCTGCCCTGAACATATTCGGCATATTCTCTTTCGAGATTGGTTGCGGGAGCATCCAGCGGACAGGCAGCGATATGCCGAGGCGAAGCTGCGGGCAAAAGGCGGATCGTTCAACGCGGCCGTCTACAATGCAAGAAAGCAGGATACGGTGCGCGCAATTTATGATGAAATTTTCATGAACCGTGGCTGGATCGCATTGCAATTAAGCATCCTCAAAATCTGAAATGTTTTTCCGCAACTTGAAAGCAACCCCGAAACGCACAGGGGTTTCCTCGATAATCACAAAGCCGCACCGACGATAAAACCCCAGCACTTCGGGTGAGGCGATAACCATGAGGCTTGAGGCTCCATCTGCACGTGCTCGCTGCGTTGCCTCCTGAACCAGATACCGGCCGATACCTGCGCCACTGCGCTCAGGCTCCACGAACAAGGCCTCCAGTTCCATCTCGCTCGCTGATAGTCTGAGAACCACTGCAAAGCCGACAATCAGCCCATCCACTTCCGCTACTATCGTGTTGCCGTCCTCAATGTGAGAAACAGGCAGCTCGACAGCTTCCGGATGCTGTAGCAGCAGTTCGCGATAAGCGTCGTGTGTCAAAGACGCACGCCATTGCAAGTCAAGTAGAACGGGCTGCTCGCCTACAACAGCAGGCCGTGTGCTAATATTGGTCATTGTACCCGTCCCTTGATGTATAGCTGCGCTGTTTGCCAACATTACACTGACGCAGCCGCCGCGGTTATTGTAACGAAATCCGACCGGTATCAAACAGGTAGCCGAGGCAACCCGCAACGCTGTAAAAACCGGATCATCGACCAGTGAATGGAGTTCCTACGACAAAAAGGTGGCAACGTCCTGGGCAGCAATTTTGCCCAATCGAGGGGCGAGCATTATGCCAGGGTGGCCGACCACTGCATATACCCCTTCCACGCCAGGAAGAAATTGCTGAAACGGGAGCCCATTTTTCGTCATCGGACGAGATGCAGCAGCTATCGAAAGTAGTGAGATACGCGAATCTGACAACAGATCACCTATCAATTGGCCGGTCTCGGTCCCCAGATCGGCAAGTCCGTCTTCTCCGCGCTCTGGATAGTCTGCGGCAACGACGAGATTACCGTCGATGTCCGGACGTAGTTCCAGGTCCGCATTGCAGATCAGGTGCTTCAAGAGTTTTTCGTCCGTTTTAAACCGCAGCAAAACAGCTGGTTCATATTTAACGGGCAATTCCGGTTGGAAATCTTTTGCACAGGACAGCGTGGTCCCCGCACTGGCCAGCACTATAACATCGGCAGGAATTGAGCGCTTCGTTGTGCGGAGGGCGGCCACACGGCCGCCCCTTATCTCAATGGCTTGTGCGGTTTCTCCAAGATAGAGTTGCGCGCCATATTTAATCGACGCATGGACCAATTGGTTGGTCAATGCGATTGGGTCGACTGCAAAATCATCTGCAAACCACGCTGCCGCAACCGGTGGAGTTGAAATTCGCGGCTCCAACTGTTGAATGTGGCTTTGCGTAATCTGCTCAACCCGTGCCCCCATTGCCGGCTGCGACGCTATGAAATTCTCCGTTTCGTCGGCCGTCTCCAACCAGACCAAGGCGCCTTTTGCTGCTATCGGCAGCGCTCCGAGAGCTTGCTCCATACGCTGGAAATCATTCAAGGCATCCTTTTGCATCTCGAACCGTTGCCCATTGTGTGGTGGGAACGAGCTACCTGTACCTACCCAACCATACGAGGCGTGCGTCACTCCTGCAGCGAGCCCAGTATGCTGGTCTACAAGCGTTACACCTGCGCCAATACGAGCCAAGTGCCATGCGACAGAAGCGCCAATGATACCGCAGCCGACGACAACAACCCGTCTCGAACTTAACATTCTCATATCCTTTAAACTTCGGAATTAGCAGGCAATCCCCTTCTCCACTTCTATATTCCGGTTCTCAGCAAATTTGCATAGATGCTGTTGGCCTTAGCAAGTTCCTCATGGGTCCCCTGTTCAACCAGCTTGCCATCCTTCAGAACGAAGATGCGATCAGCATTGCGCACCGTTGACAGCCACACCACCAATTCAGCGTGAATGGTCCCGGCGGGAGGAAAGCGGCACAACATTGCCGACGGTCCGAGATGCGTTGTGTGGGCAGCGGTCACCGCAGACATGATAAACGTTTTCTTGCCCGCCGCCGCTCGCCTCGGTCGCCGCCGCTGCGGTGAGATAGCGCGCCGGTGTCGTGCCGAGCATCCTCCGGAACATGGCGATGAAGGCGCTCGGGCTTTCATATCCCAGATCAAGGGCGATATTCGTTACGGAATGGCCATCCGCCAACCGCTGAAGCGCGAGGCCGACATGCAATTGCTGCCGCCAGCGGCCGAACGACATGCCCGTCTCGCGCTGGAAGAGCCTCGTCAGGGTGCGATTGCTTGCGCCGACGCGCGCGCCCCATTCCTCCAGGTTCAATCGAAGCGACGGATGCTCGATCAGCGTCTCGACCAGCCTTTTCAATCTCCGGTCAGCGGGCATGGGAAGGCGCAGCGGCTCCACCGGCGCGTTCTCGAGCTCGTCCATCAACACTGACGCCAGCCGCTCCTCTCTTATATCGCCATCAGAGTAGCAATGCGGTTCGTTGACGAACCGCAGGATCAGTTCGCGCAAGAGAGGCTGGACGAAGAGAATGCCGCAATCGGCGCGCCGGCTGCCGCTATCGTCCGGCTCGATATAAAGATTGCCTAGAGAGACCTGCCCCGCCGCTCGCGCAAAATGCGTGACCCCACCCGGAATCCAGATGGCGCATTGCGGCGGTACGGTCCAGACTCCTTGCGCGGCCTCGACCGTGATGAGCCCCTCGATGACATATAGCAACTGGTCCTTGCGGTGCTTGTGCGGCTGCGTCTCCCCGGCAAAGGCCAGCTCGACTTTCAACCCGACGACCGGCCGCGCGATGGCGTCCGGATAGTTGAAAGGAGGAAGGATTGGATTGGTCATGAATACCTCGATGCCTGTGCCTCCCCTTAGCTCCTTTGCGACCATAGCACCAACCATTCGCACAAACCGGCCATTTTTTAGCGTGAAACGGCCATGCCTCAGGCGGGCCTCGGTGGCGTAAGCGGATTGGGCGGCGCCTGTTTGAGGGTGGCGGACAGGATGAGGGCAACGATCCCCACCCAGAAGACCAGATAGAATCCGTCCACATAGGACAGCACGGCGGACTCGCGTGCGACAAGGGCGGCGATGCCGGACACGCCGCTCGCGGCGGCACGCTGGACGACAACAGGCTGCCCGGCTTCCACGCCTGCCTTCAGCATCATGCTGTGAACATCCGTCGAGAAACGCAGCACGACCGGAATGATGCCTCCCGCAATCCCCGGCGCAAAGATGCGTGCCAGCGGAGCATAGAAGCCGATGGCGATGCCATGCGCCGGGTTCATGTTGACGACGATGATCGGGATGATCCCCATCAGCGTCAGGCACTCCCCCGTCGCAAACAGAACGAGGGCGGGCACATATTGATCGGTCCGCCATTCATTGTTGATGCTCGATCCGCACCAGCCAGCGGTGAAGACGATGATGCCGAGGCCCGCTATCAGGATGAGCCGCGCATCCACGCGCCGGACGAGCCACACCGCGACTGGGGTCATCACCAGATAGGTGGCGAAGACGATGAAGGATGCGCTGCCGGTCTGGAGCGGCTTCAATTTGCCGATTGCCGCTAGGAAGCCCGGTATCAGCGTCGATGTCGGCACCATCAGGAAGGCGTAGAGGCAAGCTATCAGCAGGGCGGTGCGGACATTGTGGTTTCCGAGCGCACTGAAATCGATGAACGCATCGTTGCTGAAGGCGATATGGGCTATCGATATTGCCAGCAGCAGGGAACCGGCTATGAAAAAAGCCGTCACGGCGCCGGAATCGAACCACCCGAGCGTTTCGCCGAGCGAGCATCCCGCAAACAACATCGCCAGGGCGAGGCAGAATATCGCCATGCCGCCCCAGTCGCTGCCGCGCAATCTGGCGTAGTCTACCGGCGTGAGCGGTATCCCTTTCCATGCCACCCCTGCGATCAGCGGCCCGGCGATCGACGCGGTCCAGTAGATCCATCGCCAGTCGATCACGTCGACGTAAAAGCCTGACATGCCCACACCCACATCCGTTCCGAAGGAAGCGCGCAGACTATAGACCGCCATCGCCAGCAGCCAATATTGCGGTTTCAGGCTGCGTAGCGCCAGCGATATCGTCAGCGGGAGATAGGTTCCCAGACACAAGCCCATGATGACATGCAGTAAAACGAGCGGGCCATAGCTGTGCACAAAAGGTATTGCGAGGGCCGCCAATGCAATTGCGAGGCTCGGCACGATGAGGACGCGCGCCGGTCCGAATATGAGCGAAAGCCAGACCGTGATCGGCATCGTCAGGAACTGCGCCGCGTTCATCGCGGTGCTCAGCCAGGCACCCTCGATGACATCCAGACCGAACTGCCCCCTGAGGTCTGCGAGCGACATCGTGAAAAGCCGCCCCTGCAGAGTGGTAAGGAATGCGCCCATGAACACAACCGCCACCGTCAAGGCAGGGCACGGCGTTTGAGCCGGGCGCAGGAGGCTGCTGACAGGCAGGGATTCAATGCGCGGCATTGGCGTAGGTCTCTTTCACCGTGCCGAGCCGTTGGCGGGAATAGACCGCCACCTTCGCACCCTCTGTATCGATCCGGGTTTCGGCGGACATGCCGGGCCGCAGCAGGGCGATATCCGCTTGTTCCGGGTCCAGTTCGATACGCACAGGGATACGCTGAACGACTTTGGTGAAATTGCCGGTCGCGTTGTCGGTGGGGATGAGCGAGGATTCATTGCCGCTCATCGGCGCGATCTCATCGACGCGCCCGCGAAAATGAAATCCGGGAAGCGCATCGACCGTGACATTTACCGGTTGGCCGGCGCGCACGTTTTTGAGCTGCGTTTCCTTGTAATTGGCGATGACATAGGCGCGAGCGAGCGGCACTATTGGAACGATCTGCGTCCCCGGTGACACGAGGCTTCCGATTTGAACGCCGCGTCGTCCAAGCACGCCGTCGAAAGGCGCCATGATCCGGGTATAGCCCAGTTCCAGTCTGGCGGAGGCCAGCGAAGCCGATGCCGCATCGCGATCCGCAATGCGCTGGGCGCGTTCTCCCGCCAGCGTATCCAGCTGCCTTTGCGCCAGCGTCAGGGCGGCGGCTGCCGCATCGCGTGAGGCTGTTGCTGCGATAAGATCAGCCTTGGCATCATCGACGGACTTCTGCGAGACGATCCCATTCTGAACCAGCTGCGCCTTGCGGTCATAATCCTGCCGGGACTGCTTCAGCCGCGCCTCAGCGCTGTGAAGCGACGCCTCTGCCTGCGCAATGGTGGCGCGCTGCTGTGCTTCCTCGTTGCGCAGATTGTCGAGGACCGCCTGCGCCTTGGCAAGCGACGCTTCCGCCGCTCTTACCTTGACCGCATAATCGTCGCTCCCGATTTCCGCGATGATATCTCCAGCCTTGACCGTCTGGTAGTCCGTGACGGGAAGACCGCGAACATAGCCGCTGACGCGCGCGCTCAGCACCGCAGGCTCGGATTTGACGAAGGCGTTCTGTGTCGACTGGATGGTCCGGCTGCTCGTCCACGCATCCCAGCTTGCAACCGTGTAGGCAATCCCGCCTAGGGCAAGGGCACAGGCCAGCCACGGTGCCAGTTGGAGCGGCCATGCGCTGCGGACGGGTGGTGATGACGGCGTCGATGATTGGGGAGCATTTGCTGCGGGACCTGACATAACTCAACAACTCGACTCTATTGTTCACTGCGACAGGTCTTCCCATGCCAGCCGCCTCCCCGCGCCCGCGAAAAGGACAGGAAATCGTGCAAACAGGCCAAGTTGACCGACCGCGCCGGCCTGCAAAGCCGTCGGAAATGCGCACGTGGTCGGCGCCGATACTCCGCTGCTATGAATTTCTTTCCGAGAGCAATCCTTTCACCAGATCCACAACATGCTGCAATCCCGCATCCCTTGTCCGCCGCCTGTGCCATGCAAGATGCAGGGCGAAACCCGGCACAGCGATCGGTGGCGGCAAAATGGTGAGGCCGTCGGCAAGTTGGGCAACACGCGAGGGCAGCATTGCGATCATGTCAGAGCCGCGCAGCAGTTCAGCCACCATTCCGAATGACGGAACCACCAAACCGACACGCCGCGACCGCCCGATCCGGGCAAATTCCATATCCAGCGGGCTGCGTCCTTCACCCCTGCCTGAAACCAGAATGTGTGGAAAATCCAGCCATCGGTCGAGATTGAAACCATCCACCGCCGGATGGCCCTCGCGAAGCGCAACGACGTAGTGCTCGTTCAGCAAAGTATCGCGATGGATGTCGTCATCTTCACCCGGAAGGACGGAAATGGCGAGGTCGATTGCGCCGTCGATCAATGCAGTCCGTGCGGCCTCTGCTCCTTTCCAGGGCAGGATCACCAGATCTATGCCGGGCGCCGACCGCTGCAAAGCGCGCTGAAGCGGCGACAGCACGAAGAGCGCCGGATAATCCGCCATCGAAAGACGCAAGGTCTGGCGAATCTCCTTGAGCGGAAGCACCGGCGGATCGACGAGTTCCGTGATCCCGGCAAGCAGAGATTTGAGCGGAGCGCGAAGAGATTCCGCCTTGGCCGTCCGCCGCATCGTTCCGCGCCCGCGTTCGAAAAGTTCATCCCCGAACAACTGGCGGCATCGCTGCAAGGCAGCTGAAGCGGCGGGCTGCGACAGTCCAACCCGGTTGGCGGCGCGGCCGACATGGGCCTCATCCAGCAGCGCATCAAGGATGACAAGAAGGTTCAGGTCGACCGATCTTAAATTCATGTCATGGATAATAAGATAGACAATATATCGATTGGAATGATTTCCCGACTTCCGGCATCGTCTCTCCAACAGAAATATTGGAGTTGGTGATGACCAAAACCCTTGTGCTTCTTTTCCATCCGGATCTAGCCCGTTCCAAAGCCAACGCCGCACTTGCCAGGAGGGCGGCAGCGCTGCCCGACGTCGAGGTGGTCGGTATGCAGGAGACCTATCCCGAAGGAGTGGACATGGTCCGTGACGGCGAGCGTGAGGCAGCGCGGTTGCTCGAAGCGGACCGGATCGTCCTGCAGTTCCCAGTTCAATGGTATTCGACGCCGCCTCTTCTGAAAGCCTGGCAGGATGCGGTGCTCACGCGCATGTTCTATATGGCTTATGAGGCGGAGGGGCGTCGCCTTGAAGGTACACCGCTGATGATAGCGGCAACCGCCGGCAACACGGCCGAAGCATATCGGCGCGGCGGAGCCAACATGTTTGAGATATCAGACATATTCACGCCCCTGCGCGCCACGGCGCACCGATGCGGACTGATCTGGACCGAGCCGTTCGTCCTATACCGGGCCGACAAGCTGTCTGCCGATGAGATCAAGATCGCCAGCGAAAACTACACCGCCACTCTCACGAATTGGATCGCTAATTCCGGTTCGAAGAAAGTATGAACGATGACAAAGGGACATGACACGTTGACCGACCTGCACCTCGGTACGCCTCCCTGGTTTTTCCTGTCGGCGCGGCTGCTTCCATTGGGCATTGTCAGTCAATTCCTGAGTGCGGGAGCGGCGCTTTTCAGCGGAGCGTGGGATTGGGAGATACACAAGGCAATCGGAGGGGCCTTGTCCTTGCCGATAATGGTCCTATGCGCTGGTGCCTTTGCTGTGCCGCGCTTGCGTGGATTCAACTGGTGGGCCGGCTTGGTCTTCACCCTCTATATCATTCAGTTCGCATTGGCGGCGGGAGCGACCCCGCTACCGCTCGCATTTCATCCGTTCAACGGAACGCTCTTGCTGATGGCCAGCTTGGTTCTGCTCGCCAAAGTCGAGCGTCGCGCGAGAAAGAGCAATACGTAGCGGTGCAGGAAGAGAGCTTCACTTTGCGTCGGTCGAGCTAAAGTTCCAAGCCGCGCTGCCCCAACCGCCATTAAACCGTTCCGCCCTGCATGATACCCGTCGCCTCACGACCGAGCTGGCGGTCGATGACAGGCCGCCACGGGACAAGAGTAAACTCGTGCGCTTTTTCCACGACCGTAAACTTGCCGCTCGACGGCTGCACGGCGCCGGAACATTTCCCACTGACGGTTTCGCTGTCCATGGCGGCGCGGAATGGCAGAGCCTTGCTTGCTGCCATCTCTTCTCCAACGCGAGCAACAGCGCACTCGTCAAGAAGGAAATGCGCCAGATTCGGGAGATCGTCGGCACCGATCCGGACGCCGAAAAACTGATGCAGGTGGCGCTGGAGGCCGCGCAGTACCGCGTGGTGCTGAAGTGGCCGTTGCGAGCCGAAC
>NZ_JBVPGR010000003.1:0-1477 GCF_055816895.1 Ochrobactrum sp. PL_is501 | reverse complement strand
TGGATGGGCATACGCCCGCTTCCCAGCGTTTGGATCACATTTGCCGGCACGGGCGTGGTAAGATCTTTGCCGTTGCCAACATCGGTGGATGAAACCGTAATGGTTCCGATCTTCGTGGTTGCATAATAGCAGTCGATCTCATCGCCTGCCTGGAAGGAAGGCACCTGCGGCGTAGCGGTATTGAGCCATGGAACGATAAAGACTGCATCGTTCTTTGATTGCTCCACCGTAATCGAGTTTGGCTGATCGCCCTGCACCCAGCCAAATGCGTGAAGAATGGGCGCGCTCAACGCTTCATTCTCGAGCGTATCCGGATCTGGATCCTGACCACCAGGCTGCTGAATGTTTACCACCACATTGGTTCCCTGGGCGGGCGCGCCCAATAAACTGGTTCCACGATAGGCTTCGTAGGTGACAGTAACAGCGCCATTGCCTTCGTCCTGAACCGTTTTATATGGAACCGGGATGCTCAGCATGACCGGGAGAGTGGGATCGGTGACTATGATTGGCGGCTGCAGCGCGGTCTTGCCCCAATAAGCCAAAATCTTGTCACCGGCGGCCAGCCTGGCGTTGCCGGGGATATCGACAAGGATCGGCGTGCGCGCTGCGGTTTCATCGAGCGGTTTCAAGTTTTGGTATAACGGCACCAGTGGCGGCGCCAGATCATCAACGGCACCACTGACGAAAACGCTAATAAGCACCGGCGTCGACATCTCTGAGCGATTGCCCGCCATATCCGTGATATAATAACGGAATTCGGTTAGCCCATCGCCATTTGCCCTTATCATGTCGCCTGAGAAAGCGATCTTGATATCCTTGGTCGGATCATATTTATCGATTCGCACGGAATCTGCCTGGATGACTGTGCCGCCGCCCATATGCAGAGCCAATTCCGCCACAAAGGCGTCTCCATCCGCTGCTCCTTCATAACTTGGGACCTGAGCCGTGACCTGATCTCCCAACTGAGCCAGCTTGGCGGCATTAAGCCCATTGGAAACCAGTGTTGGATCATCAAATATAAGAAAACCCGGATGCGGCCTTCCCGGCTTGGCATAGTCAGTAATGAAAGTTGTCGTCGGGCTGGTAATGCCCGGTTCATCTGGAAGAAACTTCGAATAGAATCTGTATTGAAGCGAGTACGCCCCCTCTGCAGTTCGCAACGCGGCTGGCAGAGACAATTCCACCAGCCCCTGGTCTTTTTCCTCTTGCGTGATGGCGTGCTTGTTATTCGGATCATGCTCGACATTATCAATAACCAGAACGATCTCATCACCCTTACTGTAGCTGCCCAGGGTGTCGATATAGACAGTCAACGGCTGTGTACGAATGTCTGCCTTGAGCAATTTATTGGCGATTGACGGAAATGTCTTGTCATCCGTTGTAGCGTAAACGGTGTCGGGAAGCCTGGGAGGATCGTAATGGAAGGGGGCGGCAGTAACCTCCCCTTGAGCCTGTAGTGCTGCTGTGTGGCGTCGCA
>NZ_JBVPGR010000016.1:0-24144 GCF_055816895.1 Ochrobactrum sp. PL_is501 | reverse complement strand
GATCCCTCGGTATGCCAGCATGTCCTCGACCATGCGAAAGCTCAGCGGAAACCGGAAATACAGCCACACTGCTTCAGCGATAATCTCAGGCGCAAAGCGGTGGCGGTGGTAAAGCGAGGAGCGACGGTCGTGCATGCCCTCCTATCCACTGCTGAGATTTACATCAAAGTTAACGTTACGGTGCCGCTGCAGGCAAGGGGAACATTATTGTTTCGCCAGAGCGTGTCTGTGCAATCACAGACATATCCGGTTCGCTACCGACAACTGCTTCGATCTGCTTATTTTCCATAAGGCTGAACGCAGTTGCCCAGGCATCGGCTCGCGCTGCATCGCGGCCCAAGACGGTCACTCGGCGATAAAGTGCCGCTGAAAAACCGGTTTTGGGGTTGAGCAAATGGTTAAACCGTCCGGACTCCTCGAACTGAAAGCCCGTGAAGCTGGATGTCGCGAGTGCCTGATTGCGGATATCCACATACTCTTCCGCCGCGGCTCCGGTTTCCAGATCGGCGATGCCAATACGCCATGCCGTGCCGTCAGGCCTTGGACCGAGAGCGCGATACTCCCCCATGTCGACCAACGCATGTTCGACCCCTGCCCTTTGCAACAAGGCCGTCACCCGGTCGGTAACGTAGCCCTGCGCAATACCGTTTAGCGTCAGAGACATTGATGGCTTGGAGAAAGCAATACGATTCTCGTCGAACAGAACGTGATCGAACCCTACCTTCGCCAGCGTTTCATCCCAAAACTGTCGCGATGGTCCGTCAGGAGAAGGGTGTTCTTGTGAAAAATGCTTCTTCAGACAGTTCCAAAGGGGCTGTACCGTCGGATCGAAAAGGCCGTCACTGGCCTGCCAGCATTCACGGCAGATACGCAATACCTCGACCAGATCAGCTGAAGGCGATGCCAGCGCCCCATTGCGATTAAGTTTGGAGAGTTCTGAATCCGAGCGATAGAGGCTGAAGATGTTCTCCAGCCTTTTGGCCTCTTGAGCCGCTTCACGCAACAACCGTTCAGCGGTCGAACGATTCGGATGATAGAGTATGATCTTGGCAGGTGCCCCCATCGCCTGGCTACGACAGATGATGGGCTCAGGAAGGTCGAGTGAAACTGCGCGTTTTGGAATGGCCCAGAACACTAACCCAGCCACACCACTCGCAAGTACAAGCCGACGACTGAGACGCTGTCCACCTTCAATGCGCATGGCTTTCGGCTCCAAGATCGAAGGGCCGCGCTGACTGACCGCCGAGAACGTAATCCTCCGGTATTTCGGTAAAAGTGCTAATACGGCCGCCCTTTTCCGCAACGAACTTCTCCGCTGCTTCCCGTGTCGAAAACGGTACGGCCTCCTGTGCTCCCATTCCGCCTACAGAAGCGCTTTCAATCACGAAAAAGGCTTTGCGCGCATCGACCCAGTTTTCCGCTCCCGGTTCTTCCCAGCTCGGCGCTTTCGCCATATCTGAAACGTAGATCGCCACGATCCCTTTTGGCTCCTCAGGCAGCATCGTAAAGGCGAGCGTATCACGGGCGGTAGAGAACCATACTGCCTCGTTTGTCGGCTCCAGAATGATTTGGCCCTTGGGGCCAGGGTGATCCAGAACATTCATTCCGCAATATCGGCCCATTGCGCTTTCCGTCAGTGCGAAAGGAGCCATCACGGCATCATTCTTTTCGTCCGGAGAACATCCTGCAAGCAGAACCAGAAACAGGGGGGCAAGAAACAGAGCGCGTTTCATAATTCTTTCCTCGAAAAAACCAGCATGGAAAGGGACAGTGGCAGCATGACCCAGAGACCGAGCGCTAATGTCAGAGCTGGAGTAGAGAGCGTAGCGTTCCCGGCTATGCCGCCCATGCCAGTCAAAGATCCGGCCTGTCCGAGACCGAAGTTGAGAAGCCGGTAGGTGTCGGCTGGATTGAGAAGAAGCAGACCGTTGAGTATGCCACCGCCGACAATGCGGCCCTGGTCGAAAACCAGCAGAGCAAGTAGTGCTGCGTCATAGATCAGCACAAAGAACAGCCAGACGCCGATGGCGATACCGGCTGCTGTGCTCCGCTCCCGCACCAGCGTACTTGCGAGAAAGCCAATAGCAATGAACACTGCTCCCAGCAGGACTGACGAGATAATGAGTTTGAACATCGACAGCCAGCTTCCAGCGTCCACGCCAGATCCGGTAACGATTAGCGCCACAGCCGCCGCACTGTACCCGAACAATGTCGCGAAGGACAGAATACCAAGCTGACCAATGAATTTTCCAAGAACCAGCTGAAACCGGCTTATCGGATAGCTCAGAAGCAGCAGCATCGTGCCGCGTTCCATTTCCCCGACAATCGCGTCATGCGAAATGAGAAGGGCAATGAGAGGGATGAGAAAGATGGTCAAGCTGGAGAGGCTGACGATCACAACGTCCAGCTTGCTCGCGGCAACCGAACTCCCGGTGGGTGCGCTGCCGAGAAAAGTCATGCTCAGGGCTAATGCCGCAAGCAGCAAGGTGGTAGCGAGAACCCAGCGATTACGCAGACCTTCCTGTATTTCCTTGGAAGCAATGATGAGAATATTGTTCATTCCGCTGCCTCCGCGAGGGCCGCTTCCCCGGCATTAAGGAAGTGGGCGTAAAGTTCATCCAGTGTCGGCGGAACGAGATCGAGTTCCATGAGATTGTCGTTCATGGCCACGATTTCACGGACAAGAGCCATCTTGCCTTCCGTCGGAGCTTCCGTTTCGAAGATATCCGGGCCGAGACGATGCCAGCGCAATGCAGAATTGGCGGTTGTCGAAGGCAGCCGGGAGACGTCTGACGTTTGCACCCGTATGCGAAGCGGTAATTGTGAAATCCGGCGCAACGCATCGATGGAGCCATCGGCAATGATCTTGCCCTTGTTCGCGATGATGACGCGCCCGACTTTGGTTTCCAGTTCGGTCAAGGCATGGGATGACATGAGGATTGTCGCGCCTTTGCTCCGCAATTCTTCAAGAACTTCATAGAAGCTCTGACGCAAGGCGGGATCGAGACCGGTCGTCGGCTCGTCAAGCAACAGAACGGACGGTTGCCCTAGCAATGCCTGCGCAAGCCCCAGTCGCTGGCGCATCCCCTTCGAATAGGTGCCAACCCGCCTGTTCGCAGCATGGGCGAGGCCGACGCGCTCCAGCAGCTCTACATTCTGGGCAACCGGCATTCTCTTGAGCCGCGCATAGAAGCCGAGCGTTTCCGCTCCCGTCAGCGCCAGATTGAAAGAGACGTGCTCAGGCAGATAGCCAAGCCGCAATCTGGCGGCAAAGGCACCGGTCGCCGGATCCTCGCCCAACACGCAAACCGCGCCCTTGGTCGGGCGGATCAGACCGAGCATGAGCTTTATCATCGTCGTTTTTCCAGCACCATTATGGCCGACCAGCGCAATGCTTTCTCCAGCGTGGAGGCGGAAACTCGCATTGCTGATGGCGTTGAACCCGCCATAGGACTTTGTGACCTGATCAAGAATGACAGTCTCAGTCATTTGGCTTTCCTTCCGCCGGATCGGCCGGATGCGGCTGCTTCATAAGGGGATAGCTATCGACGACACCGCCCGGCAAAAGCGCCGGGAACTGGGTCTGTGCCCAGCGGATTGTCTCGATTGCCGGACTATTGATGAGAATTTTTGCCTGTGGCGCAGTCCACAAAACCTTGTCGATCAGATCATTGGGCCGGTAAGGACTGTCAGCGATACCATCGCCATTGAGATCGAAGGCCGGATTGTCGCTCCAGTAATTGCCGCGTCCATTGACCGACCAGTCGAGGTTGCGCGTACCGACATATTTCACCTGATTGCGGTTGTTGATGAAGGCGTTGCCGCTCATGGCATTGCCCTCGGAACCGGCAGTAAAGTGAATGCCTATGCTGCAGTTCTCGAAACTGTTTTCGGTGAACTTGTTCTTGTTGGCGTTGTAAATGAAAACGCATTTTTCCGGGCCGAGCCGCGAGGTTTCGCCCGTCTGGGTTTCCGTCTTGTCGTCCGCGGGAAGACCGTGTTCAGCCTTCTGGACACCGGCATCGAGCCAGCGATCTATCGGTTGCATACGCCCGATCACGCGATTGCCGGAAATGACCGAGCTATTTGCATAATTGAGCAACAAGCCGTGATCCCGGTCGCCGTCAGACAGGTTGTCCAGCACCTTGAGACGGTTGGTGTACATGATCGCGAAACCGACCGAATTGTTGCGCGAAACATTACCGATGACCTGGCTGTCATCTGTGTACATGTAATGGACCGCGAACCTGACATCCTCCATCACATTGTCGCGAAAGATATTCTTGCGGCTGGCATTGGTATAGATGCCGTCGCGCCCGTAGCTAATGAGGTTGCCGATCACCTGTGCGCCGGGCGCATTCCAGATGGAAACGCCGCTGCCGGTCTGCGCCATCCGCACGCCTCGACGGCCAATGATCTCATTGCCGCTCGCGATGGAATTTGCGGCGCCATGCAAATAAATCCCGTAGAGGTTATCGATTAGTCGATTGTTCTCGACGCGTGCGCCCGTGGCGGTTTTGGCCACGAAAACTCCGGAGTTGAGGTCGGGCATGTTTTCACCCGAACCGCGCACTTCCAGCCCGCGCACAATCGCGTCCGGCGCGTTGACCGTTATGGTATTGCCCGAGCCAAGTCCGTCCACAATGGCACCTGGCTCGCCAGTCAGTTCAATGGCGCGGTCGATGGTAACCGTGCCATTGTGCTTGCCTTTCAGAAGCCGGACGACATCGCCCGGCTCCGCTTTGTCGATAGCCGCCTGTACGCCTTCGCCTGCTACGACATCGATCTGCCGTGCCTGCAAACCGTCGCAAAGAACGACGGTCAGCAGCATTGCGGCACTGAAGGACTGAAACCGGCGGGGGAACCTCATGGCAGTCAGCCCTTCTTCGGTTCCACGAGCATCCGGCCCTTCATTTCCATGTGCATGGCGTGGCAGAACCACGAGCAGTAATACCACCACACGCCCGGCTTGTTGGCCGTGAAGGTGACAGACGCCGTCGCCTGTGGTCCGATCTCCATGTTGACCCCGTAATTGATGATGGCGAAGCCGTGCGTAAGATCTTCGATCTCGTCGATATTGGTGACATACACCGTCACCTCATCGCCCTGCTGGACGGTGAACTCGGTTAGACCGAAGGCTGGCGCGGCAGACGTCATATAAACGCGCACCTTATTGCCATCCCGGATCACCTCATTCGCGTCCATCAGGTCGAGGCCATCGGCTTTCGCCTGAGTGACAGCATCGGCGAAGAATGGATCCTCACGGCTCCAGAAGTTGACGGGATTGATCTTGGAGCGATGAACAATCGTTGCATCGTGCGGTTCGGCAAAACTTGGTCCATCATGGACAATCACCATCTTCTCACCGGAAATATCGATGAGCTGGTCATTTTCCGGCTTGAGTGGGCCGACATTGAGATAGCGATCCTTGGAGAATTTGTTGAGCGAGATCAGCCACTGACCGTCAGCTTCCTTGGTTTGCCCCATGGAAGTGTGATTGTGACCGGGCTGATAATGCACATCGAGTTTCTGACGGATCGGATCGACCTTTTCACCCTTGAAGGCTCGCTTGGCGTCCTCGATATTCCATTTGCAGATCTGGCTGTCGATGAAGAGCGTTGTATAGGCGTTGCCCTTGCCATCATAAGCCGTATGCAATGGCCCAAGTCCGAGTTCAGGTTCCGCAACCACAGCATCGCGGGGCTTGATCTTGTCGTCGAAAAGTTCATCGAACTTGCGAACGTCGAACACGGTAACGGTCGGCGACAACTTGCCGTTGGCAACCACATGGATACCGTCTGGCGCAGTGTTGATGCCATGCGGGCTGTTCGGCACAGGAATATAACGCGTATATTTGGAACCGTGACGTCCATCGATGACCGGCACACCGTTGATTTCCTTGAAATCACCCTTGGCAACCGCCTCTTCGATACGCTTCAGGTTGAAGATGACGATCCAGTCCTGCTCGCTCGACATCATTTCGGCGAGCGTCGTACCCTCTTCCGAATTGTAGCAGGTGGCAAAAGCATATTTGCCCTGATAATCGCAGTCGACATTGTCCAGATTACCATCGACCATGATCTGCCAGGCAACCTTCATGGTCTCGCCGTCAACGGCCGTGAAGATCGCGTGATATTGCTTGGTATCGGCCAGATTGCTGCCGTCGTTCGGGATCGGCGCGCGATCTTCACCGTTGCAGAAGACATATCCGGTTTTCGGATATTTCTGCACGCGCAAACCATGCACGGTGTGCTGGTTCGGGAGCTGAATGATCTTGTCGCATTTCATCACATCAAGACGGATGCGGCAGACACGCGTATTGGCCTTGTCGTTGGCGTAGAGATAGCGCCCGTCATAGGTGCCTTCCGTGAAGGACGGGTGCGGGTGGTGCAAGTCACCATTCAGGAAAATGCCCCCGCGATCTTTGAGGAACTCTTGGTCCTGCGGCAGAAGGCCTTCGGTCAGCACTTTCAGGCTTTCATTTGTCTGGCCCCAGCCGGTCGCGCTGTCGCGATTGAACACTGGAATGCGCATCAGTTCGCGCATTGATGGCAAGCCGACAATACGGACTTCACCGCTCTGACCGCTGGAAAAGAAGACGTAATATTCGTCCAGCTCTCCAGGCTTCACCTCTGCACTGTGGCCAGCACCGCCGGCAGCTGCTATTGCCGGTTCGGTTGAACCTGCAAACAGCGCTCCACCAAGACCGCTTGCACCGGCAGCAGCCACAAAGGCTGACGAGCCGAGCAGCTGTCTTCGACTAAGCTGCGTTTTTTTGGTTTCTTCAGACATGCTTCTCTCCTTTAGAAAAGTCAGACTTCAGGACCGGTATCCGTAAGGCCTTCAACCGGCTTTCCTTTGACTGATATGACGGGCCTGGCCGGTCCACCGCCACGTTCGGCGGTCGCTGCGAGCGGGGCATTTCGGGCTTGAAATTTTTCACGCTTCACGCGCACCTGGATCATGTGCGGGCAGCGTTGGTCGTCGTGATAGAGTTCCTGACAATGCATGCAGTAAATGCATTCATTGACGTTGATCTGTCCCTCTGGTTGGATCGCCTCAACCGGGCATTCCTTGGCACAACGGTGGCAGGGCGAACCGCATTCCGGCCAACGCTTAAGCCATTCGAACATACGGACGCGTCCGGGGATGGCGAGAGCCGCGCCGAGCGGGCACATATAGCGGCAGTAGAATCGCTCGATGAACAGGCCTGCTGTCAGAAGTGTCAGCGCATAGATGACGAACGGCCACTCACGAGCGAATTTGAGAATTATCGAGGTCTTGAACGGTTCGACTTCCGCGAACACTTCTGCCAGCGCAACCGAATAGAGCGACAACCCAAAAAGGCCGAGGAAGATCATGTATTTGAGGGGCCAGAGGCGTTCGTGCAGTCCCCATGGAAGTTTGACCTGCGGCACCTTCAGCCATTGGGCGAGATTATTGGTAAGTTCTTGCAGGGCGCCAAACGGGCACAACCAGCCGCAGAAGGGTCCACGCCCCCAGAACAGCAGCCCCGCCGCCACCGATGCCCACAGAATGAAGATCAGCGGCGATGTCAGGAAGAATTCCCAGTTAAAGCCGGTAATCAGGGAGTTGGTGAAGGTCAGGACGTTGACGACCGACAATTGTGCATTGTTGTAGAAACCGAGCCAGACAAGGATGAACAGAAGATAGCTGCGCCGCAGCCAGGTGAAGAAGCGCGGATGCCGGACCAGACTGTTCTGGAAGAAGAAGATGCCGACAAGAACCGTTATGGCAAAAGCGGTGATGACCACATTGGCACGATTCATCTCCCACATCCGGACCCAGAGCGGATTGCCCTCGCCCAGAATGTCGGCTGCATTGGCTTCGCCGACCGGTTGCGGCTGACGCGGTGCATCTGCTGTCGTTGCTGCAGGCTGCACGGGAACTGGTTCCGGCTGCTTCGCCAGATACTTTTCCGGCAAACTGTAGCCGAGATCATAACTGATATTGGCCTTGTCCCGCGCACCGAAACCGCGTTGTACCAGAAGCTGCAGATCCCACGGTTCTGTCACGTCGAAGCCAAACCCGTCAGGCACCTCGAACACTGCTATCTCGCGCAGGCGCGGTGCGCCTTCGGCCATGATATCGCCGATACGGGTATGGTTCTTGTCGCGGAAACGTACGCCCTGCCCATCCTGCATCAACTCGATGCGGTCAAAGATACCGCCGCGCACATATCCGGAGCCCTTGAAAGAATAGGCTCCGTCGCCCGCAACCAGGATCGCCTGACGTCCTGGCTTCAGCCGCTTTTGCAAACGTTCGAAGCCATCCTTGCCAAGCAGGCTGATACCGATCGATGGCACCGATACTGGCGCAACATAAAGCTCAATGAATTCGTCTTCAGGGTTGGTTGATTCGGGGTTTTCGGCGGCACGATCATGTTTAGCGTCACGGAATACCTGTGTAACGTCACCAACCGACAGTTTCAGGCTGCGGACCGAACCGTCACCGATCAGTGCCTGCCAGTCCTGCTCATCATGGATCTCCAGATCAACCGTGCGCTGCGCATCGGCTGCGGCGACCTGCACAGGCGCATTACCGAGTCGCCCACTACGAACGAGCCCGACGGCCGAGCGAACGACACTGTCTCCCATGACGAGCACAGTAACTGTGGCACCGCTGACGATTTCCACCTGCGGAGGCTTGTTCTGGCCAGCCGCGACAGCACTCATGTCACTGTCGACCAGCGAGTTCAGCGCAGCCACAACCTTCGCTTCGGGAATGCCGATCAGTACGATCGGCTCTTTGTGGTCGACCAGTTTTATGCCGCGTATGACACCTTTGGTATCAATGCCGACGACGATATGGATGGGTTTGCCCGAATAACCGATGGAACTGGTGAAGTCAGAATTCAAATAAGCATAACCGATCACCTCGCCCCGCTTCATCAGTGGTGCGATTGGCGGCTCGCCCTGCGGCTTGCCGATAGCATCGGCCTCTTTGAAGAGAGCGCTTGCCTCAACCTTGGGAAGGTATTTTTCCAGATCAGCGGCGGATGCCGTGGTCTGCCAGCAGAGCGCCAGAATCATCGCCGCCAACACGACGACACTGACGGCTTGTAGTAAAAATGAAAATGGCTGACTGACACTTGGAAAACCCTGTTCCGGCAGTCGGAAAGCAGGCGCGACCATACGGCCCAATAATGCTATTTTCACGTCCAACCTGCATTTGCTCTGCTATTATTTGCGAGCATGTCTTTCGGTTGGAAACTATCAGATCAGACAGAGAGTTCATTGATTTGGAACAAATAGAACCCCACAAATCCTCCAAATGCAGGACATATAAACAAAAGGAGACGTACGGTCCGGCGTCTAATCCGACTGTCTTTGCCCTGCGCCGGTCTTCATCAAGGGAGAATGAGCCGTGGCGAATGATGGAGAAACTTTCCTCGGTATTGACCTTCCGAAACTAAAGAATAGGATTGCCGCCGAGTGCAGGAGACGGAGCTCGCTTCAGGGCTTGCGCCGCATTGCCGAATTCTATGCCGTCGAGGCTGATATCCGCGGCATATCACCCGGTCAGCGCCTTTCCGCCCGCCAGACCCGCACTGCGCCCCTGGTGGTGACCTTCGGTGAATGACTTCAGACACAGCGTTGCAAGGTATCCGCCAAATCCCGTCTGGGAGAAAAGCTCGCCTATATCCATAACCAATGGGACGGCCTGCTAACCGTCCTGACGGATGGTCGGATAGAGATCGACTCCAACAGGGTTGAAAATCTCATCCGGCCCATTGCTCTCAATCGCAAGAACGCGCTTTTTATAGGCCACGACGAGGGCGGCATCGCTTGGGGCCGCATCGCTTCACTCATCGAGACCTGTAAAATCAACGCGTCGAACCCTTTACCTATCTCAAGGCTACGCTGACCGCCATCACATGCGGACACCCCCAAAGCCGCCTCGACGACCTGCTCCCATGGAACTTCAAGACGTCAAGCTAAGACACAACTGGTCTGCAGCGAACGCTTACGCAGAGACTCAGATCTGCTGGAAAATTTCAGATAGTTGCTGGTGATCCGGGATGAGTGGATAGGCCTGAACGTGTTCACCTTGAAAAGAACTCAACCGCTAGTCCCTTCGATCGGCAGTTATGCTGATTGCCAGTCAAGACTCTAAGCAATTTTTCACTCTGCAACATCAAAATGGAATATTGTCTTGAAGGGAGTCTAACCGCTGACACCCGCTACTAACTCGTAGTGTTTCTGAAAAATAACGCTATAGGCGACATCCGGCATTCTATCCAGCGTAGCAAACTACCAAAAACCGCAACCCTTCAAGTGAGATCAATATTCGTGGCAAGACCGGTTCACGCGAAGTGGAGAACCGCAGGGGTCATCAGATGCCCGGTCGTTTCAGTCCTGCAATCCATGAGCTCCGAGCTATCGAGGTTTGAAACTAGCCATCGCAGTCCACGGCGGAAGTATCCGCTAAGGTTTGTGGAGCTCATGCTAGCCGCCGCACGAAACAGCCAGACCTCGATAGAAACAAGAACAGGCGCCGGATGAACCGTCCGGTGACAATAATAGCGATGCCGCTGAACCATTGCAGAATTGAACGCCATAGCAATATTCCTTCGGGCATCTTGTCAAGACTAAACAGGATACTTGAAGTTATCGACGTGAGAGCAGACGTGGTTTCGAAAACAGCATCCCTTCAGCTTATATCGAGGAACGAACTGTACAACGGAAGCCAAAAGCCAGGCACTTACCGGGAATATGAAGATCGGTTCTGCGGTGGTTAAGCTTGTAGAAGTCCGGACGAAAGCCCACGGTTAGCAGCACGTCCACCGCATCATAGCAGATCTTAGGTATACTGCGGCATCACGGAAGTTTGAGAACGAGAAATCGATACTACCGGCGCCAATATAACGATCGACACCGCAAGGACGAGGATTCCATTAAAATAGAACGATACGAAGGAAGCGGGTGAGGTGCTCAGAGAATCTGTCTTTTACGTCATCTCGATCCTGGCCGATACCGGGTTTGCCACAGATGATTTTCTGCCTGAGGAAGCGATGTTGTAGGTTTGTTTCCATGCCGTTTCTCGTTGGCGGATGCGTCGGTTCAGCGACGGGAGCGATAAAATCAGCCAAAGCCAACTTGACTTTTGTCAGCGTAATTAACTAATGTCAGCTCAACTACTGAAAGGACTTCAATGCCGGTCCGACCGAATGACCAGATTATTCACAAGGCCGCTTGGCTCTATTATACGCATGGCTTGCGCCAAGACGAGGTAGCCCAGCGGCTCGAAATCTCCCGTGCTTCGATTGCCATGTATCTGCGCAGGGCCCGCGAGATGGGTATTGTCACCATCGCGACGTCTTCTGAACTGTTTTCAGACGATGTGCTGGCCCGCGAACTGGAAGATGCCACGGGCCTGACAACCGCCTGGCTGGTACCGGAAGACCGCCAGGCAATGGACCCGGCTGCTGAAATGCCGGTCGTGGCCGCTTCTGTCTTCCTTGAACTCCTCACTAAAGGCGACCGGGTGGGCGTCGCTTGGGGCCGCACCGTATATCATATCGCCGACGTGATGCCCTTTGCAGATTTGAGTGACGTTACCGTAGTTCAGCTCTGTGGCAATCTCGGCGCGCCCTATTCCTATCGGCCGGACCAGTGTACTACAGAAATCGCCCGTCGCCTCAATGCCGAAGGCATCAACTTCTATGCGCCGCTCGTGCTCTCGTCCGAGCGTCTTGCCGACGAATTGCGCGGCGAGCCCGTTATTAAGGAACAGCTCGCGACAATCCGGGACTGTAATCTGGCGCTCTATTCAGTTGGCGGCATCGAAGAGGACAGCCATCTTGTCAAATGCGGGGCACTTTCAGCCACGGACATGAACGATATGGGCGAAAAGGGTGCCGCAGGCGTCATTGCCGGACAGCTGATTGACCGAGAGGGCCAATGGCTGGATTGCAATCACAACAGGCGTTGCATTTCCGCCGATCTCGATTCCATTCGTGCCATCAAGAAGCGCATGCTTGTCGTCCAGGAAGACAACAAGTTCGAGCCGCTAGTAGCGGCTTTGAAAGGCGGCTTTGCTTCCCATCTCGTCGTTACGACCTCCATGGCGCGCCGGATTCTGGACCGCTGGAGCAAGGATGGGTTTGGCAAAAGCGGCTCAAGCAAGGCTTGAGCCGCGAGAGTTTAGGTCCGCCAATGCCGGCTGGGCCGGTTTATCGGGAGGCTGACTACCATGGAAAATCTCTGGCGCGATGACGAAGCGGAAAAGGTCATTGCCGAATACGCCGCGAAAGGCGTCAACCGCGATTTGGCGCTGCGTACCTATACGACGCGGCTTCTGGGCGGCGAGTCACGACTGGTGCTACACGGCGGCGGCAACACGTCGGTAAAAACCGAGGTGACAGACCTCGTCGGCGACACTCATGCGGTGCTCTGCGTCAAAGGCAGTGGCTGGGACATGGGCACTATTGAACCAGCGGGCCTGCCCGCTGTGAAAATCGACGCTCTGCTCAAGAGCCGCAAACTCGACAGGCTTTCGGACGAGGATATGGTGACGCTGCTGCGCGCCAATCTCATCGAACCCGCCGCTCCAAACCCTTCGGTAGAAGCGCTACTGCATGCTTTCCTCCCGCACAAGTTCATCGACCATACGCATTCGACGGCTATTCTCGCGATTGCGGATCAAGCCGAGAGCCAGAAGATGAGCACAGAACTCTTCGGCAAGAAAATGGGTTTTGTGCCTTATATCATGCCCGGCTTCGCGCTCGCCAAGGCGGCCGCCGAAGTGTTCGAACGGGACCCGACGGTTGAGGGCCTGATCCTCGACAAGCACGGCATCTTCACCTTTGGCGACACTGCAAAGGAAGCCTACGACCAGATGATCCACTATGTCACGATCGCGGAGGATCACGTCAAGAACCACGGTCGCAATCCATTCACGCCCGCCACCTTGCCTGCTTCGCTGGTAAGGCCCGGCGATATCGCTCCCATGCTGCGCGGCGCAGTTGCCGTCGACAAGGGAGAAGGTCGCTACGACAGGATGGTCAGCGTTTTCCGCACATCTCCGGCTATTCTCGATTTCGTCAATGCCCGCGAGGTCTCGGACATGGCGGCGCGCGGTGTCTCCACACCCGATCTCTCAATACGCATCAAGACCGGCCCTATGGTGTTGCCCCCACCGGCCACGGATGATCTCGATGGCTACCGCGCCGTCATCGACGAGCACGTCGCAACCTTCGTCGCCGAGTACACCGAATATTTCCGTAGCAACGATGCGCGCGACGACGTCAAGCGCACCATGCTCGATCCCATGCCACGCCTGACGCTGGTGCCCGGCCTTGGCATGTTTGGCCACGGTCGCACCTTCAAGGATGCAACCATCGCCGTCGATGTCGGCGAGATGTGGATCGAAGCAGCACGCGATGCGGAATCCATTGGTCGCTTTGAGCCGGTCAGTCGTCCCGATCTCTTCGACCTAGAATATTGGTCTCTGGAACAGGCGAAGCTCGCGGGCGCCAGGCCGAAGCCATTCACTGGACAGATCGCTGTCGTCACTGGCGGCGCAGGGGCCATTGGCGCTGCCGTCGTCAAGGCCTTTGCAGCCGAGGGCGCTCATGTTGTTGCGCTCGATCTCGATGGCGAGAAAGCTGCGGCGGTTGCGAAGGCTGCTGGTAACAGTTCCATTGGCATAGCCTGCGACATCACCGATCCCGCATCTGTGCGAGCCGCCTTTGACAAGGCAGTCGCAACATTTGGCGGCGTCGATATTGTGGTGTCAAATGCCGGCGCCGCCTGGGAAAGCCCTATCGCCACGTTGGACGACACGCTGCTGCGCAAGAGTTTCGAGCTGAATTTCTTCGCTCATCAGACCGTTGCGCAAAATGCCGTGCGCATTTTGAAGGCGCAAAAAACCGGCGGTGTACTGTTGTTCAATGCCTCCAAGCAGGCGGTCAATCCGGGCGCAAATTTCGGTGCCTACGGTCTGCCAAAAGCGGCAACGCTCTTCCTGTCACGCCAGTACGCGCTGGAACACGGTGCTGACAACATCCGCGTCAATGCGGTCAATGCCGATCGTATCCGTTCCGGCCTGCTGAACGATGAGATGATCGCCAATCGGGCTGCGGCTCGCGGCCTCTCCGTCAAGGACTATATGGGCGGCAATCTGCTTGGACTTGAAGTGACGGCCGAAGACGTTGCCCGCGCCTTTGTCCATCACGCCCTAGCCGAACGCACGACTGCCGACGTGACTACCGTCGATGGTGGAAATATCGCTGCAGCAATGCGTTGATCTTTCGGCTGGTGCAGACAATTTCCTTAGCCTTCCAGACATACAGAAGGGGCGGTCCGATGAACCGCCGCTTCTTCATTCCATCATGTCTAGCGCGGTCGTTTCGCCACATTATCCTACGCAAAACCGCTTCGCGCCCTTGCTGGAAATGCTCTAAATCAAGGCTTCGTCATCCACGCAGGCATGGCGACATCCGCATGGGCAAACTGCGGGAGCTTGGTGCCGAGCTCTTCCATGTTCTTGATGTCCTGATCGTTGAGGTCCTTCTGGGTGATCAGCGTCGGCGGCACGATAACCTGCTTGCCCGGGTCCTCACCGGCCAACAGCATAGCGAGCGAGCGCACGGAAACCTGACCGACTACAGCCGGGTTGGTCGCTGCGGTCGCAACCCATGCAGAACCGGATTCACGCATGGCGGCGATGTCGGATGTCGAGATATCCGCCGAGTAAATTTTCACATCGGACGACATTCCGGCTTCGTCGACCGCGATTTTCACGCCCTTGGCAAATTCGTCATAGGGTGCAAACATCACAGTGATATCCGGGTTGGCAGAGATCACTGAGCGCGCCTGATTGGCGACGGAATTGGCAATGGGATTATCCATCGTACCGAACTGGGCAGCTTCCTTGATGCCGGAATATTTCGCCTTGAACTCTTTCCATGTCTCGTCACGTCGATCCAGCGGCGCGATGCCAGCGACATAGACATAGCCAGCCTTGAAGCTTTCGCCATTGTCCTTAATCGCCTGTTCAAGTGCCAAGCGAGCGAGATCGCGATCGGACTGCTCGACTTGCGGAATTTTCTCGTTCTCGACGTTCACATCGAAAGCGACCACTTTTATGCCCGCGTCAACCGCACGCTTGGCGGCTTCCTTCATGGATTCCGTCAGGCCATGCTGGATGATGATGCCCTGCACACCAAGCGCAATGGCCTGATCGACCATATCCGCCTGTAGAGCCGCATCCTGACGGCTGTCGAACACCTGAAGCTGAACGCCCAGCGCCTTGGCCTGTGCTTCGACGCCTGCAAGGTAGGACTGGAAGAAGTCGCCGGTCGACAGATAGCGCACGAGCGCGATTTTCACCTCACCGGGTTTGTCGAAGGGTTTCGGCATATCAGCCGCAAGGGACGGTGCGGCGAATGTTGCCGCAGCCATCAGCCCGAGCGTCAGCTTGCCCATGGTTCTACGCGTGAAATTCATGTCAGTCTCCTCCACTGATCAATATTGGTAGCCCGCTGAAGGTTCCCGCCTCAGCGTTTGCCTCTTTTCGAGAGCGCAAAGGTGAAGATCAAGGCGATGACGAGCACAGCGCCCTTGACAAAATCCTGGGTGTAGTATGGCGCGTTCATCATCGTCAGGCCTTGCAAGAGAATGCCAACGAAGAGAGCGCCGACGGCGGTGCCGAACGCGTTCGGCTTGGCGGCACCGAGCACTGCAAAGCCAATGAGGGCTGCAGCAACGGCATCGAGAAGCAGATTATTGCCCGAGGCGATATCACCGCGCCCGAGACGGGCGGCGAGCAGAATGCCGCCGATAGAAGCGAAGACGCCCGAAATGATATAGGCAGAAATCTTGTAGGCATTGACGGGCGCCCCTGCGAGGCTTGCAGCTCGCTCGTTGGAGCCAACAGCATACATCATGCGCCCGAAGCGGGTGTATTCGAGGAAAAACCAGATGAGGATGGCCAGCACAATCAACACCACTACCGAAACCGGCACAAGATTGGGCAGGATGAAATCGAAACGGTGGCGACCGAGTGCCAAAAAGGCCGGGCTGAAAGCGCCGGTGGCGGTCGAACCATCTGGAAGTGTCATGCCCGTTGCGATCGAGCGCCCCTCGGTCGGGATGCGTTGCAGGCCGAGCAGCAGGAACATCATCCCAAGCGTCGCCAGAAGATCCGGAACCCGCATATAGACAATTATGATGCCGTTGATCAGGCCGACGAGCACACCAACTGCAAGGCATACTAACGTTGCCGTCAGGGCGTCGCCGCCCATAACCACCATAACATAGGACGATGCCATCATCGCCGTGGTCGCCACGGAACCGATGGAAAGATCGAAACCGCCCACAACGAGTGTTGCCGTAACACCAAGCGCCAGAATACCGGTGATCGACACGGATTGCAGGATGAAGACCGCGCTCTGAGGCGAAGCAAAACCGCCGGTCACAGCCGAGAAATAGAGAACCATGCCAGCCAGCAGTACGAGGAAGCCATATTTGATCGCGGTTTCCCGGATGTTCAGCGCCAAAGGTGGAACTGCGCCGGTGGCGGATTTGCTCTCTTCACTTATCATTATGCATTGACCTGTTGATGGGATTGTCCAGCAATCTCGGAAAGCAGCCGCTCGACATTGATGTCGGCATTGCGGTGCTCGCCCACGATGGTGTGTTCCGACATTACGAGGATGCGGTCGGCAACTTCGAAGGCTTCATCGAGCTCTGTCAGGAATAGAATTGTAGTGCGCCCTGTTGCTGAAGCACGCAGCTTCTCGCCTATGTCGCGACGTGCAGCGATATCGACGCCCTGGAAGGGCTCATCCAGGATAAGCAGCCGCGACGGCTCCGAAAGCCAGCGGCCAACCATAACCTTCTGCTGGTTTCCGCCCGACAATGTCTCCATTTCGTCGCGCTCGCTGCGGCAGACGACGCCGAGCGACGAAATCTGCTGGCGCGCCGCCGCTTTCTCTGCCCGGCGGCGCGCAATACCGAAAGTCGAAAGCCGGCGCAGGAACGGCAGGCTGATATTCTCATAGATATTGAAGTCCGGCACTATGCCGCTGATCGCACGGTCCTTGGCGACAAGGAAAACGCCTCTGGCGATCGCCTGACCCGTGGTCCCTGGCGCATAACTCACGCCATCCAGCGTCATTTCCCCCGCTTTCGGCGCGCGCGCCCCAAATAGCGTTTCCGCAAGCGCCGTTTTGCCGACGCCAACAAGACCCGTGACGGCGACGATCTCGCCATCACCGAGATCGAAATTGAAGGGTCGCGCCTGTTCAGAAAGCTTAAGGCCCCGCACGCTAAAGACCGGACGACTCGCATCACGCACCGCAACGGCACCAGCCGATACCTTGCGCCCCAGCATGGCATTGACCGCACCCTCGTAATCGAGTTCCGGCCCCTCGAAACGGCCAGCAATGCGGCCGTCGCGTAGCGACACGATGCTGTCGGCAAGGCGACGGATATCCGACATGCGATGCGAGATATAGAGAATGGCGACACCCCGCGCCTTCAACCGATCAACGAGGTCGAAGAGACAATCCGCCTCGGCACTGGAAAGCGACGATGTCGGTTCGTCGAGGATCAGCACCTTCGGTTCATGCGCCATGGCACGAGCAATCGCCACCATCTGGCGATCCGCAAGGGTCAGGTCAGTGATATTGGCCGAAAGGTCGAGGGCAAGGCCCATACGCGAGGCGACCGCCGCCGCTTCGCGACGCACCCGGCGCGGATTGAAAAAAAGCCGCGCACCACGCCCGTTCAACCGATCGAGGGTGAGATTGGTCGCAACATCGAGATCGGCGACAACGCCATCGTTGATGTTCTGGTGCACAGTGACGACGCCCGCCCGGATCGCCTCGGCAGGCGTCGCTGGATCAAAGGCGGCGCCCGCCAGGATCATGGTACCCGCACCACGCTTATAAACGCCGGAGAGAATCCGCACGAGCGTCGATTTTCCGGCGCCATTGGCACCCATCAAAACCGTCACTGCGCCTGCTTTGAGATCAAGGTCCACCCCCTGCAGCACCGTCACCGGCCCGAAGGATTTGCGCACGCCCTTAATGCGAAACACTGGCTGTTCGCTCATAAATTCCTCCCATTGAAGCCACGTTAAGATAGGCCACCATCAAATGTCAAGACCATTGACATTTGACAGAATGATGCCTTAGCTGTGGGAAAGATGGCATGGCGGCGCATGGTGGAGGCGGCCCATGCGCAGGAGGAGGACATAATGGACAGCCACGTCTTCGAGGCGCTGAGTACAGAGACACTGCCGGTTCGACTGGGCGGCAATGCCGCCCTGAAAGAAAAAGTAGGAAGCGATCCATCCCGCTGGACCATCAGGGAAATCGGCGATGGCAATCTCAATCTTGTCTTCATCGTGACGGGCGAGACTGGAGCAGTGATCGTCAAGCAGGCACTGCCCTATGTGCGTCTTGTCGGTGAAAGCTGGCCGCTTCCGCTCAAGCGCTCATTTTTCGAATATCATGCGCTGAAGCGCCAGGGTGCGCGTGACCCGGGCATGGTGCCGGAAATCCTGTTTTTTGACGAAGCGCAAGCCATCATCGTCATGGAGTTCCTGTCACCGCACATCATTCTGCGCCGCGCGCTGATTGATGGTCGTGAACTGCCCAAGGTCGGTCGAGACCTCGGCCTTTTCGTCGCCCGCACGCTGTTCCGCGGTTCCGATCTCTCCATGGCGACACGCAAGAAGAAAGCGGACGTAGCCCTGTTTTCCGATAATGTCGAGCTTTGCGACATCACGGAAAATCTCGTATTTTCCGACCCCTATTTCGAGGCAAAGCTCAATCATCACACCACGCCGCAGCTTGATCCAATCGTGGCGGAACTGCGCACAGACCGTGAGCTCAAAGTAGAAGCGCAGCGGCTGAAACACCTCTTCTCCGCCAAAGCCGAGACACTCTGCCATGGCGATCTGCACACCGGTTCGGTCATGGTGACTGACGACGAAACGCGTGTCATCGACCCGGAATTCGCCTTTTACGGTCCAATCAGTTTCGACGTCGGGATGCTGATCGCCAATTTCTGGATGAGCTATTTTTCGCAGGCCGGACATGAGACCACACCGGGCGCTCGCGACAGCATGCGGGCCTATCTGCTCGATACGATCGACACGCTGTGGGAAACGTTTCGAGCTGAATTCGCCCATCTCTGGCATACGGAGCGCAAGGGCATCCTGTATCAGGCAAGTCTCTTCGAAGATCGCCAGGACCCGCTTGCCGCCGAACAAGCGCTCAATATCGTCATCAATGAGATCTGGCACGAAATGCTGGGCTTTGCCGGCATCGAAACCCACCGCCGCATTCTGGGCCTTGCCCACAATGCCGATTTCGAAACCATCATTGACCCCGACCGTCGCGCCTCGTGTGAGAGCAAGGCGCTAAAGTTTGGGCGCCACCTCGCCGTCAACCGGCAGCGCATCCAAAGCCTGCGGGATATCCGCGAGACCGTGGAGCGGCTTGAAAAGGAGATATTTGCGTGAAAGTCGGAGAACGCCATTACCATACGATCTGGTTGAACGAAGACAGGCGAGCAGTCGACATCATAGACCAGCGCTGGCTGCCACATGAATTTCGTGTCGTAACGCTGAAAACCGTTGCCGATGTCGCCGTAGCAATCCGCGACATGTGGGTACGCGGCGCACCGCTGATCGGTGTGACGGCGGCCTACGGTGTCGCCATTGCGATGGCGAAAGACTCATCCGATACACATCTTGATGCCGTATGGGAAGAGCTGAACGAGACACGTCCGACCGCCATCAACCTGCGTTGGGCGCTGGATGCAATGCGCGAATATCTGCACCCCTTGCCGGGAGCCGAACGTGCAGATGCTGCTTACAAGCGCGCCGCCGAGATCGCCCAAGAAGATATAGAGTTCAACCGCGCAATAGGCGCGAACGGTCTTGATGTCATCCGCAACATCGCTGCAAAGAAAAAGCCAAGCGAGCCCGTGCGCATCCTTACCCATTGCAACGCCGGCTGGCTTGCCACCGTCGATTATGGCACTGCGACCGCCCCGATCTATATGGCCGTCGAGGAAGGAATCCCGGTCCACGTTTATGTTGATGAAACGCGCCCGCGCAACCAGGGCGCCTATCTGACGGCGTGGGAAATGAATGGTCATGGCGTGCCGCACACCCTGATCGTCGACAATGCCGGCGGGCATTTGATGCAGCATGGCGATATCGACATGGTGATTGTCGGCACCGACCGCACCACGGCAAACGGCGATGTTTGCAACAAGATCGGCACCTACCTCAAGGCACTTGCGGCGCGGGACAACGGCGTACCTTTCTATGTTGCGCTCCCCTCGCCGACCATCGACTGGACGGTACATGACGGGATCAAGGAAATTCCCATCGAGGAACGGACCGCCGACGAAGTAAGTTTCGTGCAGGGGCGCGCAGCCGATGGCTCCATTGCAAGCGTGCGCATCTCGCCCGAAGGCAGCCCTGCCGCCAATCCCGCCTTCGACGTCACGCCAGCGCGTCTCATAACCGGCCTCATCACGGAGCGCGGCATCGCAACGCCGTCGCCTGAAGGCCTGAAGGCGCTCTTCCCGGAAAGGAGTTGAGGCGATGGTTCTAACCAACGAAAAATCCACCGAGGAAATCGCACTCGGTATCCGCAGGCGTGTCTTCTTCCATACGATGAAGAATAATGGCGGCTATCTGAGCCAGGCCTGCTCCGCCGCCGAGAGCCTTGCACTGCTCTATAATGAGTTGTTAACTCTCGGCGAACCGACATTGCCTAAAGTGCCTTTGCCTTTCCGTGGCGTGCCCTCGGCCCATAATCCGGATGCCTTTACCGGTGCTGGCTATCATGGTCCTATCGGTCCTGGCTTCGACCGCTTCTTCATCTCGCCCGCTCATTATGCACTCGTCATCTATTCTGCGCTGATCGAGATGGGGCGCATGGACGAACATGCGCTAGACCATTTCAACAAGGATGGCAGCTCGGTCGAGATGATCGGCGCCGAGCACAGCCCCGGTTTGGAAGTGACCACGGGCTCGCTGGCACAGGGCCTATCCATGGCGTCGGGCGTTGCGTGGGCGCGACTGCGGAAAAAGGAACCCGGCAAAGTCTGGGTCTATATGTCAGACGGCGAATTCCAGGAAGGCCAGACCTGGGAATGTCTCGCGGCGATGAGCTATCACAAGATCGACAATATCCGGGTGATCGTCGATGTGAACCGCCAGCAATGCGATGGCGCCATGTCGTCAGTGCTCGACCTTGGCGACCTTGCGTCGCGTGTCGCGTCCTTTGGCATCACCTGCCGTTCAGTGGACGGTCATGATCTGGGAGCGCTGCGTGGAGCGGCTGAAAGCGCTGAGGCCGGCAAGCCGCTTATCATTCTCGCCAACACCTCGCCTTTTAAGGGCATGGATTTTCTTAAGAAGCGTTTCCCACGCCTCCACTATGTCCGATTCAAAAGCGCGGAAGAGAGGCTGGAAATGCAGACGGCGCTTGCTGCCGAACTCGGCATTGACCTCACTGCGATGGGAAGGGCCTGATCATGGTCGAAATCGTCAATCGTCCCTATGCAAAGGCTTTTGAAGTCTTTGCAATCGCGCGTCCGGAAGTTTTGTGCCTTTCGGCGGACCTCACCTCGTCCTGCGAGGTCGACGGCTTTCGCGACCGGCATCCTAAGCAGTTTCTCACTCTTGGCATGGCCGAACAGAACATGCTGTCCTTCGCCGGCGGTCTCGCAATGCAGGGCTACCGACCGTTTGTCCATACCTTCTCGGTATTCCTCTATCGCCGCCCCTATGATCAGCTGATCAACTCGATTGCCTATTCCAACCGCAAGGTACGACTGATGGGCTTCCTTCCCGGCATCACAACACCGGGCGGCATTACGCATCAGGCGATCGAGGATATTGCGGTGCTGCGCGCAGTACCGAACATGACGATCCTCGAAACGGGCGATGCAACGGAAGTCGAAACCGTGCTGGAAGTTGCCGACAGCATCGACGGCCCGGTCTATGTGCGCATTTTGCGCGGCGAGGTGCCTCGTCTGTTTTCAACGCCCTTTGAATTCAACAAGCTGCGCACGCTTTCGCAAGGCGATGACATCCTCGTCGTCTCCTCTGGAGTATGTACAGAAGAAACCCTGCGAGCCACTGCTCCACTCGCTGCGCGTGGTGTCGGCATCCATCATCTTCACGCCTCGACGCTGAAACCATTCGATAAGGACGGTCTCCTGAAAGCTGCACGCGGCAAAAAAGGCATCGTCACGCTGGAAAACCACACCATCGTCGGCGGTCTCGGCTCACTGGTCGCGGAAATCCTCGCGGAAGAAGGCCTGGGCATTCGTCTCAAGCGCCTTGGTCTCAATGATACTTTTGCACACGGCGCCTCCAAGCCATATCTCATGAAGAAGTATGGACTCGATGCGGGCGCTCTGGTTTCCGCAATTGAAGAGCTTGTAGGCGAGAACCTTGCCATCGGTGAGGAGGAACTGGCGGAGGTTCGCCTTGATCATGTGCATTCCGCACAGAAGGCCGAGGCGCTCTGATGGCGGCGCGCTTTACAGTTACCTATTTCGTGCGTGCTGCCGACGAAACGGAAGCCAGGGCGCGCGCACTGGATATAGCGCTGGAACAGACCGTGGAAATCCCACGCAGCGTCGTGCCGAAAGGTTACGTCCAGGACGAGATACTCGGTCGGTTGGAAAGCCTGTGCAGGGATCCTGAAGGCAGGCCGGGTTTCCTTGCCGCAATCTCCTACTCGGACGACGACGTTGGCGGGGACTTCCTGCAATTCCTCAACATCGTCTTCGGCAACAGTTCCATCAAGCCCGGCATTAAGGTGGAAGACATCGGCCTGTCGTCGGGCCTGCTCAAACTCTGCAAGGGTCCACGTCATGGCATTGATGGCTTGCGGACCCGTGCCGGCATTGGTCGAAAACCTTTACTGATGTCCGCCATCAAGCCAGTGGGTCTGCCGACTGCGGCCCTCGCTCGCCTCGCTCGTGATTTTGCGCTTGGCGGCATGCATTTTGTGAAAGATGATCACGGCCTTGTAGACCAGAAGACGGCCCCCTTCGAGGAGCGGTTGAGAGCCTGCGTTGAAGCAGTAGGTGAAGCGAATGCAAAAACAGGCGGTCGCACGAGTTTCGTTCCCAACATCACAGGTCCCGCAACGGCGATCATGGAGCGGGCAAAACAGGCTCAGGAACACGGTGCGGGAGGTGTCATGATCGCCCCGGCACTCGCGGGTTACGACGTCATACGGGCCCTTGCTGGAGATCCGGATTTTTCCCTGCCCATCGTCTCGCACCCGGCCTTTTCCGGCGCCAACGTCGTCTCACCCGATTGTGGCTTCTCGCACCGCGCCTTTTTTGGCACGTTGCACCGCCTGATGGGCGCTGACGCCGTGGTCTATCCAAATTTCGGTGGCCGTTTCGGCTTTACTCGCGAGGAATGTCAATCAATCGCAAAGGCCTGCTTCATGGATATGGGTGGTCCAAAGGCCATCGTCGCGGCACCCGGCGGTGGCATGACCTTCGCCCGCATCCCGGAAATGCGCGAAGCTTACGGAGATGACATCATGTACCTCGTCGGCGGTGCACTGCTGTCGGAACCTGATCTGATCAGCGCATGCAAACGCCTTGTTGCCGCAACGGAGTGAACAATCTCGAAGTCCTAATTGTCAACTTTCGCTGCGAACTGCCAGGATTGACGCGCTTCTGTAAACTTTGGCCACCTGATGCCCCTTTGAAATTGATCACGGTTTTCAGATACCTCGCTCAATTGTGCCCAAAGGGACAATATCGCAGCAGAAGTGAATGTTCCGTCCATGTGACCGGTCTCGGATGATCCGCCTCGCAAAGCTGAAATTGCAAGCACGCGTCAAGGCGACAAGGCACAATGCAGAAATAGCTATTGCCCCATATATTGAGGGCTTCTACCTGTCCGTCTTCATTCTTCACTCGATTATCCGAGCCCAGGTCAGTTCGAACAAATGGCCGACTAGTGGCAGAAGGCACCGTAACGTTAACCTGCTTACGGACATATCCCGGACTTTGAAGCTGCTTTTATGCAGATTACAGGCCAGCGATATCGCGCCAGATAGTATTGGCGGTTTGGCGCAGCTCGCGGTGAATCGCAGAGGTGAAGCGGTCG
>NZ_JBVPGR010000011.1:0-7374 GCF_055816895.1 Ochrobactrum sp. PL_is501 | reverse complement strand
CGGGTTGCAGATGCCCACGATGTCACCAGGACGTGCCGTTATGGCCCAACTGGCTCCCACTCCGCCTTCATGTGCGACCAGATCGATAACCATCTCACCGGTCGTGCCATCCCAGCGCCGCACCGTGTAAGGACGGTTTGGGCAATGCTGCGAGCCGTCGGGTCTGCCCCATTTGCCGTTCTCCATTTTTACCGGCAACGTCACAGGCGTCTGAGCGTTCGGCTTCAATGCAAGGCGCACCCATTCGTCGGGATGCCCACTTGGTACCAACCGCCCGCCGTCTTCAACCTTTAGAACGATGCGCGTCAATGATGGCGACAATCTCTCGACCACGATCGTTTCGCCCAAAAAATAGTCTTCCACATAGGGCTCCCGACAATTTCCTTCCCTATTGTCGTTGCGAGCAGGCCGAGTAAGTCGCGAATGCTTAAGATTTGTCACAGAAATGTCCTTGCCAGTACTTCGGATATGCGCTTGGCGAGTTGTGGGTAACCTTTAAAAATGGAGGGCGCCGTCGGCGACAGAACGGACCAGATTTCTACAGGCGATTCCAGCGTAACAACTCGTCCGTTCTTGATCGCTGGCACTGTAGCAAGGATCGGCTGGGCCTTTATTGCAGCGTGAAGCCCGTGTCCAAACCAGCCGACGATGACATCTGCGTCAATGATATCTACACGTTCAAGTCCGATCGAAACAGAATATCGTCCCCTATCGGCTCTGCCCAAACCGGCGATGGTGTTCGGCGTTACAAGACCAAGAGATTTCAACAGATCGAAACGCGTATCTCCATCAAGGTAAACATCAATCCCGGCTTGCATCGGGAAATGCGCAACCAATGCCGCGGTTTTGTTTTGAAGGTTTGGATATTTTCGGCGAAGAAAATCCAGTTTCTCTTCTGTATTGTTGATCAGGTTCTGTGCCGCTGATACGCGTCCCAACGCCCGACCGGCAAGACGCATCTGCGCTCTCCAATCAGCCGACCAAGGTGCCTTTTCAAATGCCACCACCGGAGCAATTCGCGACAATCGCTTGTAAGCAAGAGCGTCAATGCCGGAAAAGACCGCCAGAATTAGATCCGGCTTCAAGAGCGCGATCATTTCGAAATCGAGACTATTGCCCAACAATACCGGCTTGGAAGCACCGATGCCCGCCATGTTCCAATCCGCAATACCACTTTGCCAATAAGGATAGCGAGTCATTGCAATCGGAACTTTTCCGAGTGCTATGACAGCATCCTCGCCACTCCAGCCAAGTGTTACAACTCGCACTGGTTCACGACTAACATTTGTTACGCCAAATGCGTGTCTGATGGTGGCGGGAAAAGCTGTATCTCCATGAACCTTGTCCGCAACGGTGACAAGCGACATCGCCGTCATGCCGAAGAGCACACGGCGGCGCCCCATGTTCGTGGGAGACGATTGCCCTTTCTGTTTGCGAATTAGACGGCGATGTTTCATGTTCTCGCTCAGAATTTCGCGGAAAGCCGTAGGAATGCTCTTCGCGGCGCTCCAAAGGAAATTTGCTCGTCGCCCTCCAGTATCTGGACGTATCTCTTGTCGAACAGGTTTTCGACATTGAATTGAGCGGAAACCGTTTCGTTGAAGTCGTACCTCGCCATCAGGCTCACAGTTGCATAGGGTGCTTGCGTGTAGCGTACTGTTCCCGTGGTTGTACTGATTGGCAGATAAGTCTTGCCCTGCCAGTTCACTCCACCACCGATGGTCAGCTTATTCCATTCACCGGGAAGAGTGTAAGTCGTGAACAATCGAACCATTTCGCGCGGAAGGGTGGTATTGACCTCATTTCCCTCTCCGTCCTTGCTTTCAAGCACGGTGGCTCCAAGAGTGAGATTCCAACCGGGCGTCAGCTCTCCTGATAGTTCGCCTTCGATCCCTTTGGTTTCCACGCCTTGTGCAGTACGGTAAGCAAGTGTCGTCGTGCCGGGGATATACTCTCCTGTTGCAACCGCCACGTTGTCTTCCATAGCGCGGAATATCGCTATCGAGCCATTCAGGCGATCGTCAAACCAGGTTCCTTTAATGCCTGCCTCGATGTTGCTGCCGGTTACGGGATCGAGATATTGATCGTTAATGTCACGTTCTGTCTGGACACGAAACACGTCAGCATAGCTCGCATATACACTGAGGTTGGAAGTCAGGTCATATGTAACTCCGAAGTATGGTGTTATTTCATCTTCGATCTGAGCCGTACTCGCGCCAGTCCACTTACGCACCGTTTCGGTCTCGATATGCGAGAAACGCGCACCGCCAATGAACTTCAGTTCATCGGTGATGTTCAGACGGGTGGCGCCATACGCGCCGAACTGATCGATTTTCGAAACGCGCAGGCGCTCGCTCCCCCAGCCCGGCTCTGGGTAACTTCCATCAGATTCAAAGATGCTCCCGAATGGTGCGGGGTTCACCGGCAGATAATAGGCATAATCTTCATCCATCCAATCGGCCGTTGCACCAGAGAAGAATTCGTGCTGCCGCCCGAACAGTTCGTAGGAACCATTAAGCTTGGCGCTCAAAACTGTCTGTGTAGCATCATGCCAATAGTAAGAAGGTGATGGATCAAGGCCCAAACCGGTTACACGATCCGGTTGCCCCCAAGTGTAAAGAAGTTTTGCCTCGCCTTTCTTATGGACATGAATTGCGTCCAGTTTCAGGGTCCAGTCGTTTTCAAAACTATGTTCGAAACCGCCGAAAATGTTAGTGTTTTCCGTATCCCAATAAGCCCAGTCTGGCGCGGTGTTCAGGCTACGCCTGAAATGAGTGCGCGTTCCGTCACTGAAAAACATTGGCAAACCGGACCAAATCGCGCTGTCTATATCTCGATGTTGGTATTCAGCCCCTAAAGACAACTTTGTGTCCGGGCCTAGGTCAGCGTCCAATATCCCGTAAAATAGCCCGGATTGGGTTGATTGCCGATCAATGAATGATTCCTTATCATTTCTCGAAACAATGACTCGGCCCCGAACCGACCCATCCGCATTCAGCGGAGTGGTGACATCAAGAGTTTCGCGAAAATCTTTCCAGGAACCAACGGTCGAGCTTATCTCGCCGGTCAAGACTTTGCTGTCGGCATGCTTGCGCACAAAGTTGACGGCTCCGGACGGATTCCCAGAGCCTGTTATCAGACCGTTTGCGCCGCGAAGAACCTCCACCCGGTCATATTGCAGCGTATCGGAGCGATGTTCGCCATACATCGCGTCCAGATTGTTCAATGCCACACCGTCATACTGAAAGCTATCCAGATAAAAGCCTCGCGAGAATGGCTCGGTGCGCTGACTGTCCCATTCCTGTACCTGAATACCGGTCGTTGTCTTCAATATATCAGCAGTGGAATTCAGTATCTGATCATCCATCCTCTGACGTGTCACAACGCTTACCGACTGTGGCGTTTCCTTAATCGAAAGCGGCAACCCGGTAGCCGTGCTCATCTGCGTCGTTGTATATGAACCTGTCCCCTCGGTCGTAGCGCCCTGGCCCTGAACCGTAATGGTATCCAGCACCGTTGACCCATCTGCCGAGACCGCATTATCCGTCCCTGTGCTTGATGGGCTGAGGATTGTCACGGAATTCGCGCCAGTGGAACGCCAGGTCAGACCAGTGCCCACTAAAAGCATCGAGAGGACGTCCGAAGCCGCACCCTGTCCGTTGAATCCTCGCGTATGTAGTGTACGTGTCGCTCCGGCATCATAAACGAGTTGAAGGCCGGAAACATCTGCGAAAAGATTCAGCGCCTGAGACAGCGATCCCGCCGGAATAGAGTATCGTAATGGTGCTGCGCGCTCCTGCGCATATACCATGTCAGCGCCAATGGGTGTCAGAACTGATACGGAAACGGTAGCCAGCAACACAGCGTAGAGGTTTCGCGCATGACGGCACGGCATTAAAAATTGAGAAATCATCAAGACCCCCTGTCTTCAAACATCATCCCATCAAAGCGGGGCGATAACGCTTTCGTCGGTTAAGACGTTCGCGCAGAGAAAAACCGGAGTAAGAAAATCAACAAATCTGCAAAAAAATTATCGATGAATGAGGATCACAAAGTTGCCGAGCCTTGTGTCGCTGAATCCAAAGGACTTTTCGAGCGCGTCTACAACTTTGATGATATCATCGGTTTCGAAGACGCCGCTTACACGACGGGACCTTATCGCGCTGTCCACAATCCGGATCATACCCTTGTGATACCGATTCAGTTCATCGACCACTTCTCCTAGAGGCCTGTCGATGAATATCAATTTTCTCCGCCTCCATGCGGTCTCGGATACGGCATCAACAAATTCCACGGGACCAAGGTGGCCATTCTCATAACGAACACGTTGTCCAGCGCCAATCCGCAGAGGCTGAGCATCTGCATCTGGAGAAATTGCGACATGGCTCTCGATCACTGTTACCGTTGCGCCATCACTGTCTTCACGCACCGCATATACTGTGCCAAGGGCCGCGGCCGTGCCTCCGTGTGCCTCTACGATGAACGGCCGTTGCGCGTCGGCGTTCACAGTGAACACCGCTTCGCCTTTCAGAAGCCGTATTCTCCGCTCACCGGATGAATAGGCGACTGCTATTGCGGTGCCGCTGTTCATCTCAGCCAGGGAACCGTCAGGTAGCCTAAGGGTCTGTAACTCTCCCACCGCCGTATAACCATCGGCCATAACTCGCATCGGCACATCCAGATACCATGTGCCTCCCGCCAAAACGCAGATCCCAGCAAAGGCCGCAGCAATTGGCATCGTAACTCTGCGCCAAAAATGTCGCGGCGGACAGGCTGCCGGATTGGGAATATTTCTAAGCTCATGCCATGTACCGGATATTTCAGCATAGGCGGCACGATTTTCATCCGACGCCGCGAGCCATGCCCGAAAGCGAGCATCATCACCCGCTGACAAAGAACTTCCATCCTGACGGAAAAACCATTCAGCAGCTTCTTCAAGCGAATCTCTATCATCTGAACTCGTCATGAATTCTGGCTCGCGTCGTGATACGAGAAAAGGATGGACAGGATATCACACCCACCCGACACATAAGACGATTGACGTGAAAATAGCCGCAGTCCCGAACGAAAACTATTCATGTGCCTTCAAACGCCGGGCGCAATGAACTGTCGCTACAGCCAGATGTTTTTCGACGGCACTACGCGTTATATTCATACGATCAGCTATCTCCCCATGAGAAAGCCCTTCGAAGCGGCGCAACACAAAACACTCCCGGCAACGAGGAGGGAGTTCCGACACCGCTTCCACAAGGATAGCCAACCGCTGGCGAGCGATCAGTTCTCGCTCCACATCAGGCCGATCATCCGCCGCATCAACTACATCCGAATTCACAAAACTGCTACTGAAGCGCGCTTTGCGGCGGTGATGGTCGGTTACAAGGTTTCCCAAGACTCGGTAGAGGTACGCACGGGGATTGAACGGAGTCTCGATACCAGAAGTGACAAGCCGTAAACAGGCTTCTTGAACAAGTTCCTCAGCTATCGCTTCATCGCCAATTTTGAGACGGGCATAGTTTTTGAGCTCACCGTAGCAGCGTTCTATAGCCTTCGACAAAGATGGGCGAGTATCGTCACCGTCTGAGACTACCAAATCCATCACACGCGTTGCACCTGTGGTTCAATATGTTTCGCTCCGCGCGCACCGTCACTCTTCAATTAAACTAACTATGTCAATTAATGTGCGCTTTACGTTCCTAGCAGATGCAGGTTTTCATGCAACTGCAATGAATTAGAACAGCTCCAAAGAGTAAATCTGCCAGCCGCTTCCGCAAGCCATATGTAACATTTCGCGGCACTTTGCGTTGGTTGTCACTTACTCCTACGCTGAAGCGGTCCGTCTACGGTTTCCAGTGCGCTCCTACGGTGGTGGTTAGGGCGGCGGGTTCTGGTCAACAAAGAACCGCTAAGCGGTTGGCTTAACCGGCATATTTCCTAGGTTGCGGGCCTGCATTGGTTAGATACATAAAACCGGCTGGCCTGCCACTTTCTTCCCCCTTGTGAAATTGAGAATGCCGAACAACTCGCCCCGTAGCTCAGCATAAGCCTAGTCCCGCTTGTCTCTGGGAGTGAGGCCCCCTGATATGGAGCATAGGGCTTCCGCCGCCTACTGCCACCGTTCGGGGTGCTGAAGGCTTAGGTTAGGCGCTCCACGTATCGCCTACAAGGGATGAGCGAGAGCGACATTATTGCAGATGTCATTCAGCCAGTCATATATCACCATCCAGTTACGGGTGGCTTCCACCATAGCGTGGCTGTTCTCCCGATATCGCTCAAGAAACGAACCGAGCGATTGCCGGTCGTTCTTTACTCACCGAGAGTGCAGTATCTTCCCGGAAGAGTCCTGAACTACGAGGTGGCTAGATTTTTTGTGGTAGTCGACCCCAATGCGATAATCGTAGGGAGCAGTTACGCGTTGCACTTCTTCCATGACATCTTCTAACCCCGAAAGGTGAGCTGAAAGATGCAGAGCGCGACTGCTTCAAGATCATCTGCATCTCAGAAGTCCGCTCTCATGACTGGAAACGACCACTTTCATGCCACCGCCTTTTCCTGCCCAAACGGATGTGTCGAGACGCACTACTTCCGATTCTGCCGCAACATTAAGCGCCTTCACGCCCCTTCGGGATGATCAGCGGGGTATTTGACACCGGATCGGGAATGATGACGGATGGCAAACCGAACACGTCTTCGACCAGTTTTTCGGTTACGATGGATGGCGGTTTGCCTTCGGCGACGATCATGCCGTCCTTCATCGCGATCAGGTGCGAGGCATAACGGCAGGCGTGGTTGAGGTCGTGCAGCACGGCGACGATGGTGCGGCCCTGACGGTTGAGATCCGCCAGCAGGTCCATAAGTTCGATCTGGTGAGCGATATCGAGGAAAGTAGTCGGCTCGTCCAGAAGCAGGATCGGGGTTTCCTGCGCCAGCACCATCGCGATCCAGACGCGCTGCCGCTGACCGCCGGACAGTTCGTCAACGAGACAGCCGGAGAGGTCCGTAACGCGGGTTGCCTCCATCGCGGCGATGACGGCTTCCTCATCGGCTTTCGACCATTGCCGGAAGAAGGACTGATGCGGATAGCGGCCGCGCGCCACCAGATCGGCGACCGTAATGCCGTCTGGTGCGATGGACGATTGCGGTAAAAGGCCGAGACGGCGAGCGACGTCCTTGGCGGCAAGATCGGTAATGCTCCTCCCGTCGAGGATCACCTGCCCGGCAGCAGGAACAAGCAGGCGCGACAGGGCGCGCAGCAGCGTGGACTTGCCGCAGGCGTTCGGGCCGACGATCACTGTGAAGGAGCCATCCGGGATCGAGACGGACAGGCTTCTGGAAATCGTCCGCTCGTCATAGCGCAGGGTTACGTTGTCGGCATGA
>NZ_JBVPGR010000009.1:0-8007 GCF_055816895.1 Ochrobactrum sp. PL_is501 | reverse complement strand
CCGCGAGGACGCGAGCATGAACGTCAATCAGAAAGTTGAACTGTTGAACGAAGCCGCATCCTTGGCTGGCGATGCTTTCGAGAAGCTTGCAGCCAAAGCACCAAAGTCAATGACCTACGACGATGCAATCACAATCATCGTAGGTGGAATGGCCACGTCAATTGTCGCCCAGATGCTGGCCAACGCACCAACAGAACACCATGCCACAGTCAAGCAGCTTGCCGCGAATGTCTTTTCTCGCAGCATCGATCAGGCATCGCGTGTTTTCGCTGAGGCGGAAAGGATCGTCCAATGACTGCTCCCATGACCACCCTACCGGAAGAAACACAATTCGACCCGAATTGCCCGTTCGACGCGATTGCTGAAACGACCCGGCAGAATATTGCAACTGTAGTTCTGGAAGCTTTCACTAGCGATCAGTCTAGTGATTTGCCGCCAATCGAGCGCCGTCTCGCAATCATGGCCGGTGCCCTGACAGGTGTGATCGGCACATATTTCGTGATGTTTGAAGGGACGCCGGAAGACGTCATCCTCAAAGCCTTAACAAACGACATCAACCATGCGCTGGCTAATGCGCTCGTTATCGTCAGGCAGAACGATGAAGGGGAGACAGTTCAATGACCCCCACCCTACAGGAAGAAGCCTTGACCTCGGCAGACATCATTCAGGTCATCACCGATCTGCGTTCGGCAATTCTGCAGGATGATGATGAAGGTCTCGCAGAACACGCAGAACCCATGATCAAAGCCAAGGAGCTTATCGCCAAGCTTTCCGCGTCTCCCTTCCTCCCCGTGCAAGGGGCTGTGAAGAAGTTGGATTGGACGAAGGGCGTCGTAGACATCGCCCAACCGATGCCAGGCATGAAGTATGTCGCTTGCAGCACAACGCCAAAAGGATCGTGGGCTTTCTGGCTCAATGATGCGCCGGAAACGCGTGCTGTATTCACGTCAGAGGAAGCCGCCAAAGCTGCCGCACAGGCCGACTATGAGGCTCGCGTCCTCTCCGCGCTTGAGCCAACCGCAGAGGCAAATGAGTTATCCGGAATTTCCGGACAACTGAATTCGGCTACCGATATGGGAAATCCCATAACGGACAAGACCGTGAAGAGCGAATTCAAAGGAACGGTGGACGGAGATACCGAGCTTCAAGCTGCTGCTCGCCACGCCGGATGGGCGCTGATCGAACTGGTTGATGAAATCGACTGGCTCAAGCGTGAACAGGTTTCAGATATCATCACTCGGCTTGGCATCGCCCTCAACGAGCCATCCGCAGCGCGTGAGCTGGCGTTGGAGGCCCTGAAAACAGCGCATGCATCTATGGAAGGTTCGTGCTCTGCAAATCACCGCATAGCCTTGAACACCGTAGATGCCGCCATCCGCGCCCTATCCTCACCGGACTATGCCGACGCCGATCACGCGCAGGCGCGGGACGTGCTGGCCCGTTTCCGTAACTATGTGATTGAGGGCATCACTGCCGGTACGATCATGCGTGGCGGCGAACATCACAACCCAATTTGGCAGGAAGTTGCCAGCGTTCTCCACGCCGACGCCGGTAAGGTGGAGGGGGATGGGTGGCTGCCGATTGAGAGCGCGCCAAAGGATGGGACTGTCATCGACCTATGGTCAACAGAGTTCGGCTGGCAGCCTGATTGCTACTGGGGGAAGCGTTCACATTGCTGCGGTGAAGACGGTCAGTATTGCGATAGCGACTGGCATAGTGAGCCGGAAGCGTGGATCGACAGCGCCCAGAATACCGAGACTTTCGATGATGTAACCCACTGGCGTCCTGTCCCCTCTGCACCATCGGAGGGCGCGAAATGAGCAAGCCAGAATTTACGCCGGGGCCGTGGGGCTGGTTTGGAAACACTCAGACCAATCATATCTATCTCGCAACGACGCATAGCGGACGCCGTTATGTAATGGACTTTACCCGATGGGGCATGCGCGGCGCACAGCCACGGTTTCAGCCACCGAAACAAGGCATGGTTGACGCTAAAAACCTCGTCACATTCGCAGTAGGTGACAATTCAGTGGTTGGCATTCAACAGGCCAAACAAGACCCGAGCGTCTACCGTTATGACATTCGCGGCATCGACAACCCTGACGCGCAATTGATCGTCACCTCACCCGAACTTTACGACGCTTTGGCGGAACAAGTTGCGGCGTGTTTTGATCCCGGATGCGAAATGTGCCGTCGCCATGAGCGACTGCTCGCAAAAGCTCGCGGAGAAACCCACCCATCAGGAGGCGACCGTCATGGCGAGTGAACTGAAGCCTTGCCCGTTTTGCCATAAAACCTCGCACCTCAAAATCGACCCGTTCTATGAACCTTCGTTTGACGGCTACTACGGGTTCAATGTGGTTTGCAGCGCTGCGGGCTTTGACAACACAGATCGCGGATGCGGAGCGGCTGGAGCTTGGGGAGAAACGGAAGAAGACGCCGCCACTCGCTGGAACACCCGCACCGCGCCAGCCGCTACAGATACGGGACTGGTGACGGTGGAACATCAGTATTGGCGTGACCAGACGCAAGAATGGCTACCAACCGGCTTCCCAGACCGTTACCGAAAGGATGGCTTCCTTGTCCGCGAACTCGTCACCCGCTCGCAGGCTGAGGAGCTATTGGCGGTGAAGGATGAAATCATTGATAGGCACCGAGAAGCCCAAGTGATTTTGGGTAAGCAGCTTAATGAGGTGATAGCCGACAACGCGGCGAAGGATGCGCAGCTTGAACGCTTCCGCTGTGACCGCGCCTATACGGTTGGGTTCACTGACGGCCACGATGCAGCAGAAGCCAAGCTCGCGGCGAAGGATGCGCGGATTAAGGAGTTGGAGGCTGATCTGAAAACATTTCAGGACGGGACCGCCGATCTCGTTAATGAGAAAATCGATGCTGAATTTAGGGCGATTGACCTCGAAGCCAAGCTCGCGGCGGCTGAAAAGGCGCTGGAGCCGTTCGTGTCGTTCTTCAATGAAGCGATGAAGGGCTTCACCGAAGGGTACGCAGAACGAACACCCTCAGATAAGCCCGTGTTCGGTTATAATGATGCTTATCTGCTTATGCGTCACTTCATCGAAGCCCGCGCCGTGCTGGGAGGGAAGCCGTCATGAGCATCCGAAACAGCAAAAAGGCCAAACGCCTCCTGAAACGATGGATGAAGTATCTATCCGACAGCCGTCTCTCCAAAGGCGAAGTATGTCGAAGGGCTATCAAATTCACCAATGAGGGGAAAAAGCCATGACCGACCTCATTACCCGTCTCTCCAAGCTAGACGCGCCTGACAGGGAAGTGGATGCGGCAGTGTTCCGGTATCTAGCGGGGAACCCCACCGACCATTGGTTCTCATTCGGAGAAGACCACTTCACCGATGAAACCGTCCCTCGCATCACCGGCTCCACGGACGCCGTTATAGCGCTGGCTGAGAGGATGTTGCCGGGGTGCGATTGGACGATCAGCAGCAATAGGCGAAACGGAAAGCCTTTCTCGGAAATCATCTTAACAGTGAAGCACGGTCTATCCGGGTACTGCGGTCTTAGTACAACGCCCGCCATCGCCCTTCTGATCGCCCTCTTGCGCGCAAAGGAGGCAGAACGTGACTGACTTTACCAATTTCTGCCGGTTCAATGTCGAGACGTACCTGCTGGATACATGGCTGCATATGCACCACGACCGAAAGCCGGTCAGCGACGAACAGGTTATCGAAGAAGTCAGACACAGCATCATTCAGGGCCGCATAAGTCTTTTGAAGCGACACATTGAACGCATGGAAGTCATCTTGCGCGCAAAGGAGGCCAGCAAATGACCAGCAAAGTCGCTCAAATACGCGAAGCCATGAGCATCGCGCAGGATATGACCAAGGCGGGTATTCCGTTCGTCGCCGTCCCGGTTCTCAACGAGCAAGATCATTCCAGGCTGAAACTGGTGCAGGCCGTGAGGATTGCTCAGATGGATCAGGAGGCCAACCATGCCGAGTAAGGAACACCTAGCGCTCAAGTTCGAGATTTGCACGATCCTACAAAGCGCCAAACCAGATGAAACGGCGAGAACCGCCGATCTCATCCTATCCACCATCCTCGCCGCTCTACGGCACCCGAAAGCCGAAATGGTGATCGCATACGACAATGCGCAGAAACATGGCATCTTCGATTTTGCCGGTTATGCCGCATTCCTCGCCGCCTCCGCACTTGGGGAGCAGAGCGAATGAAGCTGAACGAGCCAATTTTACCAGACGATTATCCAATCTATGCGGGATACCTGTACGTTGCAGACGGTCATGTTGTGGTGAGTGACTGGCACGATACCGATGTGCGGCACCTCAAGCACCACCTGCTAGCAACAGAAATCCGTCGCTGCGATATTCACGGTCGCCAAGCCCTGAAAGGCGGTGGCCATGGATAGGCTGACAGACCAGCAAATCCACGCTTTGAAACAGATTGCTGATACCTTTGGGAAATCTGGCAGGTTCTGGCGTGACCTTGGAATTAGGCCGCAAACGATTGCCATCCTCGAAAGCAAGGGATTGATTGGCGCTATTTGGCGTCCGTTTACCGGGGAAACAACCATCATTAAACGTTCGTGGCGCATCACCGAAGCAGGCCGCGCCGCACTGCGGGAAAGGGAGTGAGGATGTCAGCGATCTTTTCCATGAACGAAGCTGCTGACCGTCTCAGGATAGGCCGGCGAACATTACAAGAAATTATCAAGCGCCATGCATTCTATTTCACAGTCGGTCACAAGAAGTTCTTCACTGAGAAGGACTTGGACGCGATTGTTGAAGGATTAAGACGAGAAACGAAATGCCACTCAAGCTCATCCCTCCCCGTGCGGGTAAATCGCCGTACTACTACGTTCGCGGCACCCACTTCGGGGTCACAATGGACAGAAGTACAAAGACGACTGACAAAGCTACGGCAGCAAAGCTCCTCAAACTCTGGAAAGAAGAAATCGAAGCAGGAGTTTTCAGGAAACCCGGAGAGCCGACCTTCCTAGACGCGGTGACGGATTACATCGCCGCAACCCATAATGAGCGCTTTATAGAGCCGATCGTTGAAAGGATCGGCCATTACCGTTTGGTGGACATTGATCAGCAGTTAATTGATACGACGGCAATTGCCCTCTATCCAAACGCGAGCGCAGCGACACGCAACAGGCAGGTCTACACGGTCATATCGGCCATATTAAAGCATGCAGGTCTTAACCAGCAATGGAAGCGCCCTAAAGGCTCCCGCGGTCAGATGAAGACTGATTGGATGACGGACAAGCAGGCGTTCAAGATTCTCGACGCCGCATACAAGAAGGATGCTGAATTCGGAATCTTCCTGCATACCCTGCTTTATACCGGCATGCGGCTCAGTGAGCTAACAACGCTTGAAATTGCCAGGCTGGATTTGACCGAAGGAATGGCATACCTGCCAGCAACAAAGAATGGGAAGCCCAGAGCGGTTCACCTGCCGCCGACTGTGGTTGCGGCTATTGCGAATCATCCACGTGGGCTTGATCGAGAAGGGAAGCTGTTCCGGTTTAGAAAATCCGGGCGCCTGTATACATGGCTGGAAGATGTGAAAAAGAAAGCCGGCCCCGATGTGGGCTTTGTGACGTTCCATGTTTTCCGGCACACATGGGCTACGTGGATGCGAAAATACGGGGGATTGGACGTGCGTGGGTTGGTGGGAACTGGCGCTTGGACAGATATGGCATCAGCCGCCAGATATGCGCACGTAGTGGCAACTGATGAGGCGAAGCGCTCGAATCTCTTGCCAGTGTCAAAGAAGCTGGAACGGAAGAAGAACTAATTCCACGGATTTTACCCGCTTCGCTCGGCCATGTTCTGCTTTCGTTTTCCAGTATTTGCCGAGATGATAAGTTTGAAAACAACAAATTATGATTATATATCAATTAGATAGATGGTGGGCGTGACAGGGATTGAACCTGTGACCCCTCCCGTGTGAAAACTGTTCCCAGTAGTGAACCCATTGTAATCATTAGAAGCGAGGCATGTCATTTCGGGAAGGAATGGCACGATGTTCCTTTTTGGTTCACGGTTGCTGGTTCATGCGAACCACTGGGAACTCCTTTTATATTTGATCTGCAATCTAGACGGCTTTCAAGATGGCGCTATTCTCTTCGCAACGAGGAGGAACGCATGTGCAATCTATACAATATCACCACGACACATGAGGCCATGCGCCGCCTGTTCCCGAAGTTCGGGGATGTGACGAACCGCGTCGATCCGCAGCTGGATATCTTCCCCGACTATCCCGCGCCGGTCTTGCGAAACGTCAAAACCGATGGGCCAGAGCTTGCAATGCTCCGCTGGGGCATGCCTACGCCTCCAACGTATGTGAAGGGTGAAGCTGATAGCGGAGTAACGAACATCCGCAATCTCACATCGCCTCACTGGCGGCGCTGGCAGAGCGTCGAAAGCCGCTGCGTTGTCCCGGCCACGTCTTTCTCAGAATACGGGCAAGAACCAGACCCGAAGACCAAACGAAAGCCGCTTCACTGGTTCGCTCTCAATGAGGAAAAACCGCTGTTCGCATTCGCTGGCATCTGGACCAGCTGGAAAGGTGTGCGGAAGAAGAAGGAAGGCCCGGTCGACGTCGATATCTTCGGGTTTCTCACAACCGAGCCTAATGCCGTGGTGAAGCTGATCCACCCAAAAGCAATGCCGGTCATTCTCCGCACTACGGAAGAAATCGACACATGGCTGCGCGCACCATGGGATGAAGCCAAGGAAATACAAAAGCCCTTGCCAGATGCTGATCTGATCGACCTGACACCAAGCAACGACAATGAGGAAGTGCAGGCAACTCTATTCTAGGGAGGATGGAATGAACGGACCGAAGCACGACAACAACTATGCAGATAGGGCAATCGACTGTCAGGACGCGGTTGCGGCGGGGATAATCAATCTGCTGGACGAGGCGGAAGCAGCCGGGTGGGACCGAGTTGAAGCGGCAAAGGCTATCGTGAATGTCGCCATCGGCATTCACATGGGAGAGACAGGAACGGACCCGGAGGAGTAAGCCTTACCTCGGCTGGTTGCTTCGCTGCTCGGTGCTGTCAACGAACCGGGCAACCCGATCCAGATTGATCGCCATATTCTGCAAGGTGACTTCCATGCGGGTCATGCGATCCCGCACATCACCATTCTGGGTTTCCAGCCGTTCAATGCGGGTTTCAAGTTTGGTGATATCGATCTTGCTCTGATCAACACCGCCCTTCACCGCGTAATAGCTGCCGGTAATGCCGACCACGACAACCCCGATTGTGATGACGTTGCCGATAGTCATTTTCATATCGATGTTCATCCCCATCACCTGACGGTCGCCCATGGGATTGTCCTCCATCACCAGCAGCCCCGCGTTTTCCCAAATGCGTTGTGAGAAGCGATACCCTGACCCGCCGGTGTATCGTTTCCTGCGAGATAGACAGCCGTCGCCGGTTTAAGGCTGATCGGCTTCCAACCCGCGCAGTTCGTTGCATTGCTCTGGCAAGCCGCCAAGCTCATTGCAGAGAGCAACAGCATCCATACCGATAATCTTTTCATCGATGTTCGCCCTTTTCTGGATTGCCTTGGCCGTGGCCTCTGCCGCTGCCAATGCGGCCCGCTGGCGCTCTTTGACGGTTCCCGCAGTGTAACCAGCCGTCAGAAGCAGAAACGCCGCCACGAGGGCAGCGAGCGCAGTTTTTACCCATGGCGGGATAAGTCCCCAAAGCGCGCTCATCAGCCAATTTCCGCTTGTAGGTCTTTCACGGCCTTGAACAAATCAGTACGGCGTTTGATGCCGTAGATTGCAAATCCGATGATGGCCGCACTGAAAAGAAGCTGGACGCGCCAGTCGAGGCCACCGAGAAACGACCCCGCCCCGCTGATTGCCGACATGATGCCAGCACCGGCCCACGTCCATACAGTCTTGCTCTTGGACGGTTTCGTTCCAAGTTCGCCCGGATCGGCTACGACGGGTTTTTCCACGGTCACGACTTCGGGAACGACGATAGCCTGCT
>NZ_JBVPGR010000006.1:0-2828 GCF_055816895.1 Ochrobactrum sp. PL_is501 | reverse complement strand
CCAAACCGTCCTTACACGGTGCGGCGCTGGGATGGCACGACCGGTGAGATGGTTATCGATCTGGTCGCACATGAAGGCGGAGTGGGAGCCAGTTGGGCCATAACGGCACGTCCTGGTGACATCGTGGGCATCTGCAACCCGGAGGGCCGCTTCTGGATACCCAGGGGCAGTGAATGGCTGTTGATGCTGACGGACATTACCGGTCTTCCGGCTGTTGGTCGTATTCTGGAGGAACTGCCGGAAGGGTTTCGGGCTATTGTGCATGTGGAAATTCCATCGGAGGATGATCGGCAGGTCATAGTCACCAAGGCTGATGCTTTGGTTACCTGGCACGCCTGCCATGGCATGAAGCCAGAACGGCCTGGATATACGGAGTTGCCGCGCATTGCGCGCGAGATCACGGAGCTGCCAGAAGGCCCCGGCTATATTTATATCGCCGGTGAAGCGCGGGCGGCTTCTGATTGCCGCAAGCATTTCCGTGATGTGCTTGGTTTCGACAAGCGTCGCATCGACGCCATCGGCTACTGGATCGAAGGGCAGGCGCGAGTGTGAACGTGACCGTCCCTGTTCCCGTCCGCAAAACCGTGAACACCGTTAGCGTCGGTCATACGCCGCGATGGACTGGAATCGTAGTCGGCCTGGCTTTGCTTGTAGCGGTTTCGCTCACAAGCCTCCTGTTCGGTGCGCGTCCAATTTCTGTAAGGACGGCGCTCGGTGCGTTGTTCTCGCCCGATATGCAGTGGATTGATCACATAGTGGTTCGTGACTATCGCCTGCCACGCACCCTGCTCGGTATTCTCTGCGGCGCGGCTTTCGGCGTGTCGGGCGCGCTGATACAGGCTGCGACGCGCAATCCTTTGGCCGATCCGGGCATTCTCGGCGTCAATGCCGGTGCTGCCTTTTTCGTGACGCTTTCGGTCGGGCTGTTCGGCTTCCATTCCATTGACGCCTATTTGTGGTTCGCCTTTCTAGGCGCGATCCTTGTGACGCTTGCAGTTTACGCGCTCGGGGCAGTGGGCCGTGACGGTGCAACGCCCGTTCGTCTTGTGCTGGCGGGCGTTGCCCTTTCTGCCGTTCTCGGCGGCATCGGCTCGGCGATCACGCTGCTCGATCCGCAGGCCTTCGATTCCATACGGTTCTGGTCCATCGGCTCCGTTGCCGGCAGGAATATGGAGATCGTGGCAACGGTCGCTCCTTTTATCGCTGCAGGACTGGTGATTGCTTTACTGGCGGCTCGGTCTCTCAACGCCGTGGCGCTCGGTGACGATCTGGCTCGTTCGCTGGGTGCCAACATTCTCCGCGCCCGGATACTGACGCTCGTCGCTGTCACGCTTCTGGCCGGAGCTGGAACTGCTGCCGCTGGCCCAATCGGCTTCGTCGGCCTGATGGTGCCGCATGTGGTGCGCTGGATTGTTGGGCCCGATCAGCGCTGGATCATTCCGCTGACGATGATCTACGCGCCGGTACTGCTGCTTTCCGCCGATATTGCCGGACGTCTGGTGCTATTTCCGGGCGAACTGGAAGCAGGCATTGTCACGGCCTTCATCGGCGCGCCTGTCCTGATCCTGCTGGCACGGCGGAAGAAAGCAAGTGGATTATGACGGTTCAGCCTTCTTCGCGTATCGACTTTGGCCGTTCCGTGCATGTCGTACGGGGTTTCCGCGGCCGTCTGTCAGCCCGGTTCGACAGGCTTTCTATATTCACCGGTCTTGCGCTTGCCATTCTATCGCTGGGCATTGCGGCAATTTCGTTGACGAGCGGCAAATATCCGATCGCCTTGATCGATGTGCTTGGCGCTCTCGTGGGCCAAGGCGACGACATGGTGCGAATGATCGTGGTGGAATGGCGTCTGCCGCGTGTTGCACTAGCCTTCCTGCTCGGCGGCGCGCTCGCCATGAGCGGAGCGATCTTCCAGAGTCTCACCCGCAATCCGCTTGGATCACCCGACATTATCGGCTTCTCGGCAGGCTCCTATACTGGCGCGCTCGTGGTCATCCTGCTGCTGTCTGGCGGTTATTACGAGACGGCGGCTGGCGCGCTGATCGGCGGCATCGTCACGGCGATGGCCGTTTATCTTCTGGCCTACCGGCGCGGCGTGCAGGGTTTTCGGCTGATCGTCGTCGGCATCGGTGTAGCGGCGATGCTGTCGGCTTTCAACGCATGGATGATCCGCGAGGCGGAGCTTCAGGTGGCCATGTCTGCCGCCATATGGGGCGCAGGCTCGCTCAACGGTCTCGGCTTCGAGCAGCTTGTGCCGGTCGCCGTCGTGCTTTGTATCGTCGTCCCCCTGACGCTCTTGCTGTCGCGCCCGATGCGCCAGCTCGAAATGGGCGACGATATGGCACGGGCGTCCGGTGTCAACGCCAACCGCACGCGGCTTGCCCTGATGGTCCTCGGTGTCGCGTTGACCGCCATCGTGACGGCTGCGGCTGGTCCGATCTCCTTCATCGCGCTTGCGGCTCCACAGATCGCACGACGGTTGACCCACTCGGCCGGTGTCGCTCTCATTCCATCCGCGCTGACGGGCGGTCTTCTGTTGCTTGCCGCCGACTGGGCCGCGCAGCATGCTTTCGGCGTTCAGCTCCCCGTCGGCGTCATGACCGTCAGCCTCGGCGGTTTCTACTTCATCTGGCTATTGATACGGGAGGGCCGTAAATGACCCATTCGCAATTCCGGCCTGGTCGCCTTCATGCCGACAACGTAACCCTGCGCTATGACGAGCGGACGATTTCCAGAAGCCTGTCCGTCTCGATCCCGGATGGCTCCTTCACAGTGATCGTCGGCCCGAACGCCTGCGGCAAGTCCACGCTGCTGCGCGCCCTGTCGCG
>NZ_JBVPGR010000001.1:0-544 GCF_055816895.1 Ochrobactrum sp. PL_is501 | reverse complement strand
GACAATGGCGACGGGACGTGGACGGCGCAGGTTCCAGGCAGTGCGCTTGCCGGTGCGGCGACACCGACGGTGACGGCGGAAGTGGTGTTTGCGGATGCAGCCGGCAATGATGCCGCGCCTGTGACCGACACGCAGACCTATACGGTCGATGTCACGCCACCGACGACCACGGTTACCATCACCGATCCGGAAGGCGACAATATCCCGACGGCTTCCGGCACGACGGAACCGGGTTCGACGGTTGTGGTGACCTGGCCGGACGGCACCACGTCCGAGGTCGTGGCCGATGGCACGACCGGCAACTGGACGGCGACGGCGCCGGGTGCACAGCCCAACGGCGATGTGGCGGTTGCGGTGACCGATCCTGCGGGCAATCCGGGAACGGGAAGCGGCACGTGGACCACCGACACGACCCCGCCGGATACGAGTGCCACCACGGTGACGGTTGGTGCGATTGCCGGTGACGGTGTGGTCAATGCCGCCGAGGCATCGGGCAATGTTCCGGTGACGGTGACGATCACCAATCCGCCTTCGGATGCTGCGA
>NZ_JBVPGR010000010.1:0-20848 GCF_055816895.1 Ochrobactrum sp. PL_is501 | reverse complement strand
TCATGCCGACAACGTAACCCTGCGCTATGACGAGCGGACGATTTCCAGAAGCCTGTCCGTCTCGATCCCGGATGGCTCCTTCACAGTGATCGTCGGCCCGAACGCCTGCGGCAAGTCCACGCTGCTGCGCGCCCTGTCGCGTCTTCTTGTTCCTGCTGCCGGGCAGGTGATCCTCGACGGGAGGAGCATTACCGATCTTGCTGCCAAGGACGTCGCCCGCCGCCTCGGCCTGCTTCCACAAAGCTCGATCGCGCCGGAAGGCATCACCGTCGCCGATCTGGTAGCGCGCGGCCGCTATCCGCATCAATCCTTCTTCCGGCAATGGTCGAAGGCCGACGAGGAAGCCGTCATTGCCGCGATGGAGGCAACTCGCGTTACGGACCTGTCCGGCCGACCGGTGGATGAACTGTCCGGCGGCCAGCGTCAGCGTGTCTGGATCGCGATGGTGCTGGCACAGGAAACGCCGATCCTGTTGCTCGACGAGCCGACTACCTTTCTCGATATCGCCCATCAGATCGAACTTATGGACCTGCTGGCCGATCTCAACCGTCAGGGTCGCACCATCGTCGCCGTGCTGCATGATCTCAACCATGCCTGCCGTTATGCCTCGCACCTGATCGCCATGAAGGACGGCATGATCGTCGCAGAAGGCAAACCGTCATCCATCGTCACCGAAAAACTGGTCGAAGACGTGTTTGGCCTGCCATCCGTCATCATTCCCGACCCCGTTTCAAATACTCCGCTGATCATCCCGAAGGGGCGTGAAGTCCTGACTGGGTATCAGGCGATGGAGCGCTCCAAATCAGAATCCGGCGATTTTCGTATGACCAGAGTGCAAGAAGTACCACACGAATTCGTCTTGATAGTAGAGCCTACAACGGCCAGCGGAACCACCTTGATTGACCAGTCTAAGCAATCCGCACCGTTGGATTCGAGGAAGGGCTGAATGAAAGGAGGGGTAATATGACTGACCTGCTGAAGCGCTTTGCCGCCTACTACCGTCCGCACCGTGGCCTGTTCGTGCTGGATTTCTCCAGCGCGGTTGCTGCCGGTTTGCTGGAGCTTGCCTTTCCAGTTGCTGTGACGCTGTTTATCGACCGGCTGCTGCCAACGGGTCAGCTCGGCTCGATCGCGCTGGCTTCAGTTGGCCTGCTGCTCATCTATCTGGTCAATGCTGGCCTTCAGGTCATCGTCACCTATTGGGGCCATATGCTCGGCCTGAAGATTGAGACCGAGATGCGCCGGAAAGCCTTCGACCATCTGCAAAAGCTCTCCTTCGGTTTCTTCGACAACCAGAAGACCGGCCATCTGGTGGCGAGGCTGACCAAGGATCTGGAAGAGATTGGCGAAGTTGCCCATCACGGTCCCGAAGACCTGTTCATCGCGCTCATGACGCTGATCGGCGCCTTTCTGCTGATGATGTCGGTGCATGTGCCGCTGGCGCTGATCACCGCGATCATCGTTCCGATCACGGCCGTCGTCACCACGCTCTACGGCAAGCGGATGATGGCAAACTCGCATGCGCTGTTCGGTCGGATCGGCGAGTTCAATGCCCGCATCGAGGAGAATGTCGGCGGTATCCGCGTTGTGCAGGCATTCACCAACGAGGATCATGAGCGCAAACTCTTTGCCGAGAACAACCGCAACTATCTCGCGACCAAGCTGGAATTCTACAGAACCATGGCGGCATCCATGTCACTTTCCTACCTCTCCATGCGCTTCGTGCAGGTGGTGGTGATGTTGGCGGGCGCATGGTTCGTCGTGCGTGGCGATCTTTCGGCGGGCGGCTTCGTCGGCTTCCTGCTGCTGGTTGGCGTGTTCTTCCGACCGATTGACAAGATCAACTCGATCATCGAAAGCTATCCGAAGGGCATCGCCGGTTTCCAGCGCTACACACGGTTCCTCGATACGCGGCCGGATATTGCCGACCGGCTGGATGCACGGTCCGTCGAACGACTGAACGGCGACATCGACTATCGCGATGTTCGGTTCGGCTATAGCCCAGACAAGCCGGTCTTCGACGGTCTCGATCTCTCGATACAGACGGGGGAAACCATCGCCTTCGTCGGCCCGTCCGGCGCGGGCAAGACGACGATATGCTCGCTGCTGCCGCGCTTCTACGAGGTGACGGGCGGCGCGATCATGATTGACGGCATCGACATTCGCGACATGACGTTGAAATCGTTGCGCTCCAATATCGGCATCGTCCAGCAGGATGTCTTCCTGTTCGCTGGCACCATAAGAGAGAACATCGCCTATGGCCGGCTCGACGCTTCGGAAGCGGAGATTGCCGAAGCCGCCCGCCGCGCAAGGCTGGATGGTGTAATCGCATCGTTGCCTGCCGGTCTCGATACGATCATTGGCGAACGCGGCGTCAAGCTTTCAGGCGGGCAGAAGCAGCGTCTTGCCATTGCCCGGATATTCCTGAAGAACCCGCCGATCCTGATCCTTGATGAGGCGACTTCCGCACTCGATACCGAAACGGAGCGCGCCATCCAGCAGTCGCTTGCCGAACTGTCGCAGGGCCGCACCACATTGGTCATCGCGCACAGGCTTGCGACCATCGCCAATGCAGACCGCATCGTCGTGGTCGAGGACGGCCGGATTGCCGAAGAAGGAAGCCACGCGGAACTGATCGTCCGTGAGGACGGCCGCTACAGCCAGCTTCATGCCGCACAGTGCAGCGACCGTTTCGCTGTCGCCAACGACCGGAATCCGTCCGTCGTGCCGCTTGCCGGCGAATGAAAAGGGAGGGAGATCAATGCGCCTGACCCGGCAGACGGAAATAGCCATCGATATTCTGGTCGCCTGTGCCCAGTCGCTGGACAGGGTAATTCTGACCGCCGATGCAGCACGCTCGGCACATACATCGAAGGATCATGCTGCTCATATTGTGAGGCTGCTTCTGCAATCCGGGTTTCTGTTCGCCGAGCGGGGTCGCTACGGCGGTATCGGTCTTGCAATTCCTGCAGAGGAAATTCCTCTTGGCGATGTCCTGCGTCGGATCCAGCCTGATCTCGTGCGTTATTCTCAAAATGGAGACGGCGATAATGGACGGTGGACCGGTGAAGTTAATCCGGCGTTCGCGGCAATTGCCACCGTCGCCGAGACGGCCTTCCTTGAGATCATGAACCGTTACAGCGTCGCGGATCTGGCTGCCAACAGAAAAATGAAGTTCTCCATGAAGACGAGCAACAAGGCTATTCCGCTCCCTTGCAACGTTTGTGAGTTGATGCACAGGACCGTGCATCTGCCACAAAACGGAAATCAGGCCGAGGCCGGCATCAACGGAAATGTAGTCGTTTCTTCCCATGGGTGATCGTCAGCCGGAAATAGAAGCACAAGCAGAAGCAACAGCCGAAATGGTTAAGCGTCCTGGTGTTCGGCCTGTTTCCGAAGAACTGATGCCGGTTATGTTCTCCCGTTCTGAAGTCGTGCTCTGGTTAATAGCCGGTCTTGCCGTCTTTCTCGCTCATGGAGGCATATGGCTGTGGCTGACGCGCGAACCGCCGATCGAGATGGCTGACAATGCACCGCCGCCTGCAATCATGATCGAGCTTGCGCCAGAGCCTGAGGTCATAGAAACCGAGACGAATGAAATCACCGAGCAGGCCGAGAACGCACTCGAAGCCAAAAGCGAGGCAAAGGAACCGGTCGAGGAGCCACAGGAGGAATCGCAACAGCCCGTGCCGGAGGATGCCCAGCCGGAAGAACCGAAGGAGGAAATAGCGGAAACCGAGCCGGAAATCACACCGGAGCCGGAAATCGATCCGGTCGAGCAGGAGATCGTCACGCAACTGGAAAACGTCGAGGTTCCGATTCCGGTCTTTCGACCAAAACCGCCTGAAAAAGAAAAGCTGGTCGAGAAACCAAAGCCGAAAAAGCAGGATGTGGTGCAAAAGCCAAAGCGCGAGAAGCCCGCGCCGAAATCAAAGGCATCAACACAGGCCTCCGCACAGGTCACGCAATCAAACCGCAACGCGGCAAACCAGAATGCTGCGGCGATGGGCTTCGGTTCCGTGTCGCCAGCCAAATGGCAATCGCGGCTGATGGCACATCTGGAGCGGCGCAAGCGCTATCCTTCAGGTGCACGGTCGAGAAGAGAAGAGGGAACAGCCTATGTTCGTTTCCGCATTGATGACGCGGGCAATGTGCTGTCGGCGTCACTGGCACGATCATCGGGCTTCCCGGAACTCGACAATGCTGTGGTTGATCTTGTGCGTCGTGCCTCGCCGGTGCCAGTGCCCCCTCCAGGTGTCAACAAGACCATTACAGCCCCGGTGCGCTTTACCGTCAGGTGAGCGGGCCGCCTATCTCATAAGATATGAAACGAAAGACACACAATGCCGTATAAGATTCTGACGTCCTCCATATTCGCCTCTGTCATCGAGGTCCTGTTACTTTCCGCCGTGCCAACCTTCGCTCAAGAAGCGCAACCAACCGCCAAGGGCGACCGTACTCTTGCCGCCGCACCGGTGCAGGACGACAAAAAATCCGCCGTTTCTCTGCCGAATGGCGCTGCGTCTATCAACGAGGTCTATGGCGACTGGACGGTGAACTGCGCCATTGCCGATAACAGAAAGCGTTGCGGCTTCAGTCAGGAACAGGGCAATAGCCAGACCGGCCAGCGCCTCTTCGCCATCGAGCTTCAGCCCCCTGCGAACGGCCAGACCAACGGTGTCCTGCTTCTGCCCTTCGGTCTCAAGCTTGACGACGGCGTGAAGCTAAAACTGGACGACCAGATTCTTGGGCAAGGCGCACGGTTCTCGACCTGCGTTCCGTCCGGGTGCCTCGTGCCGATCAGCTTTCCGACCGTCGCAACCGATGCCATGAAGAAGGCCGGGAAGCTCATCATCTCAGCCACGCGTGAGGGTGGCGGCGAGACTCCAACCCTCACCATCTCCCTCAACGGTTTCACCACCGCCATGAGCAGGGTTGCGGAACTGGCGAAATAAGCCGGTTCTTCAACCAGACCGAATTCCCATTGCAGGAGCGAGCATAGACACAATTCAATACATAGCCCGGACCGGGCGGGAGGACAGGATTGGAACTACGCCATCTTCATTACATCGTGGTGAGCGCCAGGAACGGCAGTTTCAGCGCCGCCGCGAATGAACTCAATGTCAGGCAACCGATCGTCAGCAAACGGATCAAGGAAGTCGAGGACGAACTTGGTATCCCTCTGTTTGACCGTGCTTCGACCGGAGCACGTCTCACCCCGAACGGCGAGGAATTCATTATTGGCGCGAGGCGTATTGTCGAGGACGTTCAACGCCTCAAGGAACGGGCTAAAGCGAGCAAAGCCGGGAAACTTGGCCATATTGTTGTTGGTTTTTATAAATCGCTTTCGATCGGACGCCTGCGCACGGCCCTTCACGAATTTCGCCAAGGCAATCCGGCGGTAGAGGTGGAGCCGATAGAGACGTCCTATATGGAACTCAGGGCAGGGGTGATTGCAGGTGCGATCGATGTCTCTGTTATCCTGGGCGATGCTGGCAGACAGAGTTTGTTGAATTCCATGGCGCTTTGGCCAGAGCAATTGGTGGTCGCGCTACCGGAGAACCACCCGCTTGCGGATCGGCCCGTTATCTATTGGTCAGAATTGAAAGGCGAACGCTTTCTGATCAGCCACCATGACCCGGGACCTGATATTCGCAATATGCTTCTTCGCTATCTTGCTGCCCCATCGGATCATCCCGAAATCATCACCCGCCGTTTGAGCCGCGAGAGTATCCTGAGCGAGGTCGGCAGCGGGCAGGGGATAAGCCTGCAGTGCGAGGGTGTTTTTGGCATAACCGGATTGGGTGTTGTCTACAGGCCCGTGCATGACGGCAACGGTGCCACGCGTCTTGGATATATCGCCTGTTGGCGACCAGACAACACGAACCCCGTTCTCAAGACGTTTCTGGATGCCCTGAAACCTAAATGCTGATTCGTCGGGCGGCGTCAGCCTGACGCTGCGCCATGTGCGTTTCTATGCCGAGAGCCGCAAGTATTTTTTCGATGGCCTACGACCGGCTACGAAGTCTGAAATAATCTTGTTGCGAAGGCTCGAATTGTGCCTTTCTTGATTGTCCCCGCCGCCATCCGACCGTTTCCGGGTGGCCGGAAATGGGGACAATCGTGGCACATCATCACCATCATGACCGGAACGTGATCTCTCGCAGCGTGCGGATGCTTCGCACGGCGCTTGGGCCTTCGATCGTCTGCTATCTTGAAGATCCCGCCGTTGTCGAGGTGATGCTCAACCCGGACGGCCGCTTGTGGGTGGACCGACTAAAGGAAGGTCTTGCCGATACCGGCGAGGTGCTGTTGCCGGAGGACGGCGAGCGCATCGTGCGTCTGGTCGCGCATCATGTCGGCGCGGAAGTCCACGCGGGCAATCCCCGTGTCTCGGCCGAACTGCCGGAGACCGGCGAACGGTTCGAGGGACTGTTGCCGCCTGTCGTCATGGCGGCAACCTTCGCCATTCGCAAACCGGCCGTCGCCGTCTTCACCCTGTCGGATTATGTCGCTGCCGGGATCATGACGCAGCAACAGGCCGATGTTTTGCGGATTGCCGTCGAAAAGCGCAAGAACATCCTCGTCGCCGGAGGCACCAGCACCGGAAAGACCACGCTCACCAATGCGCTTCTGGCCGAAGTTGCCAAAACATCTGACCGTGTGGTGCTGATCGAGGATACCCGCGAACTGCAATGCGCAGCGCCGAACCTTGTCGCCATGCGCACCAAGGATGGCGTGGCGTCGCTCTCCGATCTGGTGAAGTCGTCGCTGCGTCTGCGCCCTGATCGCATCCCGGTCGGCGAGGTACGCGGCGCGGAAGCGCTCGATCTCCTGAAAGCATGGGGAACCGGCCATCCGGGCGGGATCGGCACGATCCACGCCAATACGGCGATCGGGGCGCTGCGCCGGCTCGAACAGCTCGTGCAGGAAGTCGTGATTACGGTCCCGCGTGCGCTGATCGCTGACACCATCGATCTTATTGCCGTTCTCTCCGGTCGCGGCTCCGCCCGCCGCCTTTCCGAAATCGCCCTCGTGGACGGGATCGATGCCGTCACCGGCGATTACCGCACCCTCAACGCTCATCTTTCCCCTGGAAACCCTCAACAAAGCCAACCGCTCCCGAAAGGAGAATAGTCATGACCATGCCTGTCCTGTCCGCACCTTCCGGCCTTTGCAGTCTCCACAACCGCCTTGCCCACGCGATGGCGCTGGTGTCCGTTGTGTCCGTCACATTGCTGGCGGCGGCACCCGCCCATGCTTCCGGTTCCTCGATGCCGTGGGAAGAACCGCTGCAACAGATTCTCGAAAGCATCGAAGGTCCGGTCGCCAAGATCGTCGCAGTCATTATCATCATCGCCACCGGCCTCGCGCTGGCATTCGGAGATACAGGCGGCGGCTTCCGCAAGCTGATCCAGATCGTCTTCGGTCTTTCCATCGCTTTCGCCGCGTCGAGCTTCTTCCTGTCCTTCTTCTCGTTTGGCGGCGGAGCGCTCGTTTAATGACGGGGTCCCCGCTGGAATTCGACGATGTTCGCGGCTTCTTCGCGCCGGTCCATCGGGCGCTGACCGAGCAGATATTGCTCGGCGGCGCTCCCCGCGCCGTCGCCATCGTCAACGTCACGCTCGCCGGGGCCGTGGGCCTTGGCCTTCGCCTCTGGATCGCCGGTCTGGGGATCTGGGCCATCGGCCATTTCGCCGCCGTCTGGGCGGCTCGCCGTGACGCGCAATTCGTGGACGTCGGCCGCCGTCACCTGCGCTATCCCGCGCATATGGGCGTGTGAGGAGAGCACCATGTTGAACCTCTCCGAATACAGAAACAAGAATGCGGCGCTTGCCGACTTCCTGCCGTGGGCCGCCCTGATCGCTCCGGGCGTTGTCTTGAACAAGGACGGCTCATTCCAGCGCACGGCGCGTTTCCGTGGTCCCGACCTCGACAGCGCCACGCCGTCCGAACTGGTCGGCACCACCGCACGGCTCAACGGCGCGCTTCGTCGTCTCGGTTCCGGATGGGCGATTTTTGTCGAGGCGCAGCGCAACCCGGCCACCGAATATCCGGAAAGCCTGTTTGCCGACAGCGCATCGGCGCTTCTCGATATTGAGCGCCGGGAGCAGTTTGAAGAATCCGGGTTGCTCTATGAGAGCAGCTATTATCTCACCTTCGTCTGGTTGCCGCCGGCGCAAGAAGCTTCGCGCATGGAAGGCTGGCTTTACGAGGGCCGCGAACGCTCCGGCGTCGATCCGCGCGAACTGCTGAAGGGTTTTATCGACCGCACCGACAGGGTGTTGCACCTGGTCGAAGGCTTTGTGCCGGAAGCGGACTGGCTCGATGATGCCGACACGCTCACTTATCTGCATTCCACCATATCGACCAAGCGCCACAAGGTCCGGGTTCCGGAAACGCCCATGCACCTCGACGCGCTGCTGGCCGACCAGCCGCTTGCCGGCGGGCTGGAGCCAAGATTGGGCGATTTCTATCTTCGCACCCTGACCGTGATCGGGTTCCCGACCGTAACGTTCCCCGGCATTCTCGACGATCTTAACCGGATCGCCTTTCCCTATCGCTGGTCGACGCGTGCGATCATGCTCGACAAGCTGGAGGCAACCCGGCTGGTGACGAAGATCAGGCGGCAATGGTTTACCAAGAGAAAATCGGTTGCCGCAATCCTCAGGGAGGTGCTGACCAACGAGCAATCTGTTCTTCTGGATTCGGATGCGGCCAACAAAGCCCTTGATGCGGACGCAGCGCTTCAGGATCTCGGCTCCGATCAGGTTGGCGAAGCCTATGTGACCGCGACCGTCACGGTCTGGGACGCCGATCCCCGCATTGCCGACGAAAAGCTTCGCCTCGCTGAAAAGGTGATCCAGAGCCACGACTTCACGGCGATCGTGGAGACGGTCAACGCGATCGAGGCGTGGATGGGCAGCATACCCGGCCATGTCTATGCCAATGTCCGCCAGCCGCCGATCAGCACGCTCAATCTGGCGCACATGATGCCGTTATCCGCCGTATGGGCCGGGCCGGAGAAGGACGAGCATCTTGATGCGCCGCCACTCTTCTATGCGAAGACCGAAGGGGCGACGCCGTTCCGGTATTCATTGCACGTCGGGGACGTCGGGCACACGATGGTCGTCGGTCCGACCGGCGCGGGCAAGAGTGTCTTGCTCGCCCTCATGGCGCTCCAGTTCCGGCGCTACGAACGCTCGCAGGTGTTCGCCTTCGACTTCGGCGGCTCGATCCGCGCCGCCACGCTTGCCATGCGTGGTGACTGGCAGGATTTGGGCGGTTCGCTCTCCGACGATACGGCGCTCCTGAACACCGTGTCACTCCAGCCGCTCGCCGGAATTCACTACACGCCCGAACGGGCATGGGCCGCCGACTGGCTGGTGGATATACTCATCCGTGAAGGCGTGGAAATCACGCCGGACGTCAAGGAACATCTCTGGACGGCGCTGACCTCTCTGGCGTCCGCGCCTGTCGTGGAACGGACCATCACCGGCCTGACCGTGCTGCTGCAATCGTCGGCGCTGAAACAGGCGCTCCGCCCCTATTGCATCGGCGGTCCCTACGGCCGGTTGCTCGACGCGGAAATGGAATGGCTCGGAGAGGCTTCCGTACAGGCCTTCGAGACCGAAGGGCTGATCGGAACCGGGGCGGGCCCCGCTGTGCTCGCCTATCTCTTCCATCGCATCGAATCCCGCTTCGACGGACGGCCAAGCCTTCTCATCATCGATGAAGGCTGGCGTGCGCTGGACGATGGCGGCTTCGCGCAAAAAATCAAGGAGTGGCTGAAGACGCTGCGCAAGAAGAATGTCGCCGTTGTCTTTTCCTCGCAGTCGTTGGCCGACATCGAAGCCTCTCCCATCGCGCCGGTCATTGTCGAAAGCTGCCCGACGCGCATCTTCCTCGCCAACGAACGGGCCATCGAACCGCAGATCGCATCCGTCTATCGCCAGTTCGGCCTCAATGACCGGCAGATCGAAATCGTCGCCCGCGCCACACCGAAGCGGGACTATTACTGCCAGTCCCGGCGCGGAAACCGGCTGTTCGAGCTTGGCCTTGGCCATATCGCGATGGCGCTTTGCGCATCGTCGGACAAGGCCGCCCACGCCCTGATCGACGAACTGATGAAGGACGGCGCGAAGCCGTATTTCCTCGAAGCATGGCTTGAGGCCAACGAGCTTCGCTGGGCCGCCGATCTCATTCCCGATCTCACCAACGTCCTCGCCGGAACGTCCGGTTCGACCAGTGCGACCAGCTCCAACGAGGATGATCCTGCATGGGCAGGCAATACCCCCATCACAAACGATCCATTATCCGAAGAGGAGTTTCCGCTATGAGGCATCTCGCCCGTTTTCCGCGTGTCCGCGTTCTGGCCTGCGCCGTCAGTGCATCCACCATCCTGCTTCCCGTTACGATGCCTCTGGTGGTGATCCCGTTCACACCGTCTCCGGCGCTGGCATGGAAGATCGTCTATGATCCGACCAATTACAGCCAGAACCTGCTTTCCGCCGCCCGCGCTCTGGAGCAAATCAACAATCAGGTGACGTCTCTCGCCAACGAGGCGCAGATGCTCATCAATCAGGCCAAAAACCTGACCAGCCTGCCGACCTCGCTCCTGTCGAAGATCGAAGGCAACTTTTCCCAGATGAAGTCGCTTCTCAACGAGGCCGACCAGCTCGCCTACAATGTCCAGAATATCGAAACACAGTTCAACGCCACCTATCGCGATTTTGCATCCGGTGATCGCACCGCCGCGCAACTGGTCTCTTCGGCGCAGCAGCGTTGGCAGCAATCGGTATCGGCCTTCGAGCATTCGCTGAAAGCCGGAGCCGTCGCGGTCGGCAATATCGAAGGTACGCAGGAACAGACCAGCGAGCTTGTCAGCGCCAGCCAGTCATCCGTCGGCGTGCTTCAGGCGACGCAAGCCGGCAACCAGCTTCTCGCCGTGCAGGCCAAACAGATTTCCGACCTGACCGCCATGCTGGCCGCACAGGGCCGCGCCAGCGCACTGGAGCAATCCCGGCAGGCCGCCGCACAGGAGCAGGCGCGTGAACAATTTTCCCGCTTCATGACCGGGACCGCCTACACATCGTCCAGCGTCCGCATGTTCCATGATTGAGGAGAACGGACGTCATGGACCTGAAGATCTCCGCCCGGATGATCGCCGTCTTCACTATTACTGCAGGGCTGACCGCCGCCATCGCCGCCCTGCGAAACGATGGAGACCGGCCCGATGCGCAAGCCCCCCGCATCGAGCGTCCGGGCGACGACCCTTCCTCTGTCCACGCCACAAGACGAGAGCTTGTCCGTTGCCGTGACCTTGGCGCGACAGCACTCGAAGACGCCGCCTGCCGCAAGGCATGGGCGGAGAACCGCCGCCGCTTCTTCCAGATCAAAAAGCCGGACAGCCCGACGCCGCCGAAATCACAACCGCCCCGGTCGGAAGCGGCTGGCAATGGAGATGCCGGAATCAACAAGGAGAAGGGCCATGAATAATGTCGGCGTCATCGATCGTTTCCTCGAAACCTTCACCAGCTATATCGATAGCGGTTTCGGCCTGCTGTCTGGCGAAGTTGCCTTCCTGACCTCGACGCTGATCGTCATCGACATTGTGTTGGCCGGCCTGTTCTGGGCGTGGGGCGCCGACGAGGACATCATCCAGCGGCTCGTGAAGAAGACCCTCTATATCGGCTTCTTCTCCTTCATCATCGGCAATTTCAACAAGCTCGCCAAGATCGTCTTCGAGTCCTTCAGTGGCCTTGGATTGAAGGCTGGTGGTACCAGCTTGTCGGGATCGGAATTGTTGCAGCCCGGCCGCGTGGCGCAGGTCGGCCTTGACGCGGGTTATCCGATCCTCAGTTCCATTGCCGATCTCACCGGCTACATCGCCTTCTTCGACAACTTCATCCAGATATTCATTCTGCTGGTGGCGTGGGTGATCGTGTTGATTGCCTTCTTCATCCTCGCCATCCAGATTTTTGTCTGCCTGATCGAGTTCAAGCTCACCACATTGGCGGGCTTCGTCCTGATCCCGTTTGCGCTCTTCAACAAGACGTCCTTCCTCGCCGAAAAGGTGCTCGGCAACATCGTCGCGTCTGGCGTCAAGATTCTGGTTCTCGCCGTGATCGTTGGCATCGGCTCCGGCCTGTTCAGCGAGTTCACCGCCGGTTTCTCCGACGCACCGACGATCAGCGAGGCGCTGTCACTGGTTCTCGGCGCGCTGGCGCTGATGGGCCTGTCGATCTTCGGCACTGGCATCGCCACCGGCCTTGTCTCCGGTGCGCCGCAGCTTGGCGCGGGTGCAGCGGTCGGAACGGGTATTGCCGCCGCCGGTATTGCTGCCGGCGGCTTCATGGCGGCGAAGGCTGGTGCCGGCATGGCCGTCAGTGCGGCAGGCAGTGCTGCGCGTGGCGGTGCTGCCCTGGCCGGTGGTGCAAAAACCGCCTACGGCCTCGGTGACGCTTCCGTGGGATCGACCGGGACCGGCGGCGGAGCAGCCGGCTTCGCCGGTGTCGCCAAGGCCGGGACCGGTCTTGCGATGAACAAGGGCAAGGAGATCGCGAGCCGTGCCGGTGAATCCATGCGCTCCAGCTATCGTTCCGGACAGGCCGCCGCATGGAAGGCGACGGGCGGCAAGAACGAGGTCAATCCGGGCGGCGCTGGTGGCGCGGCCGCGAACGATCCGGTCTATGCCGCCTCGCAGCCCGCCAAGGCCGTGTCCGGTTCCGACATTTCTCCGCAGTCCGCGTCCGCATCCGCACCCGATTGGGCGCAGCGGATGAAGCGCAACAGCGCCATTCATCACGGCGTCAGCACCGCAGCCCACACGATCCGCTCCGGCGATCACGGCGGCGGCTCCACGTCCGTCTCTCTCAATCAGGATAACAGCAAATGAACATCTTCAAGCGTCCTTCCGTGCGCTATGCCCGCACGCCAGAACCCGAAACGCCTTATCAGCGTGCCGGACAGGCATGGGACGAACGAATCGGCTCGGCCCGCGTGCAGGCGCGCAACTGGCGGCTCATAGCCTTTGGTTCTCTCTTCCTTGCGGGTGGTTTCGCATCCGCCCTTGTCTGGCAATCGACACGCGGCACGGTGGTTCCGTGGGTGGTGCAGATCGATAAATTCGGCGAGGCGCAAGCTACTGCGCCCGCCGTGGCCGATTACCGGCCGACCGACCCGCAGATCGCATGGCATCTTGCCCGCTTTATCGAACAGGTCCGTTCCATCCCCGCCGATGCGGTGATTGTCCGGCAGAACTGGCTTCGCGCCTACGAGTTCACGACGGATCGCGGCGTGATCGCGCTCAACGATTACGCCCGGTCGAACGATCCGTTCACGAAGGTCGGCAAGACGCAGATCGCGGTGGAGATTTCCAGCGTCATCCGCGCCTCGCCGGACAGTTTTCGTATCGCATGGGTGGAGCGGTCCTACGAGAACGGCCAGCTTTCCGGAACCGAACGCTGGACGGCGATCCTGACCGTCGTGATGAAGCCGCCGCGCACCGCCGAAAAACTCCGGGCCAATCCGCTCGGCGTCTATGTCAACGCAATCAACTGGTCGAAGGAAATGGGGCAATGAAGACGAATGAATCACGCATGAAGTCGCGCTACGCATCCGGAATGGTTCTGGCTCTGGTATCGACAACCATGCTGGCAGGGTGCGCCAAGAAATATATCCCGCCGGAAATCGACTATGACGATGCGGCTCCGGCTATACGAACCACCGACCCGGTTGTGCCGGTCAGGGTGGTCGAGGTTCCCAAAACCCTGCCGCTGCCCGGACAGTTGAAACCGATAGATGGCGGCAGGAAGACTCCGGAATCCACCGACCCGAAGCAGCGTATCAGCGCGGCCAACGAGGCGGCCCGCATGCAGCCGGTTCGCGACGGTTTTATAAACGCCGTGCAGGTCTATCCCTTTGCGCCCGGCGCGCTCTATCAGGTCTATGCCGCTCCGGGACAGGTGACGGACATTGCCCTTCAGCCGGGAGAAACCCTTGTCGGTTCCGGCCCGGTCGCCGCCGGCGATACGGTGCGCTGGATCATCGGTGATACCGAGAGCGGTTCGGGAACCACAAAACAGGTCCATATTCTCGTGAAGCCGACGCGGCCGGATCTCCAGACCAATCTTGTCGTCAACACCAACCTGCGCACCTATCACCTGGAACTGCGCTCGACGGAAAAAACCTACATGGCGTCCGTATCCTGGCAATATCCCGCCGACCAGCTCATTGCGTTGCGCCGCCAGAATGCCAGGGCGGCGGAAACGCAGGCGGTCGCATCCGGCGTGGACATATCGAAGATCAACTTCCGCTATCGCATCGAGGGTGATGCAGCCCCGTGGCGGCCGCTGCGCGCCTTCGACGATGGCGCAAAAGTTTATATCGAATTCCCGGCCGGCATCGGACAGGGAGAAATGCCGCCGCTCTTCATCATCGGCGGATCGGGCAATTCCGAACTGGTCAATTATCGCGCCCGCCAGAACTACTATGTCGTGGATCGGCTCTTTGCAGCGGCAGAACTCCGGCTTGGCGACAAGGACACGCAGAAGCGCGTTCGCATCGTCCGCACCGATGGGCGGCCGGCGACGGCCAAGCGCACGGCGCTGTTTTCCTCTGGGGGCGACCGATGAGCGGACAGGCATCATCACCGCAAACGGACATTGCCGCGCAATTGCGCCTTCGCCCCGAACCGCCGCGCGTCACGCGGCTTTCGCGGAAAGTCCTGATCGGAGCCGGCGGCGTGGCGGGCATCGCCATTGCCGGCGCTCTGCTTTGGGCGCTCGACACCAGCCGACGCGGCAACCAGTCGGCGACGGAACTTTACAACGTGGACAGCAAGACGCCGGCCGATGGGCTGGCCGGTCTGCCGAAGGATTACACCAATATCCCGAAACCCAATGTTCCGGTTTTGGGGCCCGCGCTTCCGGGCGACCTTGGCCGCCCGATCCTGCGGGCGCAGGAACAGGGCAAGCCGGTTGCCGCGCCGAATATCCAGACGCCGCGCGTCGATCCCGAAGAGCAGCGCCGGCTTGCCGAGATCGAGGCGGCGCGGTTGGCGAAACTCTTCACCGACAGCCGGGGCGAGAAGACGATGGGCAACCAGCAGGTCGTGTCCACCACGGCGGCGACGGCAGCAGGTTCGGGCATCGATCCGGCGACCGGGCTACCGCTTCCGGCCGAGACGCCGCCGCTCGATTCCGGTTCTGCGCAGAACATGCAGGATCGCAAGCTTGCCTTCGTCAATGCAGAAAGCGACAAGCGAACGGTCAGCGCTGACCGCGTGCAGGAAAAGCCGTCGCCCTATATCGTGCAGGCCGGAACCGTGATCGCCGCCGCGCTGATGACCGGCATCAAGTCCGATCTTCCCGGCCAGATCACCGCGCAGGTCACGGAACACGTCTATGACAGCCCGACCGGGAGCCATTTGCTGATCCCGCAAGGCTCCCGCCTGATCGGCCAGTATGACAGCCAGGTTGCGTTCGGCCAGAGCCGTGTGTTGCTGGTATGGAACCGGCTTATCATGCCGGACGGCACATCCATCGTGCTCGAACGCCTTCAGGGTGCCGATCCGCAAGGCTACTCCGGTCTTGAGGATGGCGTCGATTACCATTGGGGCCAATTGTTCCAGGCCGCCGCGCTCTCGACGCTGCTTGGCATCGGTACGGAAATCGGCTCCAGCAACGACGAAAACGAAATCGCCAAGGCGATCCGTGAAAGCGCGCAGGATACCGCGTCCGACGTCGGACAGCAGATCGTGCGACGCCAGCTCAACATCCAGCCGACACTCACCATCCGACCGGGGTTCCCGGTGCGGATCATTGTGAATCGAGATTTGCTGATGCAGGCATACGGCGCAGCGAAGGATCCGACATGACCAGGCTGAAACTTTCCTCCATTCCCGACGATAAGCCCGTGAAAATCACCGTCGAGCCTCCGGCAGAAGTGTTTCGGGATTTGCAAGCTTACAGCCAGATTTTAGCCCGCACTGTCGGGGAAGCCTCGCCGACCGATCCGGCCAAGCTGATAGCGCCAATGCTCCAGAGGTTTATGGCGACGGATAAAGGGTTTAGAAGGGAGAAAAACACTAGTACATTGCCCCTATAGAATGGGTGGGGCAAAGCTGCACCGGGCCTTCGCGTCAGTTATTGAATCCACACTATTCGTTCTGATTTTCTCCAAGGAAGAATGCTAATTAATCAATGTCTTGACTGACCTCATAGAATCGAACTTATTGTGCATAAGGCTTGCGGATAGATTCTGCTGTTGTGTTTCGCGATAGTTGATATCAATGTGCGGGGCATTGCCCTACGCATTCCTTACGGACTGTTCACGGATTGTCCGATGACTTGGCAAACGAGTATCCGCAAGCCTCAATGTCTGACCTGAACGCACTACGAAATGCAAAGACTCTCCCACAACTGGCTAGGCTGCTGAAGCTTAAAGGCGAATACGTTTCCCATTCGCTTTACTGGTATCGCCAGCAAAACCCTTATACTCGCTTCACAATTTCCAAAAAGGGTGGCGGGCGGCGGATAATCGAAGCGCCGAATTCCCGTTTAAAGCTTCTCCAGTCACGGTTGGCTCATCTCCTTATGCGGATCGAGTCCGAGATGGAGAGCAAGCGTACCACCAAGGCAAGGGTTCTGGCTCACGGCTTCAAACCTGGCTTTTCCATTATTACTAACGCCGCACTTCACCGTAACAAGCGCTGGGTGTTCAACATCGATCTCAAGGATTTTTTCCATTCGATCAACTTCGGTCGCGTTTACGGCTTTCTACTCAAAGATCAGAATTTTGAGCTGTCTCCCAAGACTGCTGCCATCATCGCGCAAATTGCTTGTTTTCAGAATCATCTGCCGCAAGGCAGCCCATGTTCGCCCGTCATCTCCAACCTGATAGCCCACGTTCTCGATATCAAGCTAAATAAGCTGGCAAATAAGTTGCACTGTACTTATACTCGATACGCTGACGACATTACGTTCTCGACAAATGAGAAGGAGTTTCCGGAAGCTATCGCCCGCCTCGTTCGAGGTAGTGGGGACAAGTGGGTTGTGGGTGACAAGGTTCTGCGCGAGGTTTACCGTGCAGGTTTCAAGGTCAACCACGACAAATCGAGAATGCAGCGTCGCGATTCTCGCCAGGACACCACAGGACTGATCGTCAACCAGAAGCTGAACATCCGCCACGAATATTACAAGCAGGTGCGCGCAATGTGCCATCATCTGTTTGTTCACGGATATGCGCATTCTGGATCAAATGCAGGAAGCATTCCGATCAAAAACGAGACTTTGGACGGAATGCTCGGCTTCATCTATCAGGTGCGCAGTCTGAAGAACGCCGGTTTTTTCAAAGCAGACCAGCCAGGCTTCAGTTCGCTTTTCGGAAAGTTCCTCGACTATCAAGCCTTTTATGGCATCCTCCGCCCTCGGATAATCGGAGAAGGTAAAACCGATAATATCTACATCCGGTCGGCCATCAAAAGCCTCGCCGCGAAGTTCCCATCCCTCATTGACCCAACCACGCCAGCCACGGCAGCAGTAGATTTTTTCCACTACAACACACGAAGCGCCTTGTTTCAGGATTTGTCGGGGGGTACCGACGAGATGCATAAGCTTCTCAGTTCCTATCGGGCGCGCACCTCGTCGTTCAAACACATTGCGCGACACCCGGTTATCATGGTTGTAGACAATGACGCGGCCTCAGCAAAAATATTTACTCACCTGAGCAACATTCTTGGCACCACCGTAGGCGGAATGGACCCATTCTACCACGTCTATGAAAACCTTTACTTGGCACCGATACCAAAAAGCAGCGGCCATGTTGCCATTGAGGATCTGTTCGATTCGTCCGTACGTGCCCAGACGATCAATGGTCGGACCTTCAATTCGAGTAACAAGAAGTTCGACCAGAGTATTTATTACGGCAAGAACGAGTTCGCTACAAAGATCGTTGCCCCCCAGCGGGCTAGCATTAATTTCAGTAAATTCGAGCCGCTTTTGACTGCGTTCGTGGACATTATGGCAGACTATGAAAAGCGATATGCTGCGATGCTGGCCGCTGTGCGAAGCGGTATAGCAGCAGCCGCGTAATGTAAGTTGGGATACCCGCTCAATCCTCGATCCCTCTCACGCGATCTCCAATAACGATGAAGTTGGGGATTAGGGAATCTCCTCTTGCAAAGTGCAAAATTTTGTGGTCATTTTCCGCTTAATGCAAAATCGACATGCTTAGCATAAGGAAAGCTACATGATCCCCGATGAGCGTATACGTGAGTTTGAAAGTGCGATACGGCGAGATCTACCTCGTAACGTGCTTGTTGAGGTGAAGACGCTGTTTCCCCGCGCTGCGGAACAAGCGGATGTTGCTGTGAGCACCTCGCATAAAGCTGTAACAGATGGGTTGCCCCTGTCACGCTACCGGCAAAGTAGGTCTGTTGGTCTGATCAGACACAACATTATAGACGAGGCATTTGAGCAGATACTTACAAGAAATGGCGCCGAGTTTGTGAAATCGGTACCCGTTGAATACACGCCCGACGAGGTGAAACTGGCACCTGTCCATTTAACGACCGGCGTGTTTGGTCATACAATGGTCGGTTTCGCATCCCATAGGGAACTTTACGACACGCCAGTTAAGAACGCATCCCGACGAGCGCTTTGCTACCAAAATCGTGGCCTTTCACCTGATTTTTTCCATCCTCCCGAAATGTTCAGTGATCGGCAACGAATGGTCATTATCATGGTGAGGCGTGACCCGACTGTACTGGGAAAGATCGCATCCCTTACGCTCTCCGTTGTCGATAGTAAGCAGGAAACGTTCATTTATCAGGCGGATATTGACGAGTTTCTGGCAGGTTACGGCGCGGAGGGTGCTGCACCTGTCAAGCGCCCTGTGGTGTTGAAGCCCGTTAAAGGTGCCTTTAAGGACACAAATGGGGAAGCGTCACGCGATGAAGACGAGAAGTGATTTAGGATGAGAAGTGCGTAGCGGAATACAGACATTTGTGGGAGCGAAGCTTGCGGAGGCGCGGCAGGCGCGGGGCATTTCCTCGCGGAAGGCTCTTGCTGACATGATGCAGCGTGCGGCCAGCACAGTGCAGCGCTGGGAGGAAGGCGACTCTTACCCAGAGCCGCAAGCATTATCCGAATTATCCACCCTTCTTGCTGTCCCTGAAGACTTCTTTTTGACACCACGTGCAGATGGCGCCGGACCGTGCTTCTTCCGCTCCTTCGCCGGAGCTCTCAAGAGTGATAGGCTTGTACAGCAGGCGCGGCTGGCTTGGCTTGAAGACATAACGGCCGTGGCAGAGCATTACGCATACTTGCCTGAGGTCAATGTGCCTGACTTGTTGCAGGGCAGAAGCTTAAAAACCCTGCGCGATGAAGACATAGAGGCGATTTCGCAACAAGCCCGTGAGCATTGGGGGCTAGGTCTACGCCCGGTTTTGGACATGGTGGCCTTCGCGGAGGGCATCGGTATTGTTGTTGCGGCTGAGCAGATGGAAACGGATAGGCTTGATGGCCTAAGCCGCTGGGGCCGTGATGGCAGGCCCTACATTCTTCTAGCGAATGATAAGCAATCGTTTGCCCGTAGGCAGTTCGACATGGCCCATGAGCTCGGACATATCCTGCTTCATCGGGCAGTCACAGAAGATGAGTTCGAAGAGAACTTTAAGCTTATCGAAGAGCAGGCGCATAGCTTTGCGTCAGCCTTCCTGCTGCCCGCTAGCCAATTCAGCGTGGAGGTTGATTCTGCCGCCATTTGGGAACTGGAGCGCCTTAAGGCTCGCTGGAAGGTCTCGATTAAAGCGCAGATCATGCGTCTGAAGCGTCTGCATATCTTGGATCAAGACGCCGCACAGCGACTATTCAAAATTTACAGTTCGAAAGGCTATTCCTCAAAAGGAGAGCCATACGATGACACTTGGCCGTTGCAACAGCCCAGCCTGCTCTCTGATATATTTCGGGCACTGGTTGAGGCGGGACGGGTGACAAAAGAGGCTCTATGCCATGACCTGCCGCTCTTGCCGCACGATGTTGAAAGCTTATCTGCACTTCCCTCTGGCTGGCTAAAACTAGAAACGGCTCGGGTTGTTGAGTTCAAGGCCAACCCACCACGCCGAGGAGACGGCGATACAGGCGCGGGTCAAGTGATCCCGCTTACGCGTAAATAGGTCTTTTTAACAAGCAATACGCCGTATGTATGCTTCCCTTCGACCTATTTATAACTATTATCCTGTTATGTTGAGGGGCACCCTAGTTTGGGTCACTACTTCATTAGTTAAGTGGGGCGTTTTTATCCTTTGGAGCTGAGAACTCTCTATTCGGCTTCGGTCTCAAAGCTCAATTGGGGAATGTTCCGACAGGTTAGATGAGAAACATACAAACCTGCGATATGTATAAATCTAGGCTGCTAACCGCGGAACAGTCCCGTCGAATAATCGCAGGAATCGGGTGTTGTGTGCCCCCGCAACCAACGATCCCAAAACCCCGTTGCCCACGCAGCGGGGTTTTGCGTTTCCAGGGCAAGCAAGACACCCGCAGATAATGACGCCTTTCGCTGGCATGAACCGGATCATAGCGACCAGACCCTGCGATAGTGCCGCCGCTCGATCCTCAGGTGAGCTTGGCCTTCACAAACACATCGTAGCGCGTGCTTTTCCCGAGTATCTGATGAGAGGGCTTGCGCAGCCCGGGCATCGGTTCGGCTCGCAACGGCCACTTCAGCACCACGCGGTACTGCGCGGCCTCCAGCGCCACCTGCATCAGTTTTTCGGCGTCCGGATCGGTGCCGACGATCTCCCGAATCTGGCGCATTTCCTTCTTGACGAGTGCGCTGTTGC
>NZ_JBVPGR010000013.1:0-773 GCF_055816895.1 Ochrobactrum sp. PL_is501 | reverse complement strand
GGCACCGTAACGTTAACCTGCTTACGGACATATCCCGGACTTTGAAGCTGCTTTTATGCAGATTACAGGCCAGCGATATCGCGCCAGATAGTATTGGCGGTTTGGCGCAGCTCGCGGTGAATCGCAGAGGTGAAGCGGTCGCGGGGGAAATGGTGAAGGTTGTAGATCGGGTCGTGAATGGATGCGAAACGCTGCAAGTGTCGTACTGACTTGAAACGCTTCATGACCCGTTCTCGTCGTCTTATGGGTTGATGAGAATTCTCAGCCCGATTGTTCAAGCCCTTATGCTGGCGATGATCACAGAGCGTGAGGCCAATCTTGCGGTTGGCGGCACCATAAGAGCCCAGTTTATCCGTGACCATGACGCGAGGAACTGCGCCCTGACCTGACAGCAACTTCCGAATGAAACGCCTCGCAGCCCTGGTATCGCGACGTTTCTGGACCCGCACTTCCAGCACAAAGCCATCCTGATCAACGGCGCGCCACAGAAAGTGCCGTTCGCCGTTGATCGTCACGACAGCCTCATCAAGGTGCCATTTATCGCCAAAGCGCGGTGTGCGGCGACGGATTATATTGGCATAGTCTCGTCCGAACTTTTCAGCCCATTCGCGCACGGTCTTATGGGTGACGATGATCCCTCGGTATGCCAGCATGTCCTCGACCATGCGAAAGCTCAGCGGAAACCGGAAATACAGCCACACTGCTTCAGCGATAATCTCAGGCGCAAAGCGGTGGCGGTGGTAAAGCGAGGAGCGACGGTCGTGCATGCCCTC
>NZ_JBVPGR010000012.1:0-17854 GCF_055816895.1 Ochrobactrum sp. PL_is501 | reverse complement strand
GTCAACGCCGCCAGCCTACTCAAATCAAACATCGCTGCCCAACTCTTTCAACCAACTCCAAGGACGCATCAGCCTGCCGCTTGCGGCGCCGCCGCCCTCGTTGTGGCGCCATATAGACCCCACCAAGCAAAACTGTCAACGCAGTTTCTCAAAAAAACAGGAATTTTCTTTCCACAGCCAATATGGTCCTTTTTAACCAAATTTCAACCGTGAAAAACTGGCGATTCGAACAGTTGCGACGATTCCGTGACGGTTGGCATGACAATCGGGGAAGAACATGAAGCCTATGCCCTATATTCTGGCGGTCGATGGCGGCGGCACCGGGTGCCGGGCGCTTCTCGCCGACCGCGATGGCTCGACCGTGGGCCGGGGGACAAGCGGCCCTGCCAATATCGGCGCCGACCCGGCCACCGCGCTGGACAATATAGTGCGCGCAGCGAAGCAGGCCGCGCATGATGCGGGGCTCGATGTCGCCATACTAAGAGAGACCTGCGCGGTGCTGGGGCTCGCGGGCGCAAATTCGCTTGCCGACAAGGACAGCGTGGAGCGCCAACTCCCTTTCGGCAGGGTGAAGATCGTTTCCGACGCGGTCAGCGCCCTGCAAGGCGCGCTCGGTCAGGACGATGGCGCTATCGTCATTCTCGGCACCGGTTCAGTCTTCGTCAAAAGAGAACGAGAGGCTTTCGAGATTGTCGGCGGTCGCGGCTTCATGCTGAGCGATCAGGCGGGCGGCGCGCGGCTTGGGCGGGAACTGCTCGAAGAAACGCTGCTCGCACTGGATGGAATGGCTGAATGCACGGAGCTCGTCGATGCTGTGCTGGCCCGCTTCGGCGGCGACATGCGCCAGATCATCGCCTTCTCGCGCACGGCGATGGCTGCGGACTATGCCACCTTTGCACCTATTCTCTTCGATTATGCGCAGAAGGGCGATGCGCTTGGCATGTCGATCCTGCAACGCGCCTGCACTTATATTGCACGCGGTCTGGATCGGCTCGGCATAGAAAGGCTCGGCCGGTTCAGCATGACGGGAGGCCTTGCCGCTTCCTATGCGGCGCTGCCGTTTCTGCCGCATCGGGACCTCTATCGACCCGCGCTCGGCAATGCACTGCAGGGCGCATTATCCCTTGCTTTGCTGGAGAACGGTCGCGATTGACCGCTGGCGGCAAAAAGACTTGTCGTGGCGGGGTTTACCCCCTAACTTCTAGATCAATGAGGCCGGTTTTTGCTGGCGGGCGTATTCTTTTCACGCATTTTCCGGACGAAGGCGGTTTCGGTCTTCGAGGAAATGCCCTGCAGGGGTGGCATGCTGACTAAAAAGGGCAAATATGGCCTGAAAGCCATGGTGCATCTGGCGGGCGTTACGGACGGGCAACTGGTTTCGGCCAGCGAGATCGCCGAGAAGCACCATATACCGCGCAAGTTTCTCGACAATATTTTCACCGAGCTTCGCAATGCCGGTTTCGTTCTGAGCCGCAAGGGTAAGGGCGGCGGCTTCTGCCTTGCCCGCCCGGCCAACGAAATTGCCATCGGCAATATCATCCGCGCGCTTGATGGCGCGCTTGCCCCCATCGCCTGCGCCAGCAAGACAGACTATCGCCCGTGCGATGATTGTGATGAGGACGAATGCGAGGTGCGCCATATGATGCTCGACGTGCGCGAAGCCATCGCCAGCGTTCTGGATCACCGAACGCTGGCCGACAGCAGGGCCATGGATATAGCCTCACTGTCGGAATAGGCTTCAGGCTGGCGACCAGTTCGGAAACGGATCGTTCAGCCCCGACCAGCGTTCCGGCACAAAGTCTTCTTCCTCAAGGAGACACTGGTCCAGTTCATCGATGAGCGCATCTTCCCGCATCGGATCGACGCCGATGAATACAATCTCCTGACGCCGGTCGCCCCAGACTTTATGGAAATACGGTTCCATGGCGCGCTGCCATTCGGGTTCCTCCGGCCAGTATTGCCTGGGCACGGAGGACCACCAGCGGCCCCTTTTTCCCGTGCGCACCAAGGCCCCCGCCTGACTGATCTCGCCGACGAAATCCGGCCGTGTCGCCAGCCAGAAGAAGCCCTTCGCCCGCACGACACCCGGCCAGCCCTTGTCGATGAAAGACTGGAACCGTTCGGGATCGAAGGGACGCCGCGCGCGATAGACAAAGGAGCGAACGCCATATTCCTCGGTCTCGGGCGTATGCGCGGCAAAACCGTGCAACTCCTTGTACCAGAGCGGATGTTCATGCGCCTTGTTGAAGTCGAACAGCTTCGTGTCCAATAGGGCGTCGAGCGGCACCTGGCCGAAATCGGCCTCCTCAATGCGGGCATCGGGATTGAGCGAACGGATGACCTTGCGGGCAAGATCCCGCTCATCTCTTGAAGCGGTCGATATCTTGTTCAACACCACGACGTCGGCGAACTCGATCTGCTCGACCAGAAGGTCGACAAGCGTGCGCTCGTCCGCCTCGCCAAGAGATTCGCCGCGATCGCGCAGAAAGTCGCTCGACGCATAGTCCTTCAGGAGATTGGCCGCATCCACAACCGTCACCATCGTATCGAGCCGGGCGACATCGGAAAGACTGTTGCCCTTCTCGTCGCGAAACTCGAACGTGGCGGCGACCGGCAAGGGTTCGGCTATGCCGGTCGACTCGATCAGCAGATAATCGAAGCGGCCCTGTGCCGCCAGTTGCGAAGCCTCCTTCAGGAGATCGTCGCGCAATGTGCAGCAGATGCAGCCATTGGTCATCTCGACCAGTTGCTCGTCCGTGCGGGAGAGATTGGCGCCGCCCTCCCGAACGAGGGCGGCATCAATGTTCACTTCGCTCATATCGTTGACGATCACCGCCACGCGGCGGTTCTCGCGATTGTTGAGCACGTGGTTGAGCAGTGTCGTCTTTCCGGCGCCAAGAAAGCCGGACAGGACGGTGACGGGCAGTCTTTTTCTCATCACTGCGTTCCTTGGTGAAACTGGAAGGGATCAATCGTGGTGATGCTGATCGAGATTGAAGGTCAGCGTGGTGAAATAGCTGAGCTTGTCGGCTTCCGTTGAGTCGGACAGCGGTTTGGAATGGCCCGCGGCAACGACATTGAGACCCGCATTGCGAATCCTGATTGTGGCGATGCCTTCGGCGTCGGTCTTTGCCGGCGCCGCGTGGCTGTCATTGACATAATCCGCCGTGACAGCGACGCCTTCCACCGGCTTTCCGTCAAGCAGAACCTGCACGGGAAGCTCGTTACCCGCCTCCAAAATCGTCGGGTCCATCAGGGGAACGATTTCAAACGGCAAGCCTTGCGGCTCGGGCTTCCTGCGCAGATGATCGAGAATGGCGACGGCAAATTTCTGGCTCTGGCTGGACTGTTTCGCACCCGGAACCTCGGACTTCGGCTTGTTGACCCACTTGCCGTCCGGACCCTCGGCCCAGAAGCCATTGTCGAGCATGCCGCTGACCACAACCGCATTTCCGGGCACGCCGAGCAGGGCATGATCTTCCTGCCGCTCGATCTTCACGGCAACATCCTTGCCGTCCCCGTCTTTGGCGGTCACCGTCTTCAGCTTCTGCGGATCATAGGCCTCGTCGCTTGCGCCATGGCCGTACACGACAGCCTGCGTTCCATGACGCTCGGCAATCCAGATGCCATGCGCACCCGCTACTGCCGGAGCAAGAAAAGTCAAAACGGCACCGGCCTGAAGCGCCCTTACAAAGCTACGCATCCATATCTCCTTTATGTTATATCGTAACAATCTTAGCGGTAAAAATCGGCGGTTAAAGCCGCCAGAAATGTACGGGAAAAGCGGCAACACGCTTTACGCTTGACGCGCTTTGCAGCGAAGTAACCAAGCGCGTTGCGCTTGTTCGGGTTTCTTGAGTGCCGGGCCGCCCGCAAGTTCAAGCAGGTTGCAGCCCGGCACAATCGCAGCCGCTTTCTGAATGCAGGGGCATCCAGCAAAGGGAAGCGGCTGCGGCTGTTATTTCGACAGGCAGGTTTTCAGCGAACTGGCCAGATTGCGGATAAGCTGCGGATAAAGGTCCGGCCCATCCTTCAATTCGGCACCCAGAGGATCGAGAACGCCGGTTTTGGCATCCGTTCCGTCGATAACGGTTTTCACCAGCTTCGGCTCGAACTGTGGTTCGGAAAACACGCAGGCTGCGCCGAGCGACTTGATCTTCTCGTGAATTTCCTTGATGCGCGCCGCGCCCGGCGCCTTTTCCGGGCTGACCGTGATCGATCCGGCCGCCTTCACGCCAAAGCGATTTTCGAAATATTGATAGGCATCATGGAAGACGACGAATGGCTTGTCTTTAACCGGCTCCAGTTCGCTGGCGACTTCCGCCGTCAGCGCGTCGATCTTCTCGCCATAGTCCTTCGCGTTCTTTTCATATTGCGCGGCATGTTCCGGGTCGCTTTCAGCGAGTGTCTTGGCAATATCCGCCGCCAGAACCTTTCCGTTCTGCGGGTCAAGCCAGAAATGCAGGTCATATTCATTGTGGCCATGGTCATGCCCGGCTTCGGAAGCTTCAGCGGCATGATCGTTCTTCTTGTCATCATGGGCATGATCGTGGCCTTCTTCATGCCCATGGTCATGCGCTTCGAACGGCCCGCCTTCACGGAACTTCAGCTTCGTCAGGCCGTCTGCATCACCAAGCGCGACAACCTTTGCGCCCTCGCCCAGCGTGTCGATGGGCTTGTCGAGGAAGGTTTCCATCGACGGTCCGGCCCAGAAGATCACCCTGGCGTGCTCGATGGCTTCGGCATCGGAGGGTTTCAGGCTGTAGACATGCTCCGAACCCGCGCCCTGCACGATCAGCTTCGGCTCGCCCACGCCCTGCATGACCGCCGAGACAATCGAGTGGAGCGGCTTGATCGATACGACAACGCCGTCACGTTCCGCAGCAAAGGCGGCATGGGTCAAACCGGCGAGAAAAGCCGAGGCGAGAAGGAGGGAGCGGCGATGTTTCATGGTCTCTCTCTTGGGTGATTGATGAAGGACATCATATTCAAGTGATATGTTATTTTATTACGTCTGTTGCGTTATGCTATAACGTCTGTCATAAGGTGAGGCAACCCCCAATTTGCAAAAATTGAAACCGGGGTGGCCAACGGAAAAGACACTGAGAAAAGCCCGGAACAGATGAGCAGGAAGACCGCCCTCCCCGCCCAAAAGGCGCGGGAAACATTGATCGAACTGAAAGGCGCCGGCGTCTATCGCGACGGGCGCTGGCTCGTGCGCAATGTCGATCTGGTTGTCGAGCGCGGCGAAATCGTGACCCTGATCGGGCCGAATGGCGCGGGAAAAAGCACCGCCGCCAAGATGGCGCTACGCATCCTGAAGCCGGACGAAGGCAATGTGAGCCACGCGCCGGGGCTCAGCATCGGTTATGTGCCGCAGAAGATCAATATCGACCGCACGCTGCCGCTTTCGGTCGAGCGCCTGATGACGCTGACCGGGCCTCTCGCGCGCAAGGATATCGAGGCGGCATTGGAAGTGGTGGGCATCCCGCATCTTGCAAAGGCCGAGATCGCCAACCTGTCAGGCGGCGAGTTCCAGCGGGCGCTGATGGCGCGCGCGCTTGCCCGCAAGCCGGACCTCATGGTGCTGGACGAGCCGGTACAGGGCGTCGACTTTTCCGGCGAAGCCGCGCTTTACGAGCTGATCGCGAAGCTGCGCGACGACACCGGCTGCGGCGTGCTTTTGATTTCGCACGACCTGCATCTGGTCATGGCGGCGACCGACCGCGTCATCTGCCTCAATGGCCATGTCTGTTGCAGCGGCACCCCGCGCGACGTGACGGCAAGCCCCGAATATGTGCGGCTGTTCGGCAGCCGGGCCGTCGGGCCGCTCGCCGTCTACGAGCATCACCACGATCACACGCATCTGCCTGACGGGCGCGTGCTGCACGCAGATGGTTCCGTGACCGATCACTGCCATGCCGATGATGGCCATCATCATGACCATGACCACCATCACCACGAAGGGAGCGCGCCCCGTGCTTGACGACTTCTTCACCCGCGCCATCGTCGCCGGTGTCGGACTGGCGCTCACCACCGGGCCGCTCGGCTGCTTCATCGTGTGGCGGCGCATGGCCTATTTCGGCGACACCATGGCGCATTCCGCGCTTCTCGGCGTGGCGCTGGCGCTTGTTTTCGACATCAATATGATGATCGGCGTGTTCGCGGTCGCGGTGGCGATTTCCGCCATTCTGCTGCTCTTGCAGCGCCGCCATACATTGTCGGCGGATTCGCTCCTCGGCATCCTGTCCCATGCCACGCTGTCGCTTGGCCTCGTCCTCGTCGCCTTCATGACATGGGTGCGGGTCGACCTCTTGTCCTTCCTGTTCGGCGATATTCTGGCCGTCTCGCGCATGGATATCGCCTTCATCTATGGCGGCGGCGTGTTCGTGCTGGCGGTTCTGGCCTGGCTGTGGCGTCCTTTCCTCGCCGCCACCGTCAGCGAGGACATAGCGCGCGCCGAAGGCATGAACCCGGCTTTGTCGCGCATTGTCTTCATGCTGTTGCTCGCCATCGTCATCGCCATCGCGATGAAGATCGTCGGAATCCTCCTGATAACCTCGCTGCTGATCATTCCGGCGGCAACCGCACGCCGCTTTTCCTCCACGCCCGAACAGATGGCCATCCTCGCCTCGCTGATCGGTGCTGCCGGGGTGATCGGCGGACTTTATGGCTCCATTCATTTCGACACGCCGTCCGGCCCGTCCATCGTGGTCGCGGCGCTTGCCATTTTCATTTTGAGCCTGTTACCCCTACATAAGAGGGAACAAGCATCACCGAAACGGATCGCTGGACAATGAGCACCCATCACCATCATCACGCCCCGCAGGACCTGACCCGCAATCAGACACTGGTTTTCGACGTGCTGTCCAAGGCGGATGGCCCGCTCAGCGCCTATACGATCCTCGACCAGCTGCGCGACGACGGTTTCCGCGCGCCGCTGCAAGTCTATCGCGCGCTGGAAAAGCTGCTCGACTACGGGCTGATCCATCGCCTCGAAAGCCTCAACGCCTTCGTTGCCTGCGCCCATCCGCAATGCCATCAGCAGGGCCTCGTGGCTTTCGCGATTTGCGAGAAATGCGGTCAGGTGACGGAGTTCTCCGACGCGGCGATTGAGAACCTTGTCAGCGCATGGAGCCTCCAGAACGGGTTCAAGTCGCGCAAGACGACACTGGAGCTGCGTGGCCTCTGCGAAGCCTGCGGCGAGCATTGAAGCATTTCCAGCAAAAGTGTGAAACGGTTTTGCGTAGGATAATGCGGAAAAAGATCATACTCAAACAGATACGAACCTGTTCAAGGTAACCATGCCCGCAGATTCCCGGTTCAAAAAGTAACGCATCGGCAATCGAAACCTGCTAGACTGGGCTCTTAAAACTGCGCATCGTGCTTTCCGAAAATCGTTTTCGATTTTCAGGCCGATGCGGTGGGGAACAGCAGGTAAGATTTTGATATGGCGCGGGTTAAGCCATCCCATGAACGTCGCAGGGAAGAGAGACAGCGCACAAGGCTGCGCTCGGGCAAGATCGTGGGCCTCGACGGGCGGTTTATCATCGAGTGCCAGTTCAGCGATATCGCGCCCCATGGCGCCAAGCTGAGGACCGTCGAAGTCCCCACCCTGCCTGAGCGTTTCTGGTTGTTCGATGATTATTACGGTCGCGCGCTTCTGGCCCGCGTCGCCTGGCGCAATGGCCGTGAAATGGGTGTGGAGCTCGTATCCGACCCGGCAGTCACGCCGCTCGACGAAGAACGCCTCGCCCAGCTTTCAGGAAAATACTATTCGCTGTGACTGGCAGGCTCGGCATTTGCCTGCTTTTCGGGCGCCTGCTTTCCGGGTGCGGTCGGCGTCGGCGTGCCGCGCATGTTCATGGCGCGGATTTCTTCGGCTGAAATATAGTTGAACTGCTCGACCAGAAGGTCCTTGATCACCGGTTCGGGGAACCGCGCATTGAGATCGGAGATGATCGAGGCGCGCACGTCCTCGAAGCTCACCTTCTCGACCTCCTTGGTATCCGAATAGCTGCCATAGAACTTGCGGAAGATTTCATCGCTGATGAAGAATTCGAGCGGCACGCTCAGCTTCTTGCGAATGTTTGAATCGACCGTATAGACAAGCTGCGTCACCACGTAACCGGCCACATCGCCATTCGAAATGATCGGCACGCTCATCACGTCCGTCTTCACGTAGTCGACGCCGCCGAAACCGCCGACCGCGGCCTGCGCCCCATCCACGGATGAGGCGTTCTGGCGAACGGCGAAGAAAAGCGAGCCGAAAGCGACGGCGCAAATCCACAGGCCGATGGCAATGATGCGGATCATCGTGCGTGACCGAGCCTCGCGCTCTGCATGGAATAGGTGCCGTCGGCTTCCTGCGTTTCCAGCGCGCCGCGGATGAGGTCGGCCAGTTCGCCGACAGCGCGCAGATGCAGTTGCAGCGCCTCGCAGTTCTTTTCAAGCTTGTGCTTCAGGCTGTCCAGCAGCGGCTGAAGCCGCTTCATCGTTGCCGGTTCGGCAGCGCTGGCCGCTTTCTTGATCGCCTTGTTGAAATCGTAAAGTCCACGGCTCTTGCGGGCGTTGATTTCGGCGAGATCCGGATTGCCGCCATCCAGCAGAAGGCGCGTTTCCGTATCGATCACGTCTTCCAGACGCTGGATCGCCCGCACGACCGGCTTCAATGTCGGGTTCTCGGCCGGTTCCTCTGCCAGCGCCTGACCGGGTTCGCTCGTGATAGCGACGATCAGCGAATCCTCTGGCAGGCTGTTTTCAGAGCTTGTCTCGGTCATTTCGGGGGTCCTCAATTATGACGCTTGTCGTTACGGCCAATCAGCCGCGCGCGCTGTCCGTGTCGCTGTTGTCTATCTTTTCATTTTGCCGCATGTCCTTATCCCGAAACCGGTTCCCACTTTCGGGAGACATGCTCCAGCTGCTTTTGAATGAGCTTGCGTTCGAAGCCATGCACAATGTCCTTCGAAACGGCGTTCTCGCTCATCTGGTCTCCCAGATTGTCGATCACGTCTCCCAAGGCCACCGTCGTCGGCGCGTCTGGCCGTCCGTTGCGCGCCGCCTGCTCCTCAAGCAACCTGGCAATGCCGACGCCGCCGCCATCCGCCATCTTGTTCGCCATGGCCTCGGCCATCATGGACTTCCAGTATTCACCGGCAATCCCCTTCCCGAAGGTCGCCGTCGTGTCACTGGTGAACATCGACTGCACGAAGGATTGCAGCATGAAGGCCTCGAACTTGCGATAGGCCGGATTGGCCGCGTTCTGCACATCCGGCCGCACGCTGACCCCAGCCGCGAGGCTGTCGGAAAAGCTGGCGAAACCATCCTGCGTCAGCCCACCGCTGGCGGCGGATGCGGACGGCGCTCTCAACCGTTCCGCCGCCATGCGATAGGCTTGCGGATCGGCGGCGCGCGCCACGTCCATCACCAGATCTGACGGCGGGTTGATCGCCATGCATCACTCCTTGTTTGTTATGTGCACCATAATGGATCAAACTTGACTGAAACTTGTGCGTGCGTTCAGCCTCGTTTTTGTGCTCAATCAGGGCCTTGCGAGCGATTTGTCGTTTTCCGGCTAATAAATTCCTCGATCAGGCTGGAAAGTTCGCGCCGTTCCCGCTCGTTTCTGGTGTCCGCCAAGCGACCTTCCAGCAATTCCACCCGCCTTTGTTCCTGCAAAAGCGCCTTGCGCTGCACATCGAGCCGCCGTTCCAGCTGCTGCGATTCGGCGGCATTGTTTCCCAGACGCCGGATCAGCAGCGATGGATCGATATTGAGCGCATCGCCGTCATAGCGGCGGTCCTGCATGGCGATCAGCGCCTCGCGCTCTTCATCCAGCGCGCCCTTGCGCGCATTGGCTGCGGCAAGCGCCTGTTCCAGCCGGGCGCTGCCAAGCTTTTGCAGTTCAATCAGCTTCTTGAGATTGCGCGGGTTTGTCATCGCGGCCCTCAGAACAGTTCGCGCAACTGCGTGGCAGTTTCGTTGGTGAAGAAGCGCAGGAGTTCCGGCAAGATGAAATAGACCACCAGCAGCCCTCCCCCCAGCACGAACGGCATCGACACGAAATAGACCGGTATGGTCGGCGTCAATTTGTTGACGAGGCCGATGGCGAAATTGACCAGAATCGCAAAGACGATGAAGGGCGCGGCGATGCGCAGCGTCGCCAGAAAAGCCGCCGAAAGCGCATCGGTGAAATCGATCATCGCCGCGTCAGGGCGAAACTGTCCGTCAACCGGAATGGCCACATAGGAATTGAGCAGCGCCCGGAAAATCTCCAGATGCATGTCGGTGATGAAGAACAGGAACAGCGCGCTGAAGGTGACGATGGTTGCAAGCGTCGCCTGCGGTTCGCTTTCGGTGATGGCATCGGCGGGAGAACCGGAATAGCCGACGGAAACCGCCATCGTGCTGGCCATGAATTGCAGCGCCCAGAAATAGATATGCGCCAGAATGCCGATAACCGCACCGACGAACAGTTCACTCGCCATCAGGCGAAACAGCGTCCACGGCTGCCCGGCATCGACAACGGTGACGATGCGTTGCAGCACCAGCGGCAGCACGGCGAAGGAACAGGCGAGCGCGATGAACAGCCTGACCTGCAACGGAATGCGCGCGCTCGAAAGCCCCGGCATCAGCATCAGGCAGGCGCCGATGCGGCAGAACGCCAGAACGGCGGCCAGGATGATTTCATTGAGCGGCAATTGTGCGACAGGCACTCAGGGCCCTTTCATCGTGAAGCAATAACTATTCCCCTCGTCCTTCGATCCTTCGATCCTTCGAGACGCCAAGCCTCGACAAGCTCGGCATGGCTCCTCAGGATGAGGGGCGTGGGCGCCAAGACTTTTTCCTCGTCCCAAAGGAGATGCGCCCTGAGCACATAGCGGGCGTCTCCAACCTCTCCAACCCTCGCGCCCCTCATCCTGAGGAGGTTCCCTGAGCGGAGCGAAGGGAACCGTCTCGAAGGATCGAAGGATCGAGGGATCAATCGGCCGTTGACTATGAAATCGCGCCCAACGACTTCACCTCCACGCCACGGGCGATCTCGACATGGGAGAGCACCGGCAGCGTGGCGAACAGCCGCTCGATAATCATGCGGATGTAGGGCCGCGCTTCCGGCGAGGACACCAGCACGAAACGTTCGCCATTGTCGAAATGCTTGCGGATGACGGCGGAGGCTTCCGTGCCGAACTGTTCCAGCAGGCGCGGATCGATGTCGAATTCGACGATTTCGCCCTTGGCGTCACGCTTGAGGCTCTGGTGGAAAACCAGATCCCAGCGATTGCCGAGGCGCAGAACATTCAGCACGCCATTGTCGGACAGGTCGCCGCAAATCTGCTGCGCCATGCGCATGCGCACATGCTCCACGATCATTTCCGGGCGGCGGACGAGCGGCGCGATTTCCGCGATGGCTTCGAGGATCAGATGCAGGTTGCGGATGGAAATGCGCTCGGCGAGCAAAAGCTTGAGCACCGCCTGCAAGCCCGAATAGGAAATATGCGACGGGCAGATATCTTCCAGCAGCTTGCGGTATTCCGGCCCCAGACGGTCCAGCAGAATGCGCATGTCCTTGTAGGACAGAAGCTGGGCCAGATTGTTGCGCACGATTTCGCTCAGATGCGTCAGCAGGACCGAGAGATTGTCCACGGTCATGTAGCCGTCGCGGCGCAGATCGGACGCAAAGGTTTCCGGCACGGAATAGGCGCGCATGCCGAAGGCCGGTTCGCGCACTTCCTCACCCGGAATGGACGGAATCGGGCGCTCGCCCAGCACGACAAGCGTTTCGCCGACCCGCAGCTCGTGGCTGGCGACAGCCGTGCCGTGTATCTTGATGCGATAGCTTTTCGGCGGCAGCGCTATATCGTCCGTCACCTTGATTTCAGGGATGACGAAACCGTATTCCTGCGCGAACTTGCGGCGCATCTTGTTGACGCGGTGCGCTAGTTCCTGCTGCGAGGCGATCAACCGGGCGGAAAGCTGTTTGCCGAGGCAAAGCTCGATCTGATTGGTTTCAAGCGACGCCTTGACCGAGTTGCGCTCCTGCTCTTCCTGTTCGCGTTGCTTTTTGCCGGCCTCGTTCGCTTCCGCCTCGCGCTGGCGCGCCTGACGGCGCGGCACGGCAATGCCGATGAAAGCCATCGCGCCGCCCAGCATGAAGAAGGGAAAGGCTGGCAGGCCCGGCATGATGCCGAGGACGAAAAGCAGCATGGCCGCGACCAGAAGCGCCTTCGGATAAGCGCCGAGCTGACCGAAGATCGCCTGATCGGCGGAACCGCGCGTGCCGCCCTTCGACACCAGAAGACCGGCGGCGAGCGAGACGATCAGCGCCGGAATCTGCGTGACCAGACCATCGCCCACCGACAGTTTGGTGAAGACGTCAGCCGCGTGCGCAATATCCATGTCGTGGCGCGTGGCGCCGATGATGATGCCGCCGAAAATATTGACGGCGGTAATGATGAGGCCCGCAATCGCATCGCCGCGCACGAATTTCGAGGCACCGTCCATGGAACCGAAGAAGGAGCTTTCCTCTTCCAGCTCGCGGCGGCGGCGCTGCGCTTCCTTTTCATCGATCAGGCCGGATGAGAGATCGGCATCGATAGCCATCTGCTTGCCGGGGATGGCATCGAGCGTGAAGCGCGCGCCCACTTCCGCGATACGCGTCGCGCCCTTGGTGATGACGAGAAAGTTGACGATGATCAGGATGCAGAAAACCACCAGACCGATGACGAAATCGCCGCCCATCACGAATTGCGAGAAGCCGTGGATCACGTGACCGGCGGCGAGATATCCCTCATTGCCGTGGGTGAGAATCACGCGCGTCGTCGCGATGTTGAGCGACAATCGCATCATGGTGGCGATGAGCAGCACCGTCGGAAAGGCGGAAAAATCGAGCGGGCGCTGGATCCACAGCGCCACCATCAGGATCAGGACGGAGAAGGCGATGGAGAACGCCAGCCCGATATCCAGCACGACCGCCGGAACAGGCAGGAAAAGCACCGTCAGGATGATGATGATGCCAACCGCCAGACCCATGTCGCTGCCGGTCAGAAATCCGCTTTTCATGAAGGGTTTAGCCGCTGCCTGCTGCACATCCGTCTCCTGTTTCGAAGCGGACCCTAGCTTGCGAAGCTTGCGCGAAGGCTACCAAAGCGCATCCCGAAAAGTGTGAAACGGCTCCGCATCGGATGACCAGAACGGCTCCAACCATTCAGTATTAACCGGAACAACACCAGTCCTCACCGCAAAACTATTACTTTATTATCGTACCCTTACATCATCGTCGCTCGAATATTTGCCTTTCATTTAAATATTTATCAGAACGGCCAAATCATATTATATATTACTAATTATAGATTTTATAACAATAAATTATTTATTGTGTTTCTGTATAAATGTATTGAGTCTTTATGAAACCACGTATAAGTAAGATAAGCGCTGCTTGTCTTATGCGGCTATTACGGGCGATTTTAGCAAATATAAAATAAAGATTTGGCTTTTATTATTCAGTAACTTCTAATGTATTTTGGGGAATTTTCTAATTCTACATTCGATAGTTCTGCTTTCGGAGTTGAGATATGCATAAAAAAATATCGGGCACGGTTTTCTCGCGTACCGGGCTTCTTTCCGGCGTGGCTGTTGGGACTATTGCGCTCGCTTCATCAGCATCTGTCGCGCAGGCTGGAATAACATATACAGGTGATGTAACGCCAACACCGCCCCCTGGCCAATCTGAGTGGCAATACAATGGGGATATTGTCGTTGGCAGCACGGGTGATGGCACCCTGTCGCTACAGGATGCCATTATTCACGACAAAACAGTATCCCAGCCCGGCGACCCACTGCGCCCCCATCTTAATCTTCATATCGGCATGGGCAGTGGTACTACAGGGATAATTACTCTTAATAATTCTACTCTTTATGTTTATGATCATAACGTTCAGATAGACAATGAGCCAGGAATCATTATTGGCGATTCTGGTGAGGGAATTCTGAATATCGAAAATGGCTCCAGGGTACACACTCCTAGGCCTGTTATTCTGGGGCAGGACGTGGATGGAATTGGCACCATTAATATATCCGGAGTAAATTCAATTATGGACGGCACAAACCGCCTCCAGATAGGACTTGGCGGAAATGGCACGCTGAATATCACGGATGGGGGCTCATTTAGTTCCGATCAGGGCACTTTAGGAATTGGTGTAAATTCTGGCTCGACTGGCTCTGTTCTTGTCAGCGGCGTTGGTTCAACCTTGAAAGCAGGAGGACAATACACACTATGGCTCGAAATTGGGGACAGTGGAACCGGATCGCTGACAATAGAGAAGGGCGGTATTGCCGAATTTCAAGCAACCTATGTTGAAATTGGTTCGGAGACGACTGGCAACGGCGTCGTAACCGTAACCGGTCAGGGTTCGTCATGGACCATTAATCACCCTAACGGCTTCCTCGGTCCTGTCTACGTTGGTAGGCAAGGTACTGGTTCATTGACAATCTCGGATCGAGGGGCGGTCAATGTCGGATCGGTTGAAATCGCCTATTTCTCAGGCTCCTCCGGGACCGTTAACATTGGTGCTGCTGCACAAGATGTGGCGGCGGTGGCGGGGCAGCTCAACGCTCAATCGATAGTGTTTGGTTCTGGCACTGGCACACTGACGTTCAACTATACGGATGCAAGCTATCTTCTGTCGGCGGCCATTTCGGGTCCGGGCACGATCAATCAGATGACGGGCGTCACGACGCTGACGGGCGATGGTTCGGCTTTCAGCGGCACCACTTACGTCACGGGCGGCGAGCTTCATATCGGCAATGGTGGGACGACGGGGGCGCTGAACGGCACGATTGTCGATGACACGAAAGTGGTCTTCAATCGCTTCGACGACCTGATCTTCTCCGGTTCGCTTGAGGGAGCCGGTGCCGTGCAGAAGGTCGGTGCGGGCTCTCTGGTCTTGACGGGCGACAGCAGCGCATTTGTCGGCAACACGGCGGTCGATGTCGGCGGATTGTTTGTCATCGGCACATTGGGCGGCACGGTGGATGTTGCGACTGGCGCAAAGCTTGGCGGCACCGGCACGATCATCGGCAACACCAAGGTGGCCAGTGGCGGCGCGCTCGACGGTAACCAGGGCAATGTGCTGACATTCAAGAATGATCTTTCGCTGGCTCTGGGCAGCACTGTGAATGTCGCGCTCGGGAAATCGGGGAATGGGAACGGCCTGTTTGACGTGCATGGCAATCTGACGCTGAACGGCACGCTCAATATCACCGATCAGGGCGATTTCGGTGTCGGCCTTTACCGCCTGTTTGATTATGGCGGCACGCTGTCGGGCAATGGCCTGACGCTGGGCAATGTCCCGTCCGGCTCGGATCGGAGCGCCATGCAGTTCCGGAACCCGGATCACCAGTATAATCTCTATGTTGCCGGACAGGTCGCCAACAATATATGGGCTGGCGGTGACGGTACATGGAATGCGACCAATCAGAACTGGACGGATATTAACGGCAGTTCAATCGGTGTGTGGAACCAGGGTGATTAAGCGCAGTTCGGCGGCACGGTCGGACATCGGGTCACCGTGGATGACGGTGCCGGGGATTTGAGGGCGCAGGGGCTGGCGTTCTCCACGGATGGCTATGTGCTGTCCGGCGACTATCTCACGCTTGAAGGTAGTAAGAACCCGACGATCCGTGTCGGTGATGGCAGTGCTGCCGGGGCTGGCATAACCGCGACGATAGCAAGCGAGCTGCGCGGCAATCAGGGCATTAGCAAGCTCGACTATGGCACCCTGGTTCTGACCGGCGCCAATAGCTATACCGGCGACACGGCGATCAACCAGGGCACGCTTCAACTCGGCGACGGCGGCAATAGCGGCAGCATTCTGGGCGATGTGGTGGTGAAGCGCGATTCCTATAGTCATGGCACGCTGGCCTTCAACCGCTCGGATATCTATAACTTCACCGGCGCGATCAGCGGCGGTGGCAATGTTGTGCAGCGCGGCAGCGGCACGACGGTGTTTTCGGGCGACAACACGTTCACAGGCGGCCTCACCGTCGAGAAGGGCACGGCGAAGGCCGGGATTGTGGATCACGCCTTTGGTTCGGGCCTGCTGACGGTCGAAAAAGACGGCACTGCCGATCTGGCCGGTGTCAATGAAACGGTTGGCGGCCTTGCCGGTGCAGGCTATGTGGCGCTCGGCTCCGGCAGGCTGACGCTCGATCAGGACATCGATACGACCTTTTCCGGCATGATGGACGGTCCCGGGGGCATCACCAAGAACGGCAATGGCACGCTGACGCTTTCCGGCACTGGCAGCTATGCGGGCCAGACCAATGTCAATGGCGGCGCTCTGGTGCAAGGTGCCGCAGGCGCTTTCTCCGGCACGTCCACCTATTCGCTGGCAAACAATGCCCTTATCGGCCTTGGCGGCTATGACACCAACATGGTCGGCCTCTCCAATTCCGGCACGGTTGATTTCGGTGGCTCTGGCGGAACCACACTGACCGTTGCCGGCAACTATGCCGGCAATGGCGGCACGCTTGTCATCAACAGCGTGTTGAATGGCGATGATTCCAAGACCGACATGCTCAAGGTCGGCGGCGATACGTCTGGCAACACCAACCTGAAGGTCATCAATCGCGACGGGCTTGGCGCACAGACGGTCAACGGCATCGAAGTGGTCGATGTTCAGGGCCAGTCGAACGGCACCTTCTCGCTGCTGGGTGACTTTGTCACCAAGGACGGCAAGCAGGCGATTCACGGCGGTGCCTATGCCTATACGCTGCAACAGGGCTCGGGCACCGGCAATGAGGACGGTAACTGGTATCTGACCAGCCAGCTTGACAATCCAGGCCCAGGCCCTGATCCGCGCTACAGCCCGTCGGTTCCAGTCTATGAAGGCTATCTGCAGAACATGCAGGCGCTCAACAAGCTGCCGACCTTGCAGGAACGTGTGGGCGAGCGCTACTGGACGGGCCGGAACGGCGATGGCAAGGCCACAGGTGCCGCCGTTGACGACAAGGGCGTGTGGGCGCGTATCGAAGGCGCCCATAACCGCCTTGAACCCGATACGTCGCTGAGCCGCATGAAGCAGGACATCAACACCTTCATCATGCAGGCCGGTGTCGACGGCCAGTTCTATGAGAGCGACAGTGGCAAGCTGATCGCCGGTATCACCGGCCAATATGGCCATGCCAAGGGTGATGTGTCCTCCTTCCACGGCGATGGCGCGATCAGCACCGATGGCTGGAGCCTTGGCGCTACCGCCACCTGGTATGGCAATTCCGGCTTCTATGTCGACGGTCAGGCGCAGGTCACGTGGTTCGACAGCGATCTCACCTCCTGGACCGCCAATCAGGGTCTTGCCGATGGCCGCAAGGCAACCGGCTATGCCTTGAGCATCGAAGCAGGCCAGCGGATCGCCATCGACCAGAACTGGTCGCTGACCCCGCAGGCACAGTTGATGTACTCATCGATCGATGCCGACAGCTTCCGCGATGCATGGGACAGCCGCGTCAGCCTGCATGACGGCGACAGCCTGATCGGACGGCTCGGCCTTGCCGCCAACTATGCCAATAGCTGGAAGGGCGAGGATGGGTTGACGGTCAACACCACCGTCTACGGCATTGCCAATCTCTATCAGGAGATGCTGGGTGGATCGTCGGTCAATGTGGCGGGCGTCGACTTCGACACCGACAATGACCGGACCTGGGGCGGTATCGGCGCTGGCGGCACCTATGGCTGGGCCGACAACAAATATGCCGTCTATGGCGAAGGCTCGATCAACACCGCGCTCAACCACTTCGCCGACAGCTACGCCCTCAAGGGCACCGTCGGCTTCAAGGTCAAGTGGTAAGGCGCAAACCC
>NZ_JBVPGR010000002.1:0-732 GCF_055816895.1 Ochrobactrum sp. PL_is501 | reverse complement strand
TAGGTCTGCGTGTCGGTCACAGGCGCGGCATCATTGCCGGCTGCATCCGCAAACACCACTTCCGCCGTCACCGTCGGTGTCGCCGCACCGGCAAGCGCACTGCCTGGAACCTGCGCCGTCCACGTCCCGTCGCCATTGTCGACCGCCGCATAAGGCACGCCATCGACAACCACGTTCACCGTCGTCGTCGCAGCATCCGAAGGCGGATTGGTGATCGTCACCGTCACCGGAACATTGCCCGATGCCTCGGCGGCATTGACCACACCGTCACCGGCAATCGCACCAACCGTCACCGTGGTGGCACTCGTATCCGGCGGGGTCGTGTCGCTGGTCCACGTGCCGCTTCCCGTTCCCGGATTGCCCGCAGGGTCGGTCACCGCAACCGTCACATCGCCGTTGGGCTGTGCACCTGGCGCCGTCGCCGTCCAGTTGCCGGTCGCACCATCGGCCACCACCTCGGACGTGGTACCGTCCGGCCAGGTCACCACAACCGTCGAACCCGGTTCCGTCGTGCCCGAAGCCGTCGGGATATTATCGCCTTCCGGATCGGTGATGGCGACCGTGGTCGTCGGTGGCGTGACATCGACCGTGTAGGTCTGCGTGTCGGTCACAGGCGCGGCATCATTGCCGGCTGCATCCGCAAACACCACTTCCGCCGTCACCGTCGGTGTCGCCGCACCGGCAAGCGCACTGCCTGGAACCTGCGCCGTCCACGTCCCGTCGCCATTGTCG